>CP064979.1:2559551-2879495 GCA_016699575.1 Flavobacteriales bacterium | reverse complement strand
GGGGGTGTGGCACAGTCGTGTCGTAGCGTGGCACAGTCGTATTGCGGCGCGGCACAGTCGTGTCGGGGCGTGGCACGGTCGTATTGCGGCGTGGCACAGTCGTATGGCGCCACGGCACAGTCGTGTCGCGGCGTGGCACACCCGTGTTGCGGTGTGGCACGGTCGTATTGCGGCGTGGCACAGTCGTGTCGAGGCGCGGCACGGTCGTATCGTGGCGCGGCACGCGCGTACCCGAGGGCTATACCATACTACTCGGTGCTCAGATCAACCCGAGCTCGCGCGCCTTCAGCACGGCCATGGCAGCGGTGCCCACATCCAGCTTGCGGTAGATCTCCTTGCGGTGGTCGGCCACGGTGTAGCGGCTGATGTGCAAGCGCTCCGCTATCTGGTCCACGGTGAGTTCCTCGGGCCCGGCCATCAGGCTCAGCACGGCCAGCTCCTGGCCGGTGAGCTTGGGCACCTCGGGTTGTGCGCCCGACTTGCCGGCGCCGGGGCGCACCAGCATGCGCTGGTGCACCAGCTCGTTCATGTGGAAGCCGGACAGGCGCACATGGTCCAGGGCTTCGCGGATCTCATCGGGTTTGCCGCACTTGGAGATGTAGGCACAGGCACCGGCCTGCATGGCGCGGCGCACCTTGTCGTCCTCTATGTAGAGGCTCAGCACCAGGGCGCGGGTGCCGGGCTGGTGCTCGCGCACCCAGGCCACCAGTTGGAAGCCGTCCATGATGGGCATGCTCAGGTCCACCAGCACCAGCGGAGGCGCGCCGTGCACCTTGCACTTGGCTATGTAGTCCACACCATCATCGGCCGTAAAGGCCACGCGGTAGCCCGGCATGCGGTCCACCATGCGCACAAAGCCCTCGCGCACCAGGTAGTGGTCATCCACAATGGCCACGGGGGTTTCTTCCTGTGTGTTCGCCATGCGGATCGGTTGTGGGGGTGGTACTAACAAAGCAAAGCATGGCAGGGATAAGTTGGGCGGAGGACGATCCCTATGTTTGAGAGACCTACGAGGCATGCCTGCGCAGTACTTGGGGCCACAGGCCCACGACCGATGGACGATCGCCACAGGCGAGCGTCAGCCGCAGTGCGATCCGCAGGACGAGTGCGACATGCGAGGAGATGCGGGGGAGCATTCTCTTTGCCGGATATACGGAAGCCCCTGGACCATGGAAGCAGAAACGGAGTTCGGACACGACCTCAACTTCGGAGATGATCTGAACAAGTTTTCGCTGAGAATGGGATGCCCATGCGAATGCTGGTCCTCCTCACGACCTTGAACATGAAAGTGATCTTGCGCAAGGCGCTCGAACGGCTTATTTGGATGCACGTCATCTTGCGCATGAGAATGTATCGACCAGTCGTGCACGGACATGCATGGGATTGTAATGCGATCAGTACGTGAATCCTGCACGCTATCAGATCGACGCGCTCCACTACATTGTACCCAATATCCCGAGCGGAATGCTACCCCTGAGAGTACCTTTCTTTGTCGCCCTCCAGAGTCTAATTATCCTTGAGACCAGCGGCCAGTGCAGATCCTTTGAGGGTGACCGTGGGGCACTGATGTACCGCTCACGTGGGGCCAGTGCTAAGGAGAAGCGATGTGAGGGTTTCACGAAGTTGGACATGGCAGCCCTTGATGGCGAAGTCGTTTCCGTTACACGCGGCAGACCTTCCTACTATTCATTGGCCGAAGAGGTGATCACGATAAGTGCTCCGGTGATGGTGGCACCATTTCGATTGGATTGCATAGGTCGGGCAAGAGTAAGTGGTGGCTATTACCGGCTCGACATGGAAATGGCAACCGGTCAAACCAAATTTGTTCCGGTGAAAGATGTGCTGTTGGAGGGAAAGGTAAGGAACGACCTTCTTGGCATCGTGTTGCTGGAGTCAGGCACGCGCGATGTGTTCGTGCCGGCCACTGTAAGCTCCAACCTGCGCAAGGGTGCTGTGGGTGCAGCAGATAGCTTGTTCGTCAAATTCCTTCCACGTATTGTTCTTCGTGACCTAGCGCTGGATGTCTACGACGCGGCAACGCAAGAGCTCCTGTACTCAACGTCGTTGACGGCCTTACTGAAGGCGGACAACGAAGTGATGATGGGTATTCCTGTAGCGGCTCTTGGATCAAGTAGTTCAAAAGAGCGAAGGGTGTTGGTCCAACTCAAGAGCATTGCGATAGACGGAGGCCCGCAACTCGATAGGGCCTTCACGATCGTGCTCCCGGAGAGCTAGGTTGTTACCATGGGCATTGCAGCCGGGCCGTTCTATCGTTTCCGCAAGTGGTGGCGCGCACTCGGCATGCAAAAGTGGAGGCGGCTGGCCCTGGCCGAAGAGCGGCGACGCTTGACCTTGGCTCTTGGACGTTCGGTCCAGGCCGAACCCAAGAATGCACAGGCCGAAGCTTTCCAGCAACAGTCGCACGATCGTCTGTTGCGCCTTGATAGGGTCCATGGCGAACTGCTTCAGGAGCATGTGATGCGTTTGGGGCTCTTCATATTGGCGGTTGCGATCGTTGTTGTCGTCGTCTTCTCGATCCGTCGTGAAGAGCGCACTCCGTTCCAGGTTTCAGGGAGGTTCAGCGCAGTGCTGTTCCGCACCACAGCCACTGTAAATATCCAGCACGACGAAGGGGCGTGGATGCGTGAGGCGCAGTTGATCTTCGCTGACACCTCGTGGTCGCACACGAGGGGTACACCGTTCCCGCTGCGCGGTGAATTGGACCTGCTTGCATTGGACGAGGGTCCGGTCCAGTTGAGCGATATCTCAATACCTGCGGGTACTATTGTACGATTGCAGGACCGCGGCAATGCTTGGGCATTGGTGATGGAACCGCCTGCGGAACATAGAGAGGAACTGCGTATCCATATCCTCCGGGAAAAGGGAACAATCGGGGTTGAATCGGATACATTGTTGCGTTTCCCTCACGGTGTTGAACTAGTGGCAGCTTCGGGCCAGCGCCACACCTTGCAGATGACGCGGCTGCAACTAGAACTGCCATGCTTGCCAGTGGATTCCGTTCTATACATCACTGCATATAGGACGGACCCGGATGAGCCGGTACGGTCCTCTGTGCTGGAAGCGAGCTTATCCACGGCAAGCACCCGCGATGAACCGCTGCATCTTGCGCAACACGACACGCTGGTCACTCGCTCCACCGATGTTGCACTTCTGTGTTTGAAGATCGATAGTGCCGGCCTCCGCGTTACCCACACCGGTGAAGCTGGTGCAATCTTGGCCGGTAGGCGCGGCATGAAACCCGGTCAGCTCGACCAGCGCAGCCGCATTCTGACAGCTTGGTTGGGGCGTATTCCACCCGACCTGCTCACCTACGGTCTCTCAATACTTGTTTCCGCGCTTGTCTCAATTGGTGGTTATTTCGCTCTGAGGCAACGCCGCGCATGAGGACAAGGGCCCTTTTCCTTTTAGTGTTGAGCACAACGCAGGTGCGGTCGCAGATCCCGCCAGAACATGAGCGTGCTCATCGGGGTAATTGTGTCCGAATCGACCGCCCAGCGCTTGGTGGGGGAATGGAAGTGGGCTGCGGTTATGTTATGGCACGGGAGGGTGATTCGTTGATCATTGCAACGGCCCGCCATGTTGTTCAGGACACGAATTCACGGGCGACGCCGCCACAGGGCGAGGTTCGGTTTCACGGCGTAGAAGAAGCGCTTGCATACCGCGTTTTGCATCTTGACGCAAAGGACCTCGCGTTTGTCAAAGTGCGACGGCCAGGTCATGATACGCCCCTGCCGCTGGTCTTTCGCGATGCACCCCTTGACGTGCGACTTTGGCTCATATCGGCTCGGCGCGAACACAAGACCCTACCGACCGGCTTTGATGGCCGCATGCTGTACCGATCCAGTTCTACACCGTATTTCTGGGCTGCCATTCCTGGAACCGCCCAAGGCGATTCAGGGTCCATGATCCTGTCCAGAGAAGGTATTGTGGGCATGTTGCTGGGCGGCAGTTCAGAACTTGAGTGTTTGGCAATAGGTTACGTTATGGACCGTTTGAACAGTATCGTCATGCCAGTCGGGAAATGAAATTGACGAGGTGGCTTTGGGCCGTTCTGGTGGGCATTTTCTCCGCCTCCGTTTGCCTCGGACAAGAAGTCCCGGCGGAACTAGCCGTCGTGGAATTCATGGATGCTCAAGTCGGCACCATTGTTGGCACCGACAATGGGACCCTGCACATTGTCCGCATCATCACCAAGGCTGAGGATGTTGACGTGCCTTTGCTCGCTGAGACGAAGGTGCGCACCTCAAATGGGGAGGTGATCTCCGCCCGCCTTGTTCGACCTATCAATATCGATGGCAACTACATTTTGGGGTTGTATCGATGCTCCTACTACAATGCTGCAGCCGCTTCCCATCGCCTTAGCACCATCCTGCCTGGTGAAGGCACCCAGCTTGCTGTTGCAATGGATGAACGGCCACCACACGAACCCGTCTTTGAGCCCAAAATGAATCGGGTCCTGACCTTCGCAGGACGTTCATTGGAATACCACGAGGCAAAACCGGATCCGGCAACACAGGGGCCAAGCAGCGCTCCGGTTTATGACCAGTATGGTACTCTGATCGGCATCACTTTGGAGAAATGGGCACCCGCTGAGGAACGCTTGAGCATCCGGATCATACCAATTGTGCAAGTTCGGGAATTGATACTTGGCAACAACGAAGGGAACAATGGAACATCAGGCCGCCCGTGCATAGAATTCGATCTGCGCGATACGCAGACCCTGCGCAACACTTGTGAGGAACGCGAGCATAGAGCCAGATTGGTTGCCGAGGCCGAGGCCGCCGAACTAGCAAGGCTAGAAGAGGCTGAGCGGCGCCACGCTGCCCAAAGCCGTTATATGCTGCGATTGGAGCGGCAGATGATACAGCAAACATTCACGATTGCGCCGTTTATCGGGTTGGGGCAGAATGCCGAGTTCCATGTGCGGCCTACCGGTGGCATCTCCTTCTTTTTATTTCCCGATGGCTTGTTCCAACCACACCTGAAACTCCAAGGGGCACTGCAAGATTCAGAAAAGAACTATGAGGACACCATTGCCGTGAAATTCGGTTATGATCGACTCCGTACGAATTCGCAGTTCGGCGAAGTACTGCTCGGGTTCACCATGCTGAAGGGAGACTTCTTTTTCGGGGCATTGGGTGGAGTCGGGATGGAGGGGCCGGTGCGGATCAACCGATCGTACGGCACTACGAATTATGTCACGTCAAGCAAGGAGAACTGGACTCGACCCGTGACACAATTCGACATAGGCGTTCAGATCGCTGCTATGCGTCTGTTGATCGGCGTGCGCACTGTCCATGGTGAAGTGGCCAATGCCTACAAAGCTGAGAACCTGGGCCTCTCGGGTGCCACGCATCGACCTGCGGAAGACCTGCCAGCGAACGGCTCCATGGTCGTTCTTGAATTCGCGTTTCGCTTGAGTGGTTGGTGGAACACGGACATGAAGGCGTCGGCAAGAAGCGAGTTCGAACTGAAAGGCGGGGTTCCGAAACCCAGATAGGGCTTCCAAAGGCAACGGTGATTCAGCATCCCTACATGGGAACAGAAGGCAAGCCTTCTATTGAGCACTGGTATCATACCGTGCTGACCATGGTGAGCTATCACAACAATTCCAGCACCCCTTTGAAAGAGCTGCGAGAGATCAATTTGCTGTAACTGAGCATCACCATTCGTGTCACCTCTGCACGCATGGCCCCTCCTCCCCGCATTAGCGCGGATCACACTCCCGTGACATCCCCACCGCCCTTCCGCGTTCCTTTGCACCTATGACCCCTCTTCGTTTCCTGCGCACCACCGGTTTGTTGGAAGGCATCAGCAACGTGGTGCTGTTCTGCGTGGCCATGCCCATCAAATACGGCATGGGCATACCCACGGCCGTCAAGTACCCCGGCTGGGTGCACGGCATCCTGTTCATCCTCTTCATGGTGGCCATTGCGCGCATGCGCATGAGCGCGGGCTGGTCGCTGAAGCAGGTGGGCATCGCCTTCGCGGCCGCGCTGGTGCCCTTCGGCACCTTCTGGGCCGACGCGCGTTATTGGAAGAAGGAAGAGGCTGCCCTCAGCTGATCACTGCACCACGGCGTTGCCCTGCGCCTTCCAGGTCTTGAAACCGCCGTTGAGGTTCACCACGCGCTTGAAGCCGAGCTCGGTCATCTTGCGCTGGGCCTTGGCGCTGCGGCCGCCCGCTTCGCAATAGACCAGCACGGGCTTGTCCTTGGGCAACTTGGCCACTTGCGCGGCGAAATCCGCGGCGTACCAATCGATGTGCACCGCGTTGCGCAAGTGCCCTGCCGCCCACTCCTTGTCGGTGCGCACGTCCAGGATGGTGTACTGCGCCTGGTCCGGGCTTTTACCGAACTCGGCGGGTGTGGTCTGCTCGCCGCCACCTTGGGCAAAGAGCGCAGGTGCGAAGAGCGTGGCGAGGGCGACGAGGAAGTTCTTGAGCTTCATGGTAGGGGCTTGAAGACGGGCGAAGATCGGCTTTCGTCCGCTGCGGCTTGCAAGTACTTTGCCGCCCATGACCCGATCCCTTGCCCTGGCAACGGCCGCGTTGGCGCTCAGCACCCAAGCTCAAACGTTCACTGCAACGGGCGGGGCCATCCCCGACGACGGCACGTGGTACGAATTCGAGCTCAACGTGAGCGGCCTGCCCAACAGCATCGATACGCTGGCCTTCGGGCTTCAGCAGGTGTGCATCAATGTGGAGCACGCGTGGATCGCTGATCTGGACATCACACTGATCGCACCGGACGGCACCTCGGCCCTGTTGGTGGGCGGCAACGGCGGCGATCAGGACTTCTACACCAACACCTGCTTCCGCGCCGATGCCAGCGCGAGCATCCTCACCGGAACGCAACCCTACACGGGCGACTGGCTGCCCATGCAGCAGATGGGCGCGGTGAACAACGGCCAAAACCCCAACGGCATTTGGAAACTGTACATCCTGGACACCTACGCCTTCGCCGATGCGGGGGACCTGCTGGACTGGTCCATCACCTTTGGCAACGACCCGGCGGGGTACTACTCCATCAACGGCAGCAACCTGCCCATCGTGGTGCTCACCACCACCGGCCCCATCCCCAACGAACCGAAGATCGCGGGCACCATGGGCATCATCAACAACGGCCCGGGCAACTACAACCTGCTCACCGATCCCTTCACCGATTACGAAGGGCGGATGGGCATCGAGATCCGCGGCAACAGCTCCACCTTCTTTCCCAAGAAGAGCTACAGCGTGGAGCTGTGGGATGCGGACGACAACGACACCAGTGTGGCCGTGCTGGGCATGCCCGCCGAAAGCGATTGGGTGCTGAGCGCCAACTATTCGGACAAGAGCTTGTTGAACAATGCAATCACCTTCCATGTGGGGCGCGCCCAAGGTCATTGGGCACCGCGCACACAGCACGTGGAGCTGTTCCTGAACACACAGTACATGGGCGTGTATGTGTTCACGGAGAAGATCAAGCGCGACGACAACCGGGTGGACATAGCGCGGTTGGATGCCGACGATCTATCGGGCGACAGCCTCACGGGCGGCTACATCGTGAAGATCGATTGGCTCCAAGGCGCCAATGCCAGCTGGTGGAACTCGCCCTTCCCGCCACCGAACGCGCCCGGCAACGAGGTCATCGAATTCATCCACGACTATCCGGAAGCTCCCGAGCCTGCGCAGGAGAACTACATCCGCGCGTTCATCGACAGCTTCGAGACGGCATTGGATGCGCCCACCTTCATGGACCCGCAACTGGGCTACGCACGGTTCATCGACCAGCGTTCGTTCATCGACTACCTCATCGTGAACGAGCTCTCGCGCAACGTGGACGGCTACCGCCTGAGCGCCTTCCTGCACAAGGACAAGGTCAGCAAGGGCGGCCGACTGACGATGGGACCGCTGTGGGACTTCGACCTTGCTTGGCACAACGCGGACTACTGCTATGGCGCCAGCTTCACGGGCTGGGCCTACAACATCAACTATGATTGTCCCGGTGGCAAGATGGTGCCCTTCTGGTGGTGGCGCCTGCTTGAAGACCCCGCGTTCACCGACAGCCTGCGCTGCCGTTGGGATGCGTTGCGCGCCGGCCCGTTGCACACTGACAGTCTGATCGCCTGGGTGGATTCCATGGGCACCTACCTCGATGAAGGACAACAGCACAACTTCAGGCTGTGGCCCATCCTGGGCACCTATGTATGGCCGAACCCCGGCCCCCTGCCCACCGACTACGAAGGTGAGTTGCAGGAACTGCGCGATTGGATCGCGCTGCGCAGCGTATGGCTCGATCTGAACTGGCCGCAGATGACGGGGTATTGTGTGCATGTGGGCTTTGGCGAAAACACACCCGTAACCACCAGCGCAACAGCCTTCCCCAACCCCTTCACCGACCGCTTGACCTTGCTCGGGCTCCCCAACGGGGAACGCGTACGGATCGATCTGATGGACGCTGCGGGCCGGGTGCTGCATTCCTCGGAAGATCCGGTACCGGAAAGCCGCGCACTGGTTTGGCTAGCGCCTGCAGGACTTCCGTCGGGCACCTACCTCCTGCGTGTTTCCGGGACGGTCGGTGTGCGCATCTTGAGCATCGTGAAGCACTAGGCGGGCCACGCTTTGGAGGCCGTATGCGTCTAGCTGTCGATGCGGTCCTCTTCCATGGTATTCCGGCCACTCTCCCTTGTCGCGTTGGCGTTCGCCGCCCAAGCTGCCTTGGCCCAAACCATCGTGAACGGCGACTGTGAGAACACAACTGCGGCCACCTGCCAGTACAACTTGGGCAACCCAGGTTTCAATGCCTTCATGCCCGATGTAGTGGCCTATGGTGGTGGCAACGAGGTGGACATCCAGCAGAACGGTTGCAACTACGGCACACCCACACCGAGCGGGCAGTTCTTCATTTCGCTTGCCAACTCCGTCTTCGGTTCGCCGGGCGACGAAGTGTACTTCGTGGTCTCGCCGCCCTTCGTCGCGGGCAGCACTTACACCATCAGTTGGTTGGAACAGGCCAACACCCAGTTCCGCCCGCTCGATTCGCTGGAGATCGGCGTGAGCGACGTGGCGGCCTCCTTCGGCACGCGCATCAGCATCACGCAACCCGTGGACAACGTATGGACCCAACGCACGGCCACGTTCACGGCACCGTTCACCGCGGGCTTCCTCACGGTGCGCAACCTGGCACCGTTCGAGGCGTGGAACTTCATCGATATACCCACCGTGGTGTGCGCCCTGACGGTTGACCTTGGCAACGACACCACCATCTGCGCCGGCTCCAACGTGCAGCTCGATGCTACCACCCCCAACGTCAACTACCTCTGGAGCGATGGCAACACCGGCGCCACCTTGAACGCGAGCGCCACGGGCCAGTACTGGGTCACCATCTCGGACAGCACATGCTCGGCCACTGACACCATCAACATCACTGTGGCCACCTCGCTCCCGCTGGCCCTCGGCAACGACTCCACGCTCTGCACCGGCGACACGCTTGGGCTTCATGCCACCACACCGAACAGCACCTACCTCTGGAGCGACGGCAGCACCAACGCCACGCTCGCCGTTTCAACCACGGGAACCTATTGGGCCACTGCGGACAACGGCACCTGCCTCTTCACCGACACCGTGGACATCACCTTCGTTGCACCACCCATGCCCACCCTCGGCAACGACACGAGCATCTGCTCGTACGATCAACTGCTGTTGGATCCGAACGAACCCGGCAGCACCTTCCTCTGGAGCAATGGCACCACCGGTGCAACGCTCCTCACCAATGCGGGCACCCTTGTTTGGGTGGAGGCCGACAATGGCACCTGCATCGCACGCGACTCCATCACCATCGGCAGCATTGCACCGCCATTGGTCAGCCTTCCTGCGGACACCGCCGTCTGCGAAGGCGAGCTGGTGGTGCTGGATGCCACAGCACCCGGTGCCACCTACCTCTGGAGCGATGGCAGCGCAGCATCGTTCCTGGTGGTGGATGTTGCAGGCACATATTGGGTGAACGTGACCGCACAAGGCTGCACCGCCAGCGACACCACGCAACTCACCGTGGGCCTGCCAGCGCTAGTCGACATCGGCAACGACAGCTTGCTGTGCCCGGGCTACCGTGTGGAAGTCTCGGCCGAAGTGCCTGGCGCCACCTACCTCTGGAACACCGGCGAAACATCGGCCACCATCCTGGCCATGCGTCCGGACACCTTCATTGTTTGGGTGACGCTCGGTCCGTGCACCAGCAGCGATACGTTGGCCTTGACCTTCGATGACGTGGAATGCGCCTGCCCGCTCTTCGCGCCGAACACCATCACCCCGGACGGCGATGGCATCAACGACCGGTTCGCGCCGCAAATGCCCTGCCCGGCCGACGCGTGGGAGCTCATGATCTTCAACCGCTGGGGCGAGCGCATCTTCACCAGCAACGCACAGAGCAGCGCGTGGGAGTGGGACGGAGCAGCCGCCGTGCCCGATGGCGTGTACATCTGGCAGCTCAACTTCCGGCCCCGCTTCAGCAGCGAGAGCCGCCAGGCGCGCGGGCATGTGACCGTGCTGCGTTGAACCTTCCGGCATCATTCGTGTACTGGGCGATGATGGCACCACAACGGTGCCGCTTTCTTTGCTCCACCAACGCTCCCAAGCCATGTTGTTCCGCACGCGCACAGCCGCCTACCTGCTCACGTTCATCGTACCATTCCACCTGCTTGCCGCCGAGCAGCCCGTCACCAGCAAGGTGAGCGCCGCCAAAGTGTTCCTGAGCGGTGCGCAGATCACGCGCTCGGCATCGGCCACGGTGAAGGCCGGTAACAGCACACTGGTCTTCACCGGCCTCAGCGAACAGCTCGACCCGATGAGCATCCAGGTGAATGCCAAGGGCGGCTTCAACATCCTGAGCGTGAACCACCGCGTGAACTACCTCACCGAAAGCCCGAAGAAGAAGGAGATCGAAGACCTGCAAACGAAGATCAAGCAATTGGAGCACGACTGGGCGGTGGAGAACGGCGTGCAGCAGGTGTGGGTGAACGAGGAGCAACTGCTGCTGAAGAACAGCGGCGTGGGCGGCCAGCAGAACGGCCTCACCGCGGCGCAACTACAAGCCGTGAACGATTACGTGCGTGAGCGCATGAAGGCCATGAAGCTCGGGTGGTTGGCGCAGGAGGAAAAGAAGCGCGCCATCGGCGAGGAAGCGGACAAGCTGCGGGCGCAGCTCGCGCAATACCAGGGTGAAGCCCCGCGCCCCACCAGCGAGATCGTGGTGGAAGTGGAGAACACCACGGAAGTCCCCGCCACGTTCACCGTGAGCTACTTCGTGCGCGACGCCGGTTGGACACCCGCTTACGACCTGCGCGCGAAAAGCACCAGCGCGCCCATCGAGCTGCTGATGAAGGCACAGGTGATCAACAGCACCGGCGAGGACTGGACCAAGGTGGACTTGGCCCTCAGCAGCGGCAACCCGACGCTGGGCGGCAACATGCTGGCGCTGCAGCCGTGGGTGCTCCAGCAACCATACGTACTGGAGACCATCTCACGTGGCAGGAAGTACAAAGCCACGGCGGATGATCTGAAGGCACCAGCACCGGTGGCGAATGGCTGGTCGGGCGCAACAACGACCATGGAAGGTGAGTTCCGCGAGGACCTGAATGCCCTTTCAGAAGTCGCCAACACCGTCGTGTACAACACCACCACCATCGAGTTCGCCATCGATGCACCCTTCAGCGTTCCGGCCGACGGCTTGGCCCACACCGTGAGCGTGAAGACGCACAGCGTGCCCGCCACCTTCAAGCACTATGTGACACCCAAGTTGGACAAGGACGCCTTCCTCTATGCGCGCACCACCGGCTGGGAAGACCTGAACCTGCTGCCCGGCAACGCCAATGTGTTCTTCGAAGGCACGTACGTGGGCCAGAGCTACCTGAACGTGCAGGCCACCACCGACACGCTGGACGTTTCGCTGGGCCGCGACAAGGGTGTGGTGGTGGAGCGCGTGCGCCGCAAGAGCACCAACGACAAGGCCGTCATCGGCGGCAAGCGCACCAACACGGTCGGCTTCGACATCAGCGTGCGCAACACCAAGGCCACGGCCATCGACGTTGAAGTGCGAGACCAGCACCCGCTGAGCCCTCAGAGCGAGATCGAAGTGAAGCTCATCGAGAGCAGCGATGCGGTGGTGAACGAGCAGACCGGCCAGCTCACCTGGAACATCAGCGTGGAGCCCAAGGCCACCAAGAAGCTCGGCTTCGCCTACACCGTGAAGCACCCGAAGGACCTGCCGGTGGTGCTGGAGTAGCGCTCAACGTCGGCGCAGGCGCCAGAGCACAACCGCACCAAGGATGAAGGCACCTGCACCGAACAGCCACCACCAACGGGTAACGCCGACTTCCACGGGGGAAACATCGCCCACCAGCACCATGCCCGCCCAGTAGTAAGGCAGTGCGAGTTCGTCGCTGGCGGTGGTCAGGTGGTCGAGCTTCGCCTGCCTCAACGCTTCATGCTTGGGCATGCCATCGGCGAGGTACTTGTAGAACCGCGTGATGATCTCGGAGCTCACCTTCTCATCGATGCTCCACAGCGACATGACCAAGCTCGGGCAGCCGGCATAGGCGAAACTGTAGCCCAGCGAGCGCACGCCTTCGCCGTCGACATCCTTACCGATACCGGTTTCGCATGCCGTGAGCACGGCCAATTGCGCGCGCAGGTCCAGCTCGTAGATCTCGTAGGCGTGCAGGTAGCCATCCGCGTCAGCATCGGCGCCCTGGCCATCCTTGCTCAGGACCAGTCGCGAATACATGGGCGAAGCAGCGTTCATCTCCGCGTGCGTTCCCAAATGGAGGATGCCATATTCATTCGCCGCAGAGCGGAATCCCTTCTCGCTGGCATCGCCGCCCACCATCACCCGCGCCGATAGACTTCCTCCAAGTCCTTCCGCGGTGCTCATCGCGAACGGCTGCCGCACAAGACCGAGGAACTGGCGGTCCACCAACGTGGAGTCCTGCACGCGAGACAAGTAGTCCTGTTTCAGATCATCGGTGAAGCCCGGTGCAATGGCAAGTACGCCCTTCGTGCGTTCGTGCGTGAGGTCGGCGAATTGCACGGCCGTGGTCGCACTGAGCAAGTAGGCGATGGCATATCGCTGAAGAAGCAGATGGTTACGGAAGTCTGTCGCGGTGCATGGCGCATCGAGCAGGGCTTCGAAGTTCACCGTGTGCAATGCGCCATCAGGGATGATGAGCAGGCGCTGGGTGGTGAGCAAGTGGGCCACCGGCGCGAACGCGACTTGATGAAGCTGATGAGCGGTGCTGGTGTAAGCGGCAGCATCGCGCGAGGTCACTGCAGCGTTCAGCGCCTTCACCACTTCGGCCAAGCCCTTATTCGGTGCTTGCACCAACGCGGCCGTATCCGCGCGCACCACCAGCATGTACACGTGCTCAGCAGTGATGGCGTAGGCCAACAGGCTCTGTTCCGGTGAAACCAATTGCTTGCGCAGGTCGGCAACGCTCACGTGCGGTTCACCATAGCGCAGGTTGAAATAGTCGGGATACTCCTTGCTCAAGCGTGTGAGGAAATCGGCGAGCTCCTTTTCGCGTTTGTCCAGATCCTTGGTAGCGGCACGCTCTTCCGGCTCGATATCCAATGCGGCGATCAATTGGCCTTCGCGCGTGATGATGGAATCGGGCACACCGGCGAAACGGATGCCGCTGAAGTCGTTCAATCGGCTCTTCAACAGAATGGAGCGATCGGCCTCGGTTATGTTGAGGAAATGATCCAATCTGGCCGTGGTGCCATGCTCGCGCCAATCATCGTACGCCACATCCACAGCAAGATCGAACACGGCATTCTGCTGTCCGATGAAGCCCAGTTTTGAGGCTTCATCGTCGTACGAGGCCTTGTTGCGTGCCATGGCCATAACGGCGAGGTCCATCTGCTCCACCTGCTGCCCGCTTGATACCGTGCTGTCCATGGTGCGTTCAGCGAGCACCTTGTAATAGATCGCATCCGGCAACAAGTGTGGCTGAGCGAAGGCCTGTGGGACCGGTGAAAGGTTGACAGCGTCAGCGCGAACTTGCACGGTGGCCAACGCTCGCGTGGCGAACCGATGTGCGCCGCGCGGATCATCGGCATCGAGGTATGCTTCGGCCAGCAGCAGGTCGTACATCGCCGATCTGTAATGTGCCTCACCATGAACGCGCACGCTGATGGATCGCGCTTCCTGCAGGTCGGCGATCGCCTCGTTCGTCCGGTGCTGATCCAGGCGGAAGGCTGCGCGCTGGCGTAGGGCGATGGCCAGTTCGGGATCGGTTCCGCTTTCATCCATTGCCTTGTGCAGCGCGACACTTCGATCGAAGAGCGAGTCGGCCACTGCATCCGCTCCGAGTTCCACATTCACTTCCGCCAACTGCGCAAGGGCCCGTAAATGGTCCTCACTGCGCACTCCGTAATACTTCTCGCAGGCTTCCGCGTACCGGCGCATATGCACTTCGGCTTGCTTGGATCGGCCATCCTCCATTTCCAGTTGCGCCAATCGGTAGTACACACCTAGCAATCGAGGGTCATCAGGTTCCAGCAATTCCTGGCGGTCTTTCAGAGCGAGTTCCAACAATTGGCGCGTTCGGTCATTCTCGCCCAGGGAGAAATACACGGTGGCGAGGTTGACATAGCCCCGGGTGCGTGCCATGATCGCGTCGGTCCGCATAACCACATCCGTAGCCGTGTCCGCCACAGCCCCGCACACGCTGATGCTGGCCGTGTAATGCGCCTTGCTGCGCGCTAGGTCTCCGGCATCCTGCCATAGAATACCCATGTTGCCCAGGATGCCGGCTTTGCGGAAGGGCTTCCGCTTGTCGTTGCACGAGTCCAGATAGGCCAATGCCTGCTGGTAGTAGCTCTCAGCCTCACGCGTCCGTCCCAGGTGCCAACACGAAGAACCTGCGCCGTTATATGCTTCGCTCATGTTCAACGCTGGCACCGATCCGATCCGCTTGTAGATGGATCGTGCATCGAGGTAATACTTCAGTGCGTTGGCATGATCGCCCAAACTGGCCAGGTCGTATGCGATGGCCTGGCGTGCCTCACCCCTGCGGAGCAGCGGTACCGATGCATGCGCGTCAGCGATGGCCAGCGTGGTGGAATCCACGCGCACACAGTCCAACACGCGACCCATGTCATTGAGCAGACGCGATAGGTCGTCCATGGCATCCAACCGGTGCAACACGTTCTTGTCCATGCCCTTCACCAGGGCCAACACGCGCTCAGCAGCAGCCACACCCGCATCCGCACTCTCCGACTTCCACACGGCGCGTCCCAATGTGTAGGTGTACCGGTAGATCGAATCCTGCCAAGGGGTGCCGATGGCTTCCTTCAGTTGAAGCTCGATCTCCTTGACCGTCCCCCGATGGTCCTCCGCTTTGTGCAGCGCGCTGATGCGCTGGTGTCGTTCGGCCAACAGGCCGGAACCTTGCCCGATCGCCGCGATCGCAACGAACAGCCCGGTCAACGACAACGCGATACGCATCGCTAGTGCAGTTCGGCTTTGATGGCGCGCACGCGTTCGGCGTACGCGGGATCACCATCGAACGACATTGCTTTCGCCTTCGCAACTTCACCCGTCTTCACGTAGGCCAGGAAGAGGAACCACCGCGACTTGTCGCTGAACGCGGAAATCGGCTCTTCCGCAAGACCCTCGAACAGCGGCACCGCGGCGGCGGCGTCGCCATCCGCAAGTGAAGCACTCGCGACGTAATAGCGCAACGTATCGTTGATGGGTTCGGCTTGTAGCAATGGCCCCCACTTGTTGCGCGCCTCGGAATACTTGCCTTCCTTATAGGAAACCATCGCATCTTGGAAGGCATGATCATGGGTGGCGCTCATGGTCACGGGCAATCCGGGATCGGCGGCGAAGTGTTCAGCGAAGAGCCGTTCGTTCGCCGATGGTCGCAACAACCAAAGCGACCCGGAAAGGATGATAGCAACGACAGCAGCATATTTCAGGTACTGCTTCCAAGCGCCCTTCGCGATGTTCTTGTCGCGTGTTACTTCTTCCGTCGCGATCGACTTCAGCATGCGTTCAACACCGCCCAGTTCCACTGCGCGGATGTTCTCCTGTTCCAGTTCCACTTCCGCGCGCAGCCCCGCATCGGTAGCCATGCGTTGTTCGAACACCCCGCGCTCCTCTGCGCTCATGCGATCCAGCACGTACGCCTCGATGGCCTCGAACGTGGGTCTATCCAGTGCGCTGTTGTTCATATCGCTTCGCTCTCTTCGCCGCTGATGGCCCTGCGGAATGCACGCAGCTTCATCATGCAGCGGTATTTGATGGTGCGTATGCTCTCCTCCTCCACCCCCATTTCACCGGCGATGGTGGCGAGGTCCTTCCGCTCGAAGTAGAATCGATCGAGCACCGCACGGCACTTGTCATCGAGTTTGTCGTACACGCCACGCAAGCGCACAATGCGTTCCTCGATGTCGTCCGGTGCATCGGTACGCTGATCAAGCGCGCGGTCGTCATGCACCACTTTCATGTGCTTGTGCGCTGCTGACCGGACCACGTCCAGCCATTTGTTCTTTGCCACGCGATAGAGAAAGCCACCGGGATCGTCTGCCGGGACCAGTCGCCCCTCCTTCACGCTCATCCATAGCACTGTCATGGCCTCTTGGAACATGTCCTGCGCATCGCTGCTGGTGCCGCTGTTCTGCACCACGTACTGTTTGATGGCAGGGAAGTGCTTGGCGTAAAGCGCGCGAAGCGTCGCCGGGTCGTTGCGGTGAAGACCCGCCACCCAAGTGGGCTGTGAGGCGATTTCCGTGGCTGAGACTTCCACCGTGAGCGGGCTGCGGACCACGATAATACGGCGAAAGGGTTTGGGCGTGCATGGTAGACCGGAGGGCAGTGGACAACTCCCCTCCGACCGCTATATCGGAGTAAGGCGGCCAATGTGAACGGTGGGTGAAGAAGAAAACCACCTCCGGAAAAATGTTGAAGCGGATCGTTCACATCGCCCCACCCATCCCGATGTGTGCATGGATCGGTTCCTCCGAACTCCAAGAGATCAACATCCAAAACCCTTTCCCATTCCTAAAAACCAACACCCTTGAACCCATGAGAACCCTCAACAAACTGCTCGCTTGTACAATGGCCCTCGTGGTGCCCTTGTGTACGTGGGCGCAAACCGAGACCGAGCCGAACAACTCCGCCGGTACCGCCAACGCACTGTCCTACAACACGGCCATGGTCGGCAGTAGTGGCGCTTGCGCACCCACGGACGTGAGCGTCGATTGGTATTCCATCACCTCCACCGCACAAGGGGTGCTGCGGCTTCAGACCAGCATGAGCAACACCGGCGGATCTGATGTGCCGGTGAGCGTGCAGCTGCGCAACAGCTCCCAAACGGTGATCGCCACTTTCGCGGCTACGGCAGGCGCAAATGGAGTGGCTGTGGATGAAACTTTCACACACCTCTGCTCAGGCATAGGCGTTTACTACATCAGCATCGCCAACCCGAGCCCCTCGGTTTGCACGAACTATTCGCTCACGTACGATCGGCTTGCACCGGACTACGCCAACGATAGCGAGCCGAACGGCAACGCTGGCCAAACCTTGGACACGCTGGATGCCGGCGTGCCTCGCGATGGACAGATCAACTTCCAATATGGTGATGCCGACGACTGGCACCGCATCCTCGCACCGAACGACGGTGTGATAACGGTAACCGTACTGGCTGAGCACGCCGATGCTGCACCGGGCACGATGAACTTGCGCCTGCGTAACAGTTCTTCCACAGTCCTGCAGACATGGACGGTGAACGTGGGCGCTTCGGGCACTCCGATGACCAATACGTTCACACGCAACTGCACGGGTGCAGAAGTGCACTACTTCCTCACCTTCGATGGCCCCTCCGTATGCGGCGCTTCGTACCGCATCAGCTACACGGTGGCTGCGCCGTTCTACGGCGATGACGCCGAACCGAACCAGAGCGCAGGCCCTGCGATCATTGCCGATGCAGGCACCAACTACGATGGCCGACTAAGCTTCGAGTACGACAATACGATCGACTGGTTCCGACTGCAAGCACCCAACGACGGCTTGATGACAGTGACCGTGCTTGCTGAGCATGCGGGGGCCTTGCCTAGCGAGATGACCGTGTATCTCCGCGACAACGCTTCTTCCGTTATCGAGACTTGGACAGCCGTGATCGGCGCCAGCGGAGTGCCGGTGTCCAACACCTTCACGCACACTTGCTCAGGCACTGAGGAGGTGTACTATCTATCCTTGGATACCCCGGACGATTGCGGTGTTTCTTACCGCTTCAACTACACCGTGGCAGCGCCGCTCTATGCGGATGACCTAGAGCCGAACCAATCTGCAGGCCCAGCGATCATCGCCAATGCAGGAGCGGACTACGACGGGCGCGTGACCTTCGAGTACGACAACGCCAGCGATTGGTACCGGCTGCAAGCACCCAATGATGGGGTGATCACCGTGACCGTGTTGGCCGAGAACGCTGGCCCTACGGCAGGCACCATGAACGTCCTATTCCGGAACAGCTCAAGCACCGTGCTTGAGACCTGGACCGCGAACGTGGGTGCCAACGGATCACCCGCCACCACAACCTTCACCCGCAACTGCACGGGCACCGAAGCCGTGTACTACTTGGACCTGCGCGACCCCACCATCTGCGGTGCCTCCTACCGGTTCAATTATACGGTTGCGGCTCCTGTGTTCAATGACGATGCAGAGCCGAACGAATCCGCGGGCCCAGCGATCGTCGCCAACGCAGGTACGAACTACGAAGGGCGTGTGACCTTCGATTACGACAACGCCAGCGATTGGTACCGGCTGCAAGCACCCAACGATGGGGTGATCACTGTCACCGTGTTGGCTGAGAACGCTGGCCCTACGGCAGGCACCATGAACGTCCTTTTCCGGAACAGCTCAAGCACCGTGCTGGAGACCTGGACCGCGAACGTGGATGCCAACGGATCGCCCGCCACCACAACCTTCACCCGCAACTGCACCGGCACCGAAGCCGTGTACTACCTGGACTTGCGCGACCCCAACGTCTGCGGTGTTTCGTACCGTTTCAATTACACAGTTGCCGCACCGCTCTACGCAGATGACGCTGAGCCCAACCAAAACGCAGGTGCGGCGATCCCCATCGACCTGAACGCCGCACCAGCCTTCGGACGCGCGAGCTTCGAGTATGACAACTCCAGCGATTGGTTCGAGGTGAACCATCCCGGTGGCGTGCTCACCGTGAATGTGCGTGCAGAGAACGCCGGGGCTACAGGGGTCATGACCTTGCGCATCCGCAATTCAAGCTCCACCGTACTTGTCACCAATGCAACGGCAGCGGTGGGCGGCGGTGGCGTGGGAGCCTCGAGCAGCGTTGCAACTGCAGGTTCCGTAGCGGCTGGCACCTACTACGTTGAAGTAGAAAGTCCCACGGTATGCGGTGTGAGCTACCGCCTAGACTGCTACGACGATGACAACGATGGCGTGTGCAATTCCGGCGACCTCTGCGCGGGCACACCCAACGGCGAGGGCGTGAACAGCAACGGTTGCTCCTGCTCGCAAGTGGTGATCGATGATGGTGATGTTTGCACACTGGACGAGTGCCTGAACGGCAACGTAACGAACACCTTCCAGGATGCCGATGGCGACTTGACCTGCGATGCCAACGACGGTTGCCCGAACGACCCGAACAAGATCGCACCGGGCGAGTGCGGTTGCGGTGTGGCCGATACGGATACCGATGGTGACCTTACAGCCGATTGCAACGACGGTTGCCCGAATGATCCTAACAAGATCGCACCCGGCATCTGCGGTTGCGGTGTTAGCGATGTGGACACCGATGGTGACCTCACCGCCGATTGCAACGATGGCTGCCCTGCTGATCCGAACAAGATCGCGCCCGGTGCTTGTGGTTGCGGCGTAGCTGATACGGACACCGACAGCGACGGCACCGCTGATTGCAACGACGCATGCCCGAACCTGGCGAACCTGGTGAACGGTGATCCATGCGATGATGGCAACCCGAACACCATCAACGATGTGGTGAGCAACTGCATCTGCGCCGGCACCCTGCTCGGCAACGATTGTGAAGGTGTACCCGGAGGCCCTGCCGTGCCCGGCACCGCCTGCAACGACAACGACGATTGCACCACCGGTGATGTCTACGACGCCAACTGCATCTGCGCAGGAACGTTCGCTGACGCCGATGCCGATGGCACCTGCGACGCCAACGACCTCTGCCCCGGCGGACCCGAGCCCGGCACCGTGTGTGATGATCTCGACGCCTGCACAACGGGTGACGTGATCGGCACCAACTGCCTCTGTGCCGGCACCTTCGCCGATGCGGACAACGATGGCACTTGCGATGCGGACGATCTCTGCCCCGGCGGGCCCGAGCCCGGCACTACGTGCGACGACCTCAACGCCAACACCATCAACGATGTCATCGGCACCAACTGCCTCTGTGCTGGCACCTTGCTCGGCAACGACTGCGAGGGCGTGCCCGGTGGACCCGCCGTGCCCGGAACAGCGTGCAACGACAATGACGATTGCACTACCGGCGACGTGTACGATGCGAACTGCCTCTGCGCTGGCACCTTCGCCGATGCCGACAACGATGGCACCTGCGATGCTGACGACCTCTGCCCCGGCGGACCCGAGCCCGGCACGGCGTGCGACGATCTCGACGCCTGCACAACGGGCGATGTGATCGGCACCAACTGCCTCTGCGCTGGCACCTTCGCTGACGCGGACAACGATGGCACTTGCGATGCGGACGATCTCTGCCCCGGCGGGCCCGAGCCCGGCACCGTGTGCGATGACCTTGATCCCAACACCACGGGCGATGTGATCGGCACCAACTGCCTCTGCGCAGGGGTGAACGTGAACTGCACCGAGGACCTGGTGATGAGCATCGCGCTGGACGCCTTCGGCAGCCAGACCACCTGGGAGATCACCGACGCGCTCACCAGCACCGTGGTCGCTTCCGGTGGTCCCTACTCCGACGGTACCCCGGGAGCCATCGTCTCCACCAACATCTGCCTGCCTGCCGCTTGCTACAACCTGGTGGTGAGCGACGCCATGGGCGATGGTATCGCAGCTGGTGGTTACGTGCTCACCGATGACCTTGGCCGACGCATCATCGATGCCAGCGGCGATTTCGGTCCTGAGAGCTCCGTGACCATCTCCGGCGGCGACTTCTGCGTGCCCTTGGGACCCACCTTCGTGAAGCCCAACTGGTGCGATCGTACCGATCTGGTGCCCAGCAGCTTCATCTACTGCCAAGGCGTGGCCGGTGCCAGCGGTTACCAGTTCTGGTTCTTCGATCCGCACGGCTCGTACAGCCGTCGCATACTGCGTCCGGCAACGGATTGCCGATTGAGCAACCTGCAGACCAACCCGGCTCCCTTCGGCCTCCCGCTCAACGTGTGCGTGCGACCGCTCGTGAACGGCAATTACCTGCCCTTCGGCAAAGTGTGCCGCATCATGGTGAACAACCCCGGCGGCAACTTCCGCGACCTGTCGACCTTCAGCACCGATGGACCACACCTCAGCCTCTACCCCAATCCAGTGAAGGATGATCTGGTGTTCATCCGCATCGAAGGGTTGGGCACCGACATCGAAGCTGCGGACATCACCGTGCACGATGCAACCGGCAAGTCCGTCATCACAGCGCGCGTGCCGCTGGCCGATGGAACCCTCAACCATGTGCTCGAATTCGGCAGCTCGCTCGGCGAAGGCCTCTATTTGGTGCAGGTACGCACCGGAACCGAGGTGTTCACCCAACGACTGGTGGTGCACTAAGCCCCTGCTCTCCCGCTCGGAAGGGCCGTCTCGAAAGAGGCGGCCCTTCTTCGTTCACTGCCCCGCTGACCTTCGCACGTTCAGCGGCCCAACCTCTACTTTGGGACCATGCGCGCCGGGATCGTGATCCTTTCGTTGTTCCTTCTGAACCCGCACCCTATGCAGGGGCAAGCGCTCCGCTTCCAGCACCTCACCACCGACGATGGGCTGAGCGACAACGCCATCACCTGCGTGTTCGAGGATCGCGCGGGGTACATCTGGATCGGCACGGAGAACGGCTTGAACAAGTACGATGGAAGCACGGTGCTTCAAGTGGCCGGAACCGAGGCGAGCATCGCTGCCGTGATCGAAGACCGGCAAGGCACCGTGTGGGCGGCCACCAAGGACAAGGGCCTGATCCGCGTAGGCAGTGGCAATGCAGTGCGTCGTTTCGACCGCGACGACGCGCTCGGTAGTTCCATGGCCAGCGACAAGCTGACCGCACTCTATGATCTGGACGATACAACGTTGCTCATCGGGTCGCGTGAAGTGACACTGATGTTCCTCGACAAGCGGACCTTCCGCTTCACCTATTGGACCGACAGCGCAACAATCGCACCTGCGCGCGCCTCACCTGCACCGTCGAACACACGGGGTTGGTGCCACGCGATCACACTGCTGAACGACCAGCACCTATGGATCGGGTTGTTGAACTATTACTTGAGTTTCATCGTCGATCGCCGCACGGGGTCGATAACACACTATCCACATGTGCAACGCCCAGGTTCGCAAACGCTCACATGCGCAATGCTCATCGGCGATTCCATCATTTGTGGTGGATGGCAGAACGGAGCGGACGTGATCGCTTGGAACGACCTGCCTGCGTCCTTGAAGGCTCCTCCGGTCCAGGGCCGCATCATCCCAACCCAGGAGGAAGTGATCGCCATAACCGATTGGAACAACGGCCCGCTGTTCGCCATACGGCAGAGCGGACTCCTCCACCTGCCGCGCGGATCGCGATCGCCCGTGCGGATAGTGCGCGACCGGACCGACCCCGCATCGTTGAGCAGCGATCGTGTGCGCTGTCTGCTGCGCGACAGGAAGGGAACACTATGGGCAGGGACGTCCAACGGCCTTGACTTCCACGTGCCCGATGTATGGCGTTTCGGGGTCCAGGACATCCACAACGACCCGGATGGCGACGAGCAGGAAGTGTACTTCCACCGGGCGTATCCGGAAGGAGTGAACGGCGTTCGCATCCTCACCTCTGACGGGTTCTTCATCCAACGGCGGGAAGGAGACGCACTTGAACACCAGAGCTACGATGGAGGTGGTCGCGCCCTGCAGCCCACCGTAATGGGAAAAGACCATCAGGGAAGATCCATCGTGGGCACGGAATACGGGATCGGCTTCTTGGCCGAACAAGGTGGCAAGGTCAGAGCCGCGCTCGAACCGCATGTGGTGAACGAAGTGTATTCACCCGGCACCATGTACCAAGTGCGCGGTCTTCAAGCCGACACCCTGAACGGACGGCCGGTGATGGTGATCGCTACCATGGGCTTCGGTGTGCACGTTGTGGACGTGGCGACGCAGAAGGTGCTTGGGCGGGCAATGCCCGGGCTCACCGAAAAAGTGAACTCGTACAGCCTGGTGAGCAGTATGGCGCGTGATGCAGAAGGCCGCTATTGGTATGGAACGGCCAACGGCTTGTGCAACTGGCATGCATCCGAAGGCATCCATGACTGGAGCGATGGAGGTGCCGGACCGGGTGGCCCGCAGAACGTTGTCGTGACCGGCGAGGACGTGCGCAGTGTGATGGCGCTTGGCAATACCATATGGGCGGTGAGCCGGGCCGGGGCCCTGGTTCGGGCGCGCGTGGACAACGTGGAACGCTTCGCGCCGCCAGCGCACATGCCGCAAGACCTCTATGCCATGACAATGGATCGTGCAGGCCGTTTCTGGGTCACCACCGGCGATGGCCTGTTACGGTTCGACACCACCGATCACAGCTTCCTCCATGTGCCGGTGAACGATGGACAACGCTTCCGCAAACTCGGCAATGCGATCACCACGCTCAACGATGGGCGGATCGCCCTGTGCGCTGACAACAGCTTGATCACCTTCCCGCCAAGTGTGTTCGACGATCTCCCGGTGCTCCCCACGGCGTTCTTCGCAGGGGCAACCGCTGCCGGCAAAGCGTTGCGGGTGGAAGACGCCCATGTGGAACTGAGCTACCGGTCCAGCGTGGTCGACATCGGCGTAAGCGCCATGGCCCTTGGGCATCCGCAAGCGCTGCTGCTCGAGTACCGGCTGGACGGCGTTGAGGAAGAATGGCGCACCATACCGATCGACGAACGCATCCGCTACGCTGGTGTGCCCGTTGGCGCGCACCGGTTGCTGGTGAAAGTCAGGGATGCTTTCGGGCGCACCGGTCCGGAGCAAGTGCTGCTCACTGTTGCCGTGCCGGCACCCTTCTGGCTCACGTGGTGGTTCTACGCGTTGATCGTGCTGCTTTCGGGCGCGGGCATGTACGCGTGGTCGCGCAATCGGATCGCGCAAGCATTGAAGTTGCAGGCCGTCCGCAACCGCATTGCCAGCGACCTGCACGATGAGGTGGGTTCATCGCTCAGCAGCATCACCATCGGCAGCCAGCTCGCCAGTTCCCTTTCCCCCGTGGAGAACGAGCAGCTGCACAAACTGCTGGCGCGCATCGGCGAAACCAGCAGCGAGAGCCTGCGCAGCATCAGCGACATCGTATGGGCCATCGACCCGAAGAACGACGAGGGCGAGGCACTGGTGAAACGAATGCGGCGTATCGCCAACGAACTGCTGGAGAGCAAGGGCATTGATGTGTCCTTCAACGTGAGCGGAGGGGTTGAAGACCTGAAACTGCCAATGAACGCGCGCAAGGAACTGGTACTGTTGTACAAGGAAGCCGTGCACAACGCCAGTAAATACAGTGGCGCCAACACGGTCCAGGTATCGTTGCACCAACGGAACGGCACGCTGAACCTGAGCGTGAAGGACGATGGCAGGGGCTTCGACCCGGCGTTGCACCCTGACGGGCATGGGCTGGGCAGCATGGCGCGCCGTGCAGCCAGCCTGGGCGGGCGTTTCACCTTGACCAGCGCACCGGGCATGGGCGTGCTCATCGGTGTGGAAGTTGACGTCACGAGAATTCGGGACTAACCCATCGTTCGGCACCCTGTTATTTCGTGGACCGGCCCATGAACCCCATCCGAGTCATAGCGTTCGACGACAACAAGGACCTGCGCGACATGTTCCGCCTGTTGGTGGACGCCCAGGCCGACATGGTGTGCGTGGCCGTCCACCCCGACCTGTCGCAGCTCATGCGCGACATTGATGCTGCACGACCAGACGTGATCGTGATGGACATCCAGATGCCGGGCATGAACGGCATCGATGGCGTACGCGCCATCAAAGCACGGCATCCGGGAGCGCAGATCCTCATGCAAACGGTCTTCGACGATGACGACAAAGTCTTCGATGCCATTTGCGCCGGGGCGAGCGGTTACATCCTGAAGACAGCGCCAGTAGAGGAGATCACCAAAGCCATCCGTGCCGTTCATGCTGGTGGCGCGCCCATGACCCCGGCCATCGCCATGAAGGTGCTGTCGCGCTTCAGGGCGAACGAAACGGCCACCAGTGCGGAGCACTACGGGCTTAGCGATCGCGAGAAGGAGGTGCTCACGCTCCTGGTGAAGGGACGCAGCTACAAGATGATCGCCGACGAACTGGGCATCAGCTATCATACTGTGGACAGCCACATGCGGAAGATCTACGAGAAGCTGCACGTGCACAGCAACGCCGAAGCGGTGAGCAAAGCCGTGAGCAAGAGACTGGTTTGAGGATCCGGTGACGGGTACCGGCCAGGGATCAGCCGGTGCTACCCGACCGAGGCACTGGCGGATCACCGCTCGATGCATCCTGTTCACACCCCTAACGAGAATTCGGGATTGAAACGTGACGTGCGTTGCCGTCGCTTTGGCCATCCAAAACCCACAACCGATGAGACGGATCATTTCCTCCTTGCTGGTATCGCTGCTGTGCCCGGCTTTGCTGATGGCGCAAGCGGAGACCGAGCCCAACGACAACAGCGGCCAGGCCAACGCCCTTGCCCTGGGCACCGCGCGTACCGGCGATATCGGCGGCGCGCCTTGCGGCAGCGGCACCAGCAACGATTGGTTCGCGCTCACTACCACGCAGGATGGCACCCTCAGCCTGAGCACCAGCACGACAGCATTCGGCGGCAGCGGTTCGCTACGCGTGCACATCCACGATGCGAACGGCAACCTGATCACCTATTTCGATCACGGTGCGGCCGGTTCACCCGTTGACCAGACCTCCGTGCTCGCATGCGTTGGCAAGGGAACCTACTACTTCCAAGTGGCGCGCCTCTCAAGCGATTGTTACACCTACGCGTTCACGGTCACCCTGGCGGCGGCCGTCTTCAGCGATGACACGGAGGACAACGACAACGCTGGACAGGCCTTCACGAACGGCGCGCTCGCCCACAACACCTTCGCCCAGGGCCATGTGAACTTCAGCTACACCGGCGACAACGATGATTGGTACTTCATCACTACCCCAGCCGAAGGTTCCGCGACCTTCACCACCATCGCTGAGAGCGAAGGAGGGGGCGCCGTGCGGACGCATCTCTACGATGGCAGCGGCAACCTGATCACCTACTACGACGGCAGCTCCGGGGCGAGCCACGATGATGACACCACCACATACACCCACGATTGCCTGGGCCAGGGCAATTACTACCTGCGTGTAGCGAGCATCGGCGGCTGCGGTCACAGCTACGAATTGAAGTACCAGACCGCCGGTGCGGTCTATGCCAATGATGTTGAGCCGAACAACAGCACGGCCCAGGCCTTCTCCAACGGTGCGCTCGCCCACAACACCTTCACGGAAGGGCACATCAACTTCAGCCACTACGGCGACAACAGCGACTGGTACTTCATCCAGACACCGGCCGAAGGCACCATTCGCCTGACGGCGATCGCCGAACGCGTGCCGGTCGCGAACGGTAACATCCGTGTGCATCTGTACGACGGCAGTGGCAACCTCATCACCTACTGGGACCCCGTTGCGGGCGGAAGCAATGCGCCCGTGACGACCGTTGTGGAATACGACTGCGCAGGCCAGGGCAATTACTACCTGCAGGTGGTCGGCATCAATGGCTGCGGCATCAGTTACAGGCTGAAGTACGAAACACTGCCAGCAGTGTACGGTACCGATGTGGAGCCGAACAACAGCGCCAGCCAAGCCTTCGCGAACGGGGCGCTCGCCCACAACACCTTCACCGACGGACACATCAACTTCATCAACTACGGCGACAACAGTGACTGGTATTTCATCCAGACGCCCGCTGACGGCGCCATCAACATAACGATGATCGCCGAGCGCGTGCCGGTGGCGAACGGCAACATCCGCGTGCATCTGTACGACGGCAACGGCAACCTCATCACATACTGGGATACCGTGGTGGGCGGAAGCAACGCTCCCGTGACGACCGTTGTGCAGTATGACTGCGCGGGCCAGGGCAACTACTATCTGCAGTTGATCAGCACGAACGGCTGCGGCATCAGCTATCGGATGAAATACGAGTTGGCACCTGCCGTGTTCGGTAACGATGCCGAGCCCAACGGCAGCTTTGCGCAAGCCCTCGTGCTCAACCCGGATTCTTCGAGCGTGAGCGGTCACATCAATTTCAACCACTACGGCGAGAACATCGATGATTACCGCGTGGTACTGCCCGGCGCGGGGAACATCGCCTTCAACCTCGAATCGGAGAACGCGGCAGGCGGAGGGTTGCGCGTGCACCTGTATGATGCGAACGGGAATCTGATCACGTATTCGGACCACACGGCAGGGGCTGCGCACACGCCGGTCTCCTCTTCCGTGTCGTTCACCGGCCTGGGCGCCGGTACGTACTACCTGCGCCTCCAGAGCATCAGCGGTTGTGGCCTCAGCTATCGACTGAACTGCAACGACGTCGACAACGATGGCACCTGCAACTACTTCGATCTGTGCCCCGGTGGTCCTGAGCCAGGCACTCCGTGCGATGACGGCAGTGCGTGCACCACGAACGACGTGATCACCGGTGGATGTGCATGCGCGGGAACCGCGGTGACATGCAACGACAATGATCCATGCACCATCGACACGTGCAACCCGGTTTCCGGCTGCGTCTTCACGCCTTCGCCTGATACCGACAACGATGGGACCTGCGATCTCACCGACGGTTGCCCGAGCGACCCCAATAAGATCGCGCCCGGCATCTGCGGATGCGGCGTGAGCGATGTGGACACCGACAGCGACGGCACGGCTGATTGCAACGACGGCTGCCCGAACGATCCGAACAAAGTCGCACCCGGTGCTTGCGGTTGCGGTGTTGCGGATACGGATAGCGACAGCGACGGCACGCCGGATTGCAACGATGCTTGCCCACTGTTGGCCAACCTGGTGAACGGTAACCCCTGCGATGACGGCAACCCGAACACCATCAACGATGTGGTGACCAACTGCCTCTGTGCCGGCACCTTGCTCGGCAACGACTGCGAGGGCGTGCCCGGTGGACCTGCCCAACCCGGCACCGCATGCGATGACAACGATGATTGCACGACCAACGACGTTTACGATACCAACTGCCAGTGCGCAGGCACCTTCGCCGATGCCGACAACGATGGCACCTGCGATGCTGACGACCTCTGCCCCGGCGGACCCGAGCCCGGCACGGCGTGCGATGATCTCGATGTCTGCACAACGGGCGATGTGATCGGCACCAACTGCCTCTGCGCTGGCACCTTCGCTGATGCCGACAACGACGGCACTTGCGATGCGGACGATCTCTGCCCCGGCGGGCCAGAGCCCGGCACCGCATGCAATGATCTTGACGCCAACACCACGGGCGATGTGATCGGCACCAACTGCCTCTGCGCAGGGGTGAACGTGAACTGCACCGAGGACCTGGTGATGAGCATCGCGCTGGACGCCTTCGGCAGCCAGACCACCTGGGAGATCACCGACGCGCTCACCAGCACCGTGGTCGCTTCCGGCGGTCCCTACTCCGACGGAACTCCGGGCGCCATCGTTTCCACCAACATCTGCCTGCCCGCCGCCTGCTACAACCTGGTGGTGAGCGACGCCATGGGCGATGGTATCGCAGCTGGTGGTTACGTGCTCACCGATGACCTTGGCCGACGCATCATCGATGCCAGCGGCGATTTCGGTCCTGAGAGCTCCGTGACCATCTCCGGTGGCGACTTCTGCGTGCCTTTGGGACCCACCTTCGTGAAGCCCAACTGGTGCGACCGCACCGATCTGGTGCCCAGCAGCTTCATCTACTGCCAAGGTGTGGCAGGCGCCAGCGGCTACCAGTTCTGGTTCTTCGATCCGCACGGCTCCTACAGCCGTCGCATACTGCGTCCGGCAACGGATTGCCGATTGAGCAACCTGCAGACCAACCCTGCTCCCTTCGGCCTCCCGCTCAACGTGTGCGTGCGACCGCTCGTGAACGGCAACTACCTGCCCTTCGGCAAAGTGTGCCGCATCATGGTGAACAACCCCGGCGGCAACTTCCGCGACCTGTCCAGCTTCGATACGGACGGTGCCCACCTGAGCCTGTACCCCAATCCGAACCGCGACGAAGTGCTCAACCTGAAGATCGAAGGCCTGAGCGAAGAGGCCGCCACGGCACAAGTGGAGATCTTCGATGCCATGGGCAAGCGCATCGCCAGCGAGCAGCTGAACGTGGCTGCTGGCGCGTTGAACCACGCCATGACCCTGGGCAACGGAATGGAGGCCGGCCTCTACTTCGTGCACGTGGTGGTGGATGGCCAGACCTTTACCGAACGCCTCGTGCGCCAGTAGGTCGCCAAGAATTGAACCTGGGAAGGCCGCCTCGGAAAGGGCGGCCTTCCCAGTTCAGAGAGGTACAAGGCCGCCGGTGTTGCTTGCCCCTGTTCAGGCCGGCATACGGCCGGGGCACCTACTACAGTGTTTGCCCGACCGATATTTCTCTACATTGGCCGCCGCTCCCACAAAAACAAACAACCACGGGGGCGTCTCAAACTGTCAGTTTCATGAACATTTACGTAGCGAACATTCCTTACAGCGTGAAGGACCAAGACCTCCAGGAACTGTTCGGTCAGCACGGCGAAGTGACGTCGGCTAAGATCATCTTGGACAAGGCAACGAACCGTAGCCGTGGCTTCGGTTTTGTGGAGATGGCGAACGACGACCAAGGTCGTGCGGCCATTGCGGCACTGAACGGATTCAACGTAAGTGGACGTGATCTGGTAGTGAACGAGGCGCGCCCGCGCACCGAAGGCGGTGGCGGTTTCGGCGGGGGTGGCGAGCGCCGCGGTGGCGGTGGTTACGGCGGTGGCGGTGGTCGTGGTGGCTACGGCGGCGGCGGCGGTGATCGCCGTGGTGGCGGTGGCTACGGTGACCGCGATCGCGGTGGAGACCGTGGCGGTTACGACCGTGGTGGTCGTGGCGGTGGCGGCGGTTACGACCGCAGCGGTGGTTACGACGAGTGACCCTGGCAACAACAACAGTGAAGCCCTTCCGTCATCCGACGGAGGGGCTTTCTTCTTTCGGGGGTTGTGAAATGGCGTTAACCACTGGCCCGATCACCCGAAAGCCCGGTCAGAAGACCGCTGCCCGGCACACATCCCGGTAGCTTCGCGCCCGATGCTCCTTTCGCGCCTCTCCCGCCCTTTCCTGTTAGCGGCCTTCCTTCCTGCACTGCTGGCTATCGGGGCGCCCGCAAATGCCCAACGGCCTGCGAATGCCCCCGCCAACGGCAAGATCATCGGGCGCATCATCGACGGAGCCACGAGCGGTGGTGCCGAATTCGCGACAGTAGCGCTGCGAGCAATGCCCAAGGACAGTATCGTGGGGGGTGATATGGCCCGTGCGAACGGTGATTTTGCGATCGAAGGTCTGCGGCCCGGACGGTACAAGGTGATCGTGACCTACATCGGCTACACCACCATGGAAAAGGAAGTGGCCCTGACGCGCGAGCGGCCCGAGCACGACATGGGCAACCTGCGGATCGAGCCCGACGCCAAAGTGCTGGACGAGGCCAGGGTGGTCGGCGAGAAAGCCCGCATGCAGCTTCAGGTCGATCGGCGCATCTACAACGTTGAAAAGGACATCGCCGCCCGCGGAGGCAACGCCACCGATGTGATGAAGAACATCCCCGGTCTCGGCGTGGATGTGGACGGCAATGTGACGATGCGGAGCGGGTCGCCGCAGGTCCTCGTGGACGGGCGGCCATCGCTGTTGCAGTTGGAGCAGATACCGGCAGAGGACATCGACCGGGTGGAAGTGATCACGAACCCGGGCGTGGCCTTCGATGCGAACACCACGGGCGGCATCATCAATGTGGTGATGAAGAAAAGCACCAAGCCCGGCTACAGCGGCCAGCTGCAGGCCAACGTAGGCTCCAACGGCCGCGTCGGTGGTGGCGGCAACATCCAAGTGAAGGATGGTGGCACCACGATCAACGCTTCGTTCAACGGGAACCTGAACAACAACCGAACGGGCCAGGAGAGCAGCCGCGAAGACCGCGTGAACGGCGAACCCGTTGCCGGTTTTGAACAGACCGGCGAGAGCGAGAGCCTGCGGAAGATGCTGGGCGGCCGACTGAGCATCGACCAAGCGCTCACCAACCGCAACACGCTCACCGTGGGCGGCGGCTTCCACCAGCGCGGGTTCAACACCATCGATGAACAGGCCTTCATCAATACCGACGGTCTGGGCGCCACCACCAGCAGCGGGGCCCAGGTGAACGATCAGGAGAACGGCGGGTACAACGTGAGCGCCAACGTGGCCTTCCGCCGCAAGAGCCCGAAGCCGGGGAAAGAGTGGACCACCGACCTGAACTGGAACCTGAGCGACCGTGCCAGCGACAGCTACTTCGACCGGTCGAGCTTCGACGCAAGCGGGAACCTCATCAACGGAAATCCCGTGCTCCAACACAACCTGGGGGGAACGGACGGGCAGGAATGGCGCTGGCAGTTCGATGCACAGAACCCCATCAACGACAGTGTGCGCATCGAGTACGGTTTGAAGAGCAGCATGAAGCAGGAAGACAACTACCTGGACGTGCTCTTCCGCGACAATTCGACCGGGGCTGAGATACCCGACACGCTGCTGAGCAGCACGCAACGTGTCACGGATATCATCAATGCCATCTACTTCAACTACCAACGAAGGCTGAGCGCGCACTGGACGTTGCAGACCGGACTGCGCGTGGAGCAAACCTGGTTCGAAGCCACGCGCAATGGCAGTCCGTCCGTTTCCATCCGCTACCCCGACGGCACCGATAATATCCTCAACGCGCTCTTCCCGGCCATCTACGCCAGCCGCAAGTGGGACAACGGCCGCGAGTTCCAGATCAACCTCAGCCGGAAGATCAACCGGCCCAATCACTGGCAGGTGATGCCCTTCATCATGTTCGGCGACAGCCGTAGTTACCGGATCGGTAATCCGGCCCTGGGCCCGGAACTGGTGGAGATCGGCGAGTTGAACCACTTGCTCCCTTTCGGCGAGCGCAACAGCTGGCTCACCAGCGTGTTCACCAAGCACACCAGCAACATCATCACCAGCTACGTGTACACTTCGCCGAGCGACAGCAGCATCCTCATCAGCTCCTTCCAGAACGGCGACGACAGTTGGAGCTACGGCTGGGAGAACACGCTGAAGTACGAGCCGATGAAGGGCATGCAGCTCACGCTGAGCGGAACCGCGCAATGGATCGAGGTGGGCCTGAAGGACGGCAGTTTCTACAACAGCGGCTGGACCTTCAACGGCAAAGCCGGGCTCAACCAACGCTTGCCCTCGCAATGGGCCGTGCAGATCAACGGCGAGTACGAAGGCGAACGGCCCATCGCCCAAGGCGTGCAATTGTCGCAGTGGGGCGTGGATGCATCGGTGAGCAAGGACTTCGGCAAGAAGTGGAGCTTGTCGTTGGCGCTGAACGATGTGTTCTTCACTCGGCGTTGGGGCACCCGTTACGAGACCCCCGACCTGACGCAGGAAAGCTGGCGCCGCCGCGAGCAGCGCTTCCTCCGCTTCGGGATCACCTGGCGGTTCGGGCAGCAGGATGTGAGCGTCTTCCGCCGCAGCAAACAACAACGCGCCGAGCCGGGCAGCAGTGGCGGCGAAGGCGGCGATTTCTGACCTGTCGCGGTCGTTAGCGGATCGTTAAGGCGGTCAACCTCCAACACGCCGAGGGTACTTTGCGGCACCGTCCCATGCGCAGGAAGTCCATCGGAACCATTGTCATCCTCGCGGTGCTGAGCGTGATCGGCATCGTGCTCACGCAAGTGGTATGGTTGGACCAGTTGCTGAGCGTGAAAGCCGAACAGGTGCAACTGCAGCAGGAACAGCGGGTGGCCGAAGCCAAGCAGTTCAACGACCGCGTCACCATCGCGCTCACGGATGTTACCAAGCGCATCCTTTCGATCAACAAGGACCCGAGCAACCTCTTCGACGCAGTGAAGCAGGAACGGCCGAACTACTTCGCCGTTACCATGAACGACACCATCCATCCGTACCTGCTGGAAGAGCTGCTGAAGCAGGAGTTCAAACGGCGCAACATCGTGGAGGACTTCGAGTACGGCATCTACGACTGCTTCACGGACCAGATCGTCTACGGCAACTACGTGAGCCTGCACGACAGCATCCTCACCGACACCGTGGCACACACCGAACTGCAGAAGCTCGACAAGGACGGCCACTACTTCGGCGTGCTCTTCCCGCGGCGCGCCTTGCCCCCACCTCCGGCGGACCACGCCAGCGCCTACACGTGGATCTTCCCCACCATCGTAACGCTCATCGTCTTCTCGTTCCTGGCCTACAGCGTTTGGACGATCCTGCGACAGAAGAAGCTCGGCGAGATGAAGAACGACTTCATCGGCAACATGACCCATGAGCTGAAGACGCCCATCAGTACCATCGCCCTCAGCAGCGAAGTGCTCGGCGATCCCGGCATCGTGAACGAACCCGACCGGCTGCGCGAATACGCCCGCATCATCCGCACCGAGAACGAACGCTTGCGCACCCAGGTGGAGCGCGTGCTGCAGTTGAGCACGCTCGAGCGCGGCGAACTGCAACTCCGGAAAGAGGGCGTTGACATGCACAAGGTCATCCGCCATGTGGCCGAGGGCTTCACACTGCAGCTCCGCGAACGCAACGGCCAGCTCGACCTCGACCTGACAGCAACCGCCCCTGTTGTTGACGGTGACCCGGTGCACCTGCACAACGTTCTCTTCAACCTCATCGACAACGCCATCAAATACGGCGGCGAGCAACCACTGGTGAAGGTGGCCACGTCGAACGATCGGGTGGCATTGCGCATCTCAGTGAAGGACAACGGCATCGGCATGCGGCGCGAGCACATGAAGCACATCTTCGACCGGTTCTACCGCGTGCCCACCGGTAACCGCCACAACGTGAAAGGCTTCGGACTGGGCCTGCACTATTCCAACCAGATCGTACGTGCCCACGGCGGCACCATCAAGGTGGACAGCGCCCCGAGCATGGGCAGCACATTCACCATCGAACTCCCACGCACATGAGCAACATCAAAGCGAACATCCTGCTGGTGGAAGACGACCCCAACCTGGGTTTCGTCATCCACGACACCCTGAAGCGCAAGGGCTACACCGTGCACCTGTGCCGCGACGGCAAGGAAGGGCTCAAGTACTTCAACGAGCACGCCTACGACCTGTGCATCCTCGATGTGATGCTGCCGCAGAAGGACGGCTTCAGCTTGGCCGAGGACATCCGCACCACCGATGAGCAGATCCCCATCGTGTTCCTGACGGCCAAGAGCCAGACGGACGACCGTATCGCGGGCTTCAAGGCCGGTGGCGACGATTACGTGACCAAGCCGTTCAGCCACGAAGAGCTTGCCTTGCGCATTGAAGCCATCCTGCGCCGCACACAAGGCCGTGGCACCAGTAAACGCGAGCGCGACCAGTTCATCATCGGTGCCTACGCGTTCGACTTCCGCAATCTCACCCTAACCCATCCCACCGGCGAACGCAAGCTCACCAAGCGCGAGGCGGAAGTGCTACGGCTGTTGTGCATGCACCAGGACCAGGTGCTGCCGCGCGAGCTGGTCCTCAACATGGTGTGGGGCGACGACACCTACTTCCTGGGCCGTAGCCTCGATGTGTTCATCAGCCGCCTGCGCAAGTACCTGCGCGAAGACCCGCGCGTGGCCATCAACAACGTGCACGGCGTGGGCTTCAAGCTGGTGGTGGAGTAGGCTCAGAACAACAACCTGTACATCGGGATCGGGAAGAAACCGAGCTGGTACTCCGTAACCACCTTCTGGGTGCGATCGTCGAAGTAGCGCGCGTAGATGTTGCGCTGGCCGCTCACGTTCTGCAGGTCGATGCCCATCTCGTGGGTGACGCGTTTGCGCTGCATGCGGTAGAAGAGCTTCACGTCGGCGCGGAAGTAGGCGTCGTACTGCAGCTCGTTCGTCCGGCTTTCGTCGCGCACTTCGCGGAAGGCGAGCTCGGAAGCCTCGATGTCGATGGGCGTGTAGCGGCGGCCACCAGCGTAGGTCGCCTTCAGGTCAAGCGAGATGGTATTGCCGCGTTTGCCGACGCGCCACTCCTTGCCGGCAAGCGCATTGAAGACGTAGCCCGCATCGAACGTGGTGCTGCGCCAAATGCCGTCACTGGCCTTGGCCTGGCTCCGGAACACACTTGCGGTCACCAAGCCATAGAGCCCCTTGCTGAACGTGCGCTCCACCGTGACTTCCGCACCGTAGTTGCGGCCGGTACCATCATTCACAAGATCATCCTCGGTGGGTGAACCGAAGTCAGCGCCGGTGTTGAGCATGGTGAACGCACTGCTGTCTCGCTCCACCGCTACGTTGAAGAGCGACTGGTAGTACGTCTCCACCTTCACCCGCCAAGCATCACCGATGGTCCGATCGTACGCGAGCACGCCGTGGTGGCTGCGCGTGAAGCCCAGGTCCTCGTTGCTGGTGCGCGAACCGTCAGGCCGGGTGTTGAAGTACACCGGCAAAGGCTGCAATTGCGAGTGGAGGCCGTAAGCCGCTGAGATGGTGGAGCGTTCCCCGGCCTTGTACGATAGTCCCAAACGCGGCTCGAAAGCGGTGGCCCCGGAAAGGTCGTGGTACTGGCCGTGGAGCCCGAGGTTCATCACCAAGCGTTCGGTGAAGTGGTGCTTCCAGTTGGCATAGGCCTGTGCAAGCAAGTGGGTCCCCTTCCCGGTCTGCATCACGTCCCATGCGCCGTTCCGCGCGGTGTCCAACCGGAAGAGCTCCTGCTGGAAGGACACGTCGTAGTAGTTGGCCACCAAGCCCGCCGTGATGCTGTTGCGCGCGTTCACTTTGCTGCGCATGGACAGGTGTGCCAGGTAGGTGCGCTGTTCGTTGTTGCTCTTCCAAACGGGATCGCTGTCGAGCAAGGTGATGGTGGCCGGTTCGCCATCGCTCCAGGTGAGCGAATCCACATCGGTGCGCTCGCTCTGGTAGGTGGCCGCCACCACCAGCTTGGTGCTGGTGCTCGGCGTGTACCATTTCGTCCATGAGGCACCCACGATGCCTGTGGCGTTGTTGTTCACGATGTCCTGCGTATCGCTGCCGAAGAGGTCGTTCTCGTTGCGCTCGGTGAAGTCGGTGTCACTGCCGAGCAGGTCCACGCTGCTGAGGCCGCCCAGACCGAACACGGTCATCCGGTTGCCGTTCTTCATGGGCACGTTCACCTTGAAGCTGATGTCCTGGTACTTGGGCACGGCGCTGCCCGTGCCGAACTCCAGCCCCACCGCTTGGAACGCTTGCAACGTGCTGTAGCGGTAGTTGAGCAAATAGCTGCTGTGGCTGGCGCTGTCGATGGGGCCTTCCGCGCCGAGTTCGAAGCCGTTGAAGCCGATCTGTGCCAGGAACTCGTGCTCCTGGTCGTTGCCGTTGCGCATGCTGAGGTCGAACGCGCCGCTGATGGCGTTGCCGTAAGTGGCTGGGAACGCGCTCGTCATGAAATCGCTCTTGGCGAGCGTGTTGTTGTTGAGCATGCCCACCGGTCCGCCCGTGCTGCCGAAGCTGTTGAAGTGGTTCGGGCTGGGGATGTCGACGCCTTCAAGTCTCCAGAGCAGACCGCTCGGCGAGTTGCCGCGGATGATGATGTCGTTGCGGCCGTCGTTCGCACCGCTGACACCCGCGAAGTTGGTGGCCATGCGCGCGGGGTCGGCACGACTTCCGGCGAAGCGCTCGGCCATGGCCGCATCGAAGGTGCGCGCGCTCAGGGTGGCCATCTCGTTGTTCAACTGGTCCTTGGCCGCGTTGCCGCCCGTCACTTTGGCTTCGCTCAGCACTTTTACATCGGGTTCCATTTCCAGGTCCAGCACCAGCTCTTTGGCGCTCACCACCATGAGCGGTGTGGTGCTGATTGGCTTGTACCCCATCGCGGCCACCACCAGCACCTGGCGCCCCACGGGCACGTTCCGCAGCGTGAAGCGGCCTTCCGCATCGCTTTCGGCCTGGATGACGGGCGCGGCGTCCTTCACCATTACGCTGGCGAACTCGACCGGACTGCCGCTTTCAGCATCCAGCACACGGCCGCGGATGGACTGCGTGGCGGTTTGCGCCGATGAGACGGTGGACAGCAGCAGGAACAGTGGAAGGAACAGGCGCGAGATCATGGCTGTGGGTTGGCGGGACAAATGTTCCCTGCGGCCTTCATGGGCAACGATGACTTGAGTTAAGAAAGCGCAGCCCGTGATGAACGGCAGCCGGGGTGGATGCACTACCTCTTGGCCAACCTTGCCCGTATCCGGCTCAGGCTTTCGGGCTGCAACCCCAAGTAGCTGGCGATGTACTTCTGCGGCACGCGGGCCATGACCTTGGGCCGTTCCTTCATGAGGTTGAGGTAGCGCTGCTCCGGCGTCTCGAAGAGCAGGCTGCGGTTGCGGCGGGCACTTCCGATGAAGATGGACTCGGCAATGAGCCGGCCCATGCGCTCGGCGTTGGTGCCCATAGCATACACCTGCTGCAACGCCGCATGCGTCACCCGCACGCACTCCACCGGCTCCATTGCCACGATGCCCACCGTGCTTGGCGCGCGCGTGAGGAAGCTCTCGTACTCCGTGGCGTAGTTGCCTTCGAAGAAAAACTGCTCGGTCAGGTCTTCGCCTTCATGGATGCGGTAGGCGCGCACCAAGCCTGTGCCGAGGAACGTCACATGATCGCACACATCGCCAATGCGCAACAGGTGCTCGCCCTTGCCGAACGTGGCGGGTCGCATGGCACCCGCGAAACTCTCCCACTCCTGCTCGGGCAGTTCCACGAGCTGATCGCTGTAGTGGCGGAGTTGGGTGAGGATGGTGGGCACGATGCAAAACTACCTGAGGTCACTCCAGGCGCACTGTGCGCACTGCCCCATGCCCATCTACTGCTACCAGTAACACTTGGCCTGGGGAGGTTGGCACTTCAAGTACGATCTGCTGATCGGGCCCCGTATTAATCCCTGCTGAATGAACCAATTGGCCGAGCATATTCATGACCCGGACCGTAACAGCTCCGTCAGGCAGTCCAGACAAGTACAAACGGCCGTCGCCCCCGAACCGAGCGCCAAGAGACTGGTCGAGTTGTACAGCCTCCTCCTGCACCCCCACGCTCCAAGCGCATGTGGCCGCCTCGGCCAGGTTGCCATTGAAGCGCACTGCCGGCACGTCCTGCTGGCCGTACAAGACATCGTGGTTGCCCATGAAGAGCGTATCGTGGAAGAACTCGAACGCATTCACCTCCGGGGTGGGTCCGGGGGGCAGGGCGCACCAACTGGTGCCATCCCAAATGGCTATGCCCGGCGTGGCCTGGTTGCCCGCGTAGCTGAAGGTGCCACTCGCCCACAGCAAACCATCGCGCACCTTCATGTCCAAGGCACCGATCAGGTAGTTCTGCAGCCCGTCGATATCCTGGAAACCAGTGCCCACCGGCAGGAACTGCGTGCCATCCCACCGCATGATCCCATGGCCGGGGTTCACAGCGCCATCGATGGCCCCGCTGAGGTACAGCTCGCCCTGGTACACTGCCATGGAACGACCAGCGCCACCGAAGCTGCCAATGATACCAGGACCTAGCGTGTGCCATTCACTTCCATCAAATCGCGCGATCGAAGTGCCCTCTCCGATAATGTTGAACACACCGCACACGATCAACTCGCCGTTGTATTCGACCAGGTCCTGCATGTTGGGCGGATCGCCTACGTCCATGAAGCCCACGTTCACCCACTCATTTCCTTCTCGCTTGGCGATGCCATTGCACAGGTGGCCATCGGCATAGGTAAAACCACCAATGGCATACAAATCCCCTTCGATGATGCGAAAACGGTAGGGATCTGCGGCCTGCCAATTGTAACCTTGGAACAATCCATAGCCGGACCAAGTCCCGTTCACGTAGGCAGCAACACCACTGATCGGTATCCCATTGACCGACGCCCCACCGCCGGCTATCAGGAGGGTATCGTGCCAGCGGATCACGTCAGTTGTTTGGTTGGCGAAGAGGCCTAGCGTATCCCATTGACCGTTCTTGTATACAGCCACAGCATGGTCTGGGAAGGTGTTGCCGACCACTGATACAACCGCATGGAAGTACAACGCATCCCCGATCGTATCGGCGTTGATGTTGTACATATAGCCCACGTAGTTGAACGGCGGCTGCATGGGGCTCCACGCGTTCTGCGCCGACAGCGCCGGACCCAGCGCGACCAGGGCCGTAGCCAGGGGCATCGCAAAGCCAAAAGTCCGTAGCGTAAGCATCCTTTGGTTCTCAGCGATCAGAAGCCCTTTACGAACTTCACCGCAATACCATTCTCCAAGCGCAAGACATACGAACCAGCAGCGGCATCCGCGAACGGGATCGCGTGATGATCACTGTCCATTGTTCTCAATGTTCCGCTCCGAACAACCCGACCTATGGCGTCGTGAACGATGAACAGTGTACGCTCTTCAAGTTCAAGCCCAATGATCAACTGGCCTTGGCCATCGAACCAAACCCCGGGTGCCTCCAACGATGTTGTGGGTTCCTGCAACCCAGTAAGCGGACTGGCGCAGAACCGGGTGATGAAAGTCTCGAAGACACTACCCTGTGTCAGTGCCTCGAAGTAGCAGAGGCCACTACCGTTGTCCAGCGGAAAGAGGAAGTCGAAGAGATCGTGGGTGGTGAAGCCTGCAGTGTAGAGGTCTCCGGTCAGATCGCGCGAGAGCATCGTGTACATCATTTCGTGCTGCGAGTCGCTGGCGCGCCCGCCCACGTACATGGCGTAGCTGAGGTAGTGGTCCGGCGTGAGGCTCATTACGTACATGTCGCACATTTCATAAGCACCACCGGAGTAGTTCTGGTTCATCACGGGTTGTTGGTACATGCCCGTGAGCGGCACGATCGGGAACCCATCGCCCCAGCGTGGGGTAGCCCCGATGTTCAAATTCCCGATCGCATCGAAGCACACGGTGTTCACGTACACGTAGCTGAAGGGGTCATTGCCGTGCAGGTACGTATGCCAGGCGAGCGCGCGGTCGGGGTGGTTGAACCGGGCCAGGAACCCTGATGTGCATCCGCTTGGGGGTACAGCATCCTGGTACCACCCCGGGCCGTTCACCACGGTGAAGGTGCCATCGGTGTTCCCGGCAATGACCACATCGTCGGTTACCGGGTCGATGGAAATGGCGTTCGTGCCCGGCCGGTCGCTACCGGTTGTACCGATGTACGTGCCCCACTGCCAGGCACCATAGATGTTGAACTCGTACAGAAAACAATCCACCCCGCCGAAGTGGCCTTCCTCGTATGCGCTGCCACCTAGGGAACTGATGTTCATATCATTGCTGGTAGTACTGCCCAGGACGTACATCTTGTACTTCTCGCGCGCCAGTTGCACCCCGCGATCATCGCCGCTGCCCGGCAGGTAAGTGCGCCAATAGTGTTCGTCGTTGCCGTTGAAGGCGCAGATGAAACCGTCGTTGCCGGCATCGTAGTTCCAGAACGTGCTGCCCGCTGGAGGAGTCACATCCAACGCTGGCAATCCATCTTGGCAATACCCGGTGACATAGAGCCGAGGGCTGGCCACATTGTCGGTGCCTACCATGCCGGTGATCACTAAGTTCTCATCGCCGAAGTACGTGGACCACGCCCGTTCACCGTCAATCTTGTTGAAGCGGCCAAGAAAACCTTTGGGGGTTGAACTACTTGCGGTACCATCGTAATAAGCCGTACCATCATCGAGATGCTGGATAGTGGTCGATGTCGTGTGCCCAGCCAGGTAAATCTCACCCGTCCCGCGGTCCGCCACACCCGTTCCGTAAGTCTCATCGGCCAACACATCGCCGCCGAAAAAGTCCTTCCAATCGATCATGTCAACATCATCGAACTGGATGAGGAAGGCCACCTTACCGGTGGTGGAGTATTCCGTCCCCGGGAAGTTGGGGAAAGTGAGGAACGATGAGTTGGTGTTGCCGGTCACGTAATACCGGTCGTCAGCATCTTGGGTGCTTTCAAAGATCTCCTCATCGGCGTCGCCGCCCACGTATGTGCTCCAACAAAGGCCGTCCACGTCGTATGGTCCGCCACCCATCCATGCCGGCGGTCCGATCTGCAGCACCAATGGCAGATCGGGGTCGTAGGTATCAAATGCGAAGTCCACCGTAGCGGTGCCGCCCATATTGATGTACTGTGCGGTCCAGTTCAACGGCACCACGTTCTCGTTCGTGTCCACTTGATATGCAACGGCTTCGTCCAACCGGACGAACTTGTTCTGGTGGAAGTACATCCTGAGCGCTCCGTCCACGTCCACCCCCAAACTATCCTGTCCCTCGAACTCAAGGAGCAGTTCCGAGGGGTCGCTGTGCGGGTGGCAGATGAAGGCCATCTTATGGCCCATACTGCCACTGTATATGCGGAGATCGATACCAGGGTAGATGTCCTTGTAAACAACGTAATAATAGCCCTTCACGTTCTCTACACCGGTACTGCCGCAGTGTGCCAGATAGAAGTTCTGATGGTAGGACTTGATCGCGTACACCAAGGGATCCACTTGCTGGAATCGTTCGCCGATCGGCCGCATATCGATCCGATAGAGCGTATCCACCGTGCTCGTTGTGGTATCGGTCTTGGCGATCGCAAAGGTCATGGTAGACTTCCGCTGCATGAACAATCGTGGGAACCCTCCTTCGCTGTAATACACCACGTCCGCAACCGGATCGCCGTTCGTTCCGATCACTTGCCCATCGTTCTTCCAGTAGCCGACGTTCTCGTTCAACGGTTCACCGTAGAAGTCTGGAATGGTGTCCTGAGCCGAGCAGGCAACTACCACTAGCGAGGCAAAAAGGGTTGTGAACGGTTTCATGGGAGCATGGTGTTGGTAGGTCGAATGTAGCCAGCACTTCTCTCCAATAAAACATGGTCGTTGCAGCGGCATATCAGATTTCGACACGTCAGCGAACTGATGCACTTGGGCAGCCGATAACCGGCCGACTGATACTGCACCCGACGCGAACGGCGGCTCGCGCCGCCGTCCGCACCCAACCCCCGACCGAAGTCGGGGCCCAACGTCCTCAGGCGTCCGAGAGCACCTGTTTGACAATGGCCGCTATGGCACTGCCATCGGCCTTGCCCGCCAATCGTTTGTTCGCTTCGCCCATCACGCGGCCCATGGCGGCCATGCCGCTTACTCCCAGTTCGCTGATGAGCTTCGTGACTTCAGCGCGCACCTCGGCCTCGCTCATGCGGGCTGGCAGGTACGCCTCGATGACCTTCGCTTGAACATCTTCCTCAGCGGCCAGGTCTTCACGCCCTTGCTGTTTGAAGATCGCACTTGCTTCCGCGCGCTGCTTGTGCAGTTTGCCGAGGATCTTCAATCCGGCCTCTTCGCTCACACCGTTCGCACCGCCCTCCTTGGTCAGCTCCAACAGGATGGCGCTCTTGATGGCGCGCAACGCGTTGAGCTTGTCCTTTTCCTTGGCCAGCATCGCCGATTTGATGTCGGCATTGATCCGTTCCTCCAGGCTCATGTTCATGTGCTCATGTGTCCATGGGTCCATGTGACCATTCGCGTCCGCCCAATGAGCACATGGACACATGGTCACATTGACCCATGTCTTCAGTCCACGTTGTCGTGCAGGAAAGGGTTGTTGCGCTTGATCTCCGTGCGCTGCTCGCCGTTCTCATCGGTCTCCTGGCTCAGCGTGTAGCGGCTCACGTTGCTGTCGGTGCTGCGCGGACCGTCGGTGAGCGTGAGGTTCTTGCGCTTGTAGGCGGGTTCACGCTCCAGATCGGCCAAGCCGTTCGGGCTGCGCAGCTTCAGCGTCAGCTCGCGCATCTTGGCAATGCGGTCCTCCACGCGCATCTGGTGCTCGGCGGGTGCGAAACGATCGGTGCGCTGCTCGGGCGTGGTCGGTGCCACCGCGGCAGGACGCGGCTCGGGGTCGAGGGTGTGCACGATCTTCTCCGTGGCTGGCGGCGGAGCTGGTGTCATGGGCACCACGGTAACCGGTGCAGGTGGCGGCGTGCTGGGCACCACAGGCGTGCGTGACACGGTGTTGGTCACCTCGAATTCGATGCTGCTTTGGGTGAGCGGTGCCTCGACTTTCGGCGGCATTGCGGGCTCGGGCACGCTGGCACGCACGGGCTCAACCGAGCGAGCAGGTTCAACCGGGCGCACCGCTTCAACCGGACGCGTCGGTTCTACGGTCTTGAGGTAGGGCTCGTTCGAAGCGGGCTCAGCCTTGGCGGCAGGTGCTTCGGCCTTGGGCAGGTTCACCGCCACCGGGTTCACGATGGGCTGCGTGATCATGGTGGGCACGTCAGCGGTCAAGGGCACCACCTTGCGCTCGGGCTTGGCGGGTTCCAAGGTGGCGGCATCGGGTTGCACTCGGAAGCCGGTGGCGATCACCGTCACACGCACTTTGTCGCCCAGCGCCGTGTCTTGGCAGTAGCCCCAGATCACATCGGCGGTGCTGCCGGCCGCATCCTGGATATGGTCGGTGATGCCCGTGATCTCGTCCATCAGCACCTCCTTGTCGCCGTAGGTGATGTTGAGCAGCACGTACTTGGCGCCGCTGATGTCGTTGTCGTTGAGCAAGGGCGATGCAAGGGCGTCCTGCGCAGCGCGCAAGGCGCGGTCCTCACCACTGCACTCGGCGCTGCCCATGATGGCGACTCCGCTGTTGCTCATCACGGTCTTCACATCCTCGAAGTCGGTGTTGACCTTGCCGGTGACGGTTATGATCTCCGCGATGCCGCGTGCTGCGGTGGTGAGCACGTTGTCCGCGTGCGTGAAGGCCTCGCTCACGTTGAGGTTGCCGAAGAGCTCGCGCAGTTTCTCGTTGTTGATCACGAGAAGCGTGTCCACGGCCTGGCGGAGTTCCTCGATCCCGGCGGTGGCCTGCTGCTTGCGCTTGCGGCCTTCCCAACTGAACGGCATGGTGACGATGCCGACGGTGAGGATGCCCATCTCGCGGGCGATGCGTGCGATCACCGGACCTGCGCCCGTGCCCGTGCCGCCGCCCATGCCTGCGGTGATGAACACCATCTTGGTGCGGTTGCCGAGCAGTTGGCGGATCTCCTCCACGTTCTCCTGCGCCGAAAGCGTGCCGCGCTCGGGGATGGAACCCGCACCGAGACCTTCGGTGAGCGCGATGCCCAGTTGCAGCTTCACGGGCACAGGGCTGATGTCCAGTGCCTGTTTGTCGGTGTTGCAAACGATGAAGTCAACGCCCTTGATGCCTTGGGCGAACATGTGATTGACGGCGTTGCTACCGCCGCCGCCCACGCCGATCACTTTGATGATCGACGACAGTTCCTTCGGGAGTTCGAATTTCATGGCTGAGGGTGTTGAGGGCGCTCCGGGCGCCTTACGAAAGTCCGGTGTTGGCTTGGTTGATCGTGGCGGTGTGCGGTGGAAGTGTCAACGGTGCAGTGTTCACTCGTGATCGTCGTCGAGGATGCCTTTGGCGCCTTCGAGCACGCGGGTGAAGAAGTTGCCCGCGGTGCGACTGCTGTGGTCCTTCACCTTCACGGGTGCCTGTGCGGCTTTCTCCTCGGGCTTGCGGCGTTCCAAGTGTTCGAAGCCCTTCATCACCAGCCCCACGCCGGTGGCATACAGCGGACTGGTCACATCCTCCACAGCGCTCTTGGCCAGGTGCTCGTTGGGATAACCGATGCGCGCAGGCAGCCCGGTAACGTACTCGGTGAGCTGCTTCAGGTGCTTGAGCTGCGCACCACCGCCGGTGAGGACGATGCCCGCCACCAACTGGTTCTCGAGCCCACTGTTCTTGATCTCGTAGTGCACTTGCTGCAGGATCTCCTCCATGCGGCTCTGCACCACTTCGGCGAGCATGCGCAAGCTGATCTCCTTGGGCTCGCGGCCGCGCAGGCCCGGGATGCACACCACTTCGTTGTCGCGGTTCTCGGCGGCCAGCGCACTGCCGAACTTGGTCTTCAGCTGCTCGGCTTGGTCGCGCATGATGCTGCAGCCTTGGCGGATGTCGTCCGTGACCACATTGCCACCGAAGGGAATAACGGCGGTGTGGCGGATGATGCCGTCGTAGAAGATGGCGATGTCGGTGGTGCCACCACCGATGTCCACCAGCACAACGCCCGCCTCCTTCTCCTCGGCGCTCAGCACCGCATCGGCGCTGGCCAGGGGCTCCAGCACTAGACCGGTCACTTCCAAGCCAGCGCGGTGCACGCACTTGTTGATGTTGCGCGCGGCCGTGATCTGCCCGGTGATGATGTGGAAGTTGGCTTCCATGCGGATGCCGCTCATACCGATCGGATCCTTGATGCCCTGCTCATTGTCCACGATGTATTCCTGCGGCAGCACATGGATGATCTCCTCGCCCGGTGGCATCACCAACTTGTGCATATCGTCGATGAGGCGGTCAATGTCCTTCTGCTGGATCTCATCGTCGAGCGTGGCGCGCGTGAGAATGCCGCGGTGCTGCAAGGAGCGGATGTGCTGGCCCGCAATGCCCACATGCACCGTCTTGATGTTGATGCCGTAACTGTCCTCGGCGGCGCGCACGGCCTGCACGATGCTCTCCACGGTCTTCTGGATGTTGGCCACCACACCACGTGTCACACCATCGCTCCGGCTCTGGCCCTTGCCGAGGATCTCGATCTTGCCTTGCTCGTTCTTGCGCCCCACGATGCAGGCGATCTTGGTGGTGCCGATGTCGAGGCCGGCGACGATGTCGTTGCTGCTGCTTTCCATGTGCGTCAGTTGGTCGGGATGGGTGTTGGATTTCGTTGGGAGGCGATCACCTGGTCAGAGAAGCGCAGGTCGATGCGGTCATAGCGGCGCCAGTCACTGTTGGCCAGTTCCTGGTCGTAGAAGGCCTTCAGTTTGGTCAGTCGTGCGGGCAGCCGTTCGCCAAATCCGATCATCACGCGGCGCGGGCCCACGCGCGGGATCAGCTCCATGCGGCCGTCGGGCGCCACGGTGATCTGGTCGATCATGGCGTTCCAGAACGGCGCTTGCCGGAGCGTCATGGCCACGTTGTACACGAGCAACGCACGCGATCCGGCGGCGGTACTGTCGTTCACGAGCACGTTGCGCACCCCTTCGGAAGTCACGGGTTCCAGTACGCTGCCCACGGCAACGGGCACCCGGGCGGTCCAGTTGGGGCTCACCGGCATGGTCCAGCCCCCGGCATCGATGTAGAAGCTGCGGCCATTGGCATCGATCACGCGCACGATCGGTTCGCGCTGCCGAACGCGCACGTGCAGCTTGCCGTCCAGTGTGTGGTAGGCATCGGCCGTTGCAACGAAAGGCACTTCGCGCAAGCTGTTCTCGATGGCGTTCACGGGGATCTCCTCCAGCGGCATGCCAGTGACCGGCGCATCGGCGTTCACCTTTTCGCGTACGGCATCAGCGTCAATGAAGTGCATGTCGGCACGGCCGTCCACGTCGATGACCAATTCGGTGCACACCGTGCTGCCGTTGGTGGCCTCGACGAAACCCAGCACGCCCAGCAGCACGCATGCGCCGAGGATGTACGCCGCAGGGCGCATCCACTTCCGCAATGCTTCGAGGCGCTTGTTCATTGTTCGCGCTGGTTCAACAGGTTCACGATGGCCGGTACGCTGCGGTCGATGTCACCGGCCCCTAGGGTCAGCAGCACATCGATGCGGCGGTTCTCCAGTTCTCCGAGCAAATGTTCTTTCGGGACCAACGTCTTTTTCGCCATCGGCACCTGTTCGAGCAACCATGCACTGTTAATGCCGGGGATGGGCTCTTCTCTGGCGGGGTAGATCTCCAGCAGGATCAGCTCGTCCAACAAGGCGAGCGCTTGGGCGAACCCTTCAGCAAAGTCGCGTGTGCGCGTGAACAGATGCGGTTGGAAAATGCCCGTCACCGTGCGGCCGGCATAGAGTTCCCGTGCGCTGCGGATGGCGGCTTCCAGCTCTTGCGGGTGGTGCGCATAGTCGTCCACGTACACGCTCTCGGCACCTTTGAACCGCACATCGAAACGGCGTTCCACCCCGCGGAAAGTCGCGAGGCCGTGCCGCAATTTCTCGGGGCTGACCTCATGTTGCAGGGCCAAGGTGCTGGCGGCAACAGCGTTCTCCACGTTGTGTCGACCGGGCATGCCTAGTGTCAGGTCCACCAAGTGATGGCCTTGTGCGTGCAGGTCGAAGCGATAGGCACCGTCCTGCACCCGCACATTGGTCGCGTAGGCAAAGGCCGGGTCGTTCAGGGTGTACTCCTTCACATCGGCCTTGCGCAGATGGCCGCTGATGCCGCGCTTGGCCAGCACCGTGCCCGTGCACAACGCCGCGAACTGCGCGTAAGCATCGTACATCGCATCGGCGGTGCCGTAGATGTCCAAGTGATCGGGATCCATCGCCGTGATGATGGCATCGGTGGGGCGCAGTTGCAGGAAACTGCGGTCGTATTCGTCCGCCTCCACAACGTTCACCACCGCATTGTCATCGAGCAGGATGTTGCTGCGGTAGTTGACGCTCACTCCGCCCAGGAACGCGTTGCACTTCACGCCGCCTTCGCGAAGCAGATGGGCCACCATGGTGCTCACGGTGGTCTTGCCGTGCGTGCCCGCCACAGCGATCGTGGGCCTGTCGCGCGTGATGAGCCCCAACAGCTCGGCGCGTTTCACGATGCGTGCGCCACGTTCCTCCCAGTACTTCAGCAGCGGACTGGTCACTGGCACGGCGGGCGTGCGCACCACCAGCACCTCGTTGGCATCGATCCGTTGGAACTCCTCCGGGATCAGGCGCGGATCCTCGGAGAACATCAGGTGGATGCCTTCGCCCTGCAACTGGCCGGTGATCTCGCTCGGTGTGCGATCGTAGCCTGCGACCAACGCGCCACGCCGACGGAAATAGCGCGCCAGGCCGCTCATGCCGATGCCACCGATGCCGATGAAGAAGAGGGTATGTGCGTTGGTGGCGCTCATCAGTTGAAGCGGCTTCGTGCTAGACGGATGGTTTCAGCGGCGATCGCTTCCGCCGCGTTGCTCATACCGAGCGCGGCCATGGCCTGGCTCAGCCGCTCGCGTGCGGGTGCGTCGTTCATCAGTTCAACAATGCGTGCACCGAGCTCTTGTTCCGTGCGGTCGTCGCCGACCAGCACAGCAGCGTGGCGATCGGTGAGCGCGCGTGCGTTCTTCGTTTGGTGGTCTTCGGCCGCCGTGGGCAACGGCACCAGGATGGCCGGCAACTGCACCAGGCACAATTCACTCACACTGATGGCACCCGCGCGGGCCACCACCAGATCGGCGACGGCATACGCCAGGTCCATGCGCGCCACGAATTCCATCACCTTGCAGTCGGTATAGTTCAAACGCGCGGCAGCCGCTTCAGCTTGTTTGAAGTACGTGGTGCCCGTCTGCCAGATCACTTGTATACCCTGCTCTTTCAGCATGGGCAACGCCGCTTCGATGCCCTTGTTGATGCCGCGTGCGCCCAGACTTCCACCGGTGACGAACAGCACCGGCTTGCCTTCCACCAGGTTGAAGTCCTCGAAGCCCCGAGGGCGTTTGCCCGTCAAACGCACAACATCCTGCCGCACCGGATTGCCCGTGAGGAGGATCTTCTCCTTCGGGAAGTACTTCTCCATGCCTTCGTAGGCAACACACACGCGCTCCACGCGTTTGGCCAGCATGCGGTTGGTGGCACCGGCATGGCTGTTCTGCTCCTGGATCAACGTGGGAACACCCATGCGCTGCGCAGCTGCCAACGTGGGCCCGCTCGCGTAACCGCCAACTCCAACAGCAACATGCGGCTTGAACTCGCGCACCAGACGGCGGGCCTTCCACATGCTGCGCAGCAAGCGCCACGGCAGTCCGATGTTCTTCCACAACGCGTGGCGTTGGAAACCGCGGATGGGCAAGCCTTCGATGCGGTAACCGGCCGCAGGGACTTTCTCCATTTCCATTTTGCCCTCCGCCCCGACGAAGAGGAACTGCGTGCCGGCCTCTCGCTCCTTGATGGCGTTGGCAATGGCGATGGCGGGAAAGATGTGACCACCGGTCCCTCCCCCGCTGATCATCACATTAAGCGAGCGCGGGCTCTCCGGCATGGCCTTCGGGTGATGGGGTGGAACGCTTCTTCGGCGCTTCACCTTCCGCAGGTGGCGCTTCGATGGAACGGCTCACACTGAGCACGATGCCGATGGCCAGGCAGGTGAACCAGGTGCTGGTGCCGCCCATGCTGATGAGCGGCAGCGGCTGACCGGTCGTGGGCAGCAACCCAACGGCAACGCCCATGTTCACCATGGCTTGCAGCACCAGGTTGAAGCTGATGCCCACTGCGACCAACGCACCGAACGGCTTCTCGCACTTCGCGGCCACCTTGATGCTGCGGCGCATGAGGATGAGGTACAAGAGCATCAAGCCTACCCCACCGAAGATGCTTCCGTACTGCTCGATGATGGCCGGATAGATCATGTCGCTCTCGGTGTGGGGCACGTGGTTGCGACCATCGCCGCCGCCGGGACCATTGTGCGGGAGGAAGCCTCCATTGGCGATGGCGATGGCGGCATGCTCCACTTGGTAGTTGCCGTCGCTGTCGGCGTCTTTGAAGTTCTCGATGCGCTTCTGCCAGGTCTCCACGCGCGGCAACACACCGAGGTCGAACGCTTCGTTGGCACCGATCAGCAGCACCACACCGCCCAGCGCCAAACCGACCATGGCGCCGATCCACTTCATCTGAACGCGACCGAGGAACATCATCACCAGGCAAACGAGGAAGGTGAGCGCTGCGGTGCTGAAGTTGGCGGGGAGAATGAGCGCGCACACCACGCCGATCGGCAGCATCAATCTCAAAAGCACACCCCGGAAGGTCATAAGCTCATCCGCGTGCTTGCTCAGCATCCGCGCCAAGTACACCACCAGCACCACTTTGGCCAGGTCGCTGGTCTGCAAGGTGAGGCCGATGCCGGGGATGCGCAGCCAACGGCTCGCATCGTTGATGTTGCTACCGAAGACGAGCGTGAGCACCAGCAGGCCCGCCACAGGCCAGAACGCCAACAGGCTCAAACGTGAGTACACCGTATGGCGCAGCTGGCTCGCGAAGTACATGATGACGCCACCCGTGGCCAGCATCAGCAAATGCTTGAAGAAGTAATAGCCGGGGCTCACGCCATTGATGGCGGCCACGCTCGCAATACTGCTGTACACCGCCAACAAACTGATGAGGCCAAGGAAGATGGCCACCATCCAAATGGTGCGATCGCCGCGCAGCTGTTGCAGGTAAGTTTTCACGCTAGTGGGTCTTGATCAAACACAAATCCCCCTGTCGTTCCGAGGAGGCTCCGCGACGAGGATCCCCGCCATGATCCCGGGCATTTCGCGGGATCCCTCGTCGCAGAGCCTCCTCCGGATGACGATGCACTGGTCATTGCAGTCGCAAAGCCTCCTCGGGATGATGAAGCGGTTGTCATTGTCCTCACAGGTCGTTGACGGCTCGTTTGAACTCGTATCCGCGTTCCTCGTAGTTGGCGAACCCATCACCGCTCGGGCACCCGGGGCTGAATAGGACAGCATCGCCGCTGGCCGCTAGCTCCCGCGCCAGGAACACGGCCGTGCGCAGCTCTTGCACGAAGAACACCTGGTCCACAGCGTCGGGCAATCCTTCCACCACCGGCTCGGCGCCTGCACCGAAAAACACGATACAGGAGACTTGCCCCGACAGCAGTTCACCGATCAGTTCGCTCGTTGCTTCCGTTCCGATGGTACCCGCGATCCACACCGTGCGCTTGCCCACTTCACCCAACGACCGCAGCGACGCATCGAGGAAGGTGCTGCGGCTGTCGTTGATGAACTCCACTCCCTTCACCGCGCCCACGTACTCCATGCTGTGCGGGCCGCTCACGGCTTCGCGCAGTGCATGCTCGCGTGCGTTCACCAAACGTTGCACAACGTTCAGCGCGCGCTTCGCGACAGTCCGGCGGTTGGTGTTGTTGCCCATGGTCAGAGGCTTTTGACGGCGTTCTTGAACTTGCGGCCACGCTCCTCGTAGTTGGCGAAGAGGTCGAACGATGCGCACGCCGGGCTCAGCAGCACCACGTCGCCGGGATCGGCCAGTTCGTAGCTGCGCTGCACCGCCTCTTCCGCGCTCTTGGTATCCACTATTGGAAGACCGAGGCCAGCGAAGGCTTTGTGCAGCTTCTCATTGTCCACGCCCATGCAAACGATGGCCTTCACCTTGGACTTCACCAGGTCCATGATCTCCGCGTAGTTGTTGCCCTTGTCCTGGCCGCCTGCGATCCACACCACGGGTTTGTCCATGCACTCCAAAGCGTACCACACACTGTTCACGTTGGTGGCTTTGCTGTCGTTGATGAAGTCCACGCCGTTCACGGTACCGGCACGCTCCAGGCGGTGCTCCACGTTCTGGAAATCGCTGAGGCTGTCGCGCAGCACGTCGTTGCTGATCTCCAGCACACGCGATGCGATGGAGGCCGCCAGCGAGTTGTAGATGTTGTGTTTGCCTTGGAGCGCGAGTTGGTGGATGTTCATGCTGAACTGGTTTTGGTCGGTGAGGACGGTGATGTTGTCGTTGTGCAGGAAACCGCCTTGCGGCAGGGACTGTTTGATGCTGAAGGGCCACTTGCGGGCGCGTACCGCGTGCAGCGCGAGGCCGTTAATGGTCTCGGGATCGTCGGCGCAGTGGATGAAGTGGTCCTGTTCCGTCTGGTTGAGGGCGATGCGGAACTTGCTCGCCACGTAGTTCTCCATCCGGTACTGGTATCGGTCCAGATGGTCCGGTGTGATGTTGAGCAGGATGGCGATGTGCGGCCGGAACTTCCGGATGCCGTCCAGTTGGAAGCTGCTCAGCTCGAGCACGTAGAACGGCCGATCGCGCTCCGCGACCAGTCCGGCGAACGAGGTGCCAACATTCCCGCCCACGGCCACGTCGAGCCCAGCCTTCTTCAGGATGTGACCTGTGAGCAACGTGGTGGTCGTCTTGCCATTGCTGCCCGTAATGCCGACGATCGGCGAAGTCGTGTAGCGCGATGCAAACTCGATCTCGCTGATCACGCTCATGCCATTGGCAACGGCCTCAGCCACCAACGGAGCGGTGTCCGGCACGCCAGGGCTCTTCACGATCTCATCGGCACCCAGCACGCGGTCCTTGGTGTGGCCGCATTCCTCGAAGGCGATGCCCATGGCCGTGAGCTTCTCGCGGTACGCGTCCTTGATGCGCCCGGCATCGCTCACGAACACGTCGATGCCCAGCTTCTTCGCCAGCACCGCAGCGCCCACGCCGCTCTCCTGTGCACCGATGATCGCGAGCCTTGCCATCAGCGCATCTTCAGTGTTACGATGGTGAGCACGGCGAGCATCACGCCGACGATCCAGAAGCGGCTCACGATCTTGCTCTCGTGGAAACCGAGCTTCTGGTAGTGGTGGTGCAGCGGTGACATCTTCAGGATGCGCCGCCCTTCACCGTATTTCTTCTTCGTGTACTTGAAGTACGAGACCTGCATCACCACGCTGAGGTTCTCGATGAGGAACACCCCGCAGAGGATCGGGATCATGAGTTCCTTGCGCACCAGGATGGCCAGCGTGGCGATGATGCCGCCGAGCGCCAGGCTGCCCGTGTCGCCCATGAAGACCTGCGCCGGGTAGGCGTTGTACCACAGGAAGCCGATGCACGCGCCCACCATGGCGGCCACGTACACGGTGAGTTCCCCGCTGTCGGGGATGTACATGATGTCCAGGTACTCGCTGAAGATGACGTTGCCGCTCACGTACGCGAGCAGGCCGAGCGTCATCACCTGCACGGCACTGACGCCAGTGGCCAGACCGTCCAATCCATCGGTGATGTTGGCGCCGTTGCTGACGGCGGTGATGATGAATATGACCACCAGCGTGTACAGCAACCACGTCCACGACCGGTCGAGGCCGAGCGCCACCACCACGCTGCTGTAGTTGAACTCGTTCCCTTTCACGAACGGGATCGTGGTGTTGGGCATCTTCCGGTCGAGCATGTAGTGCGTACCGCCTTGATCGTCCTGCCAAGTGCGCACGGTGCCTTGTTGCACCCGCTCGGCGACTTCCGGCGTGACTTCCACACGCGTGCGGATGACAGGATGGTAGAAGACCGTGAGACCCACGATCAACCCGAGGCCCACCTGCCCCACCACCTTGAACTTACCGGCGAGACCGCGCTTGTCCTTCTTGAAGACCTTGATGTAGTCGTCCAGGAACCCGATGGCGCCGAGCCACACCGTGGCGATGAGCATCAGCACGATGTACACGTTGGTGATGCGCGCGAAAAGCAACGTTGGGATGAGGATCGCGCAGAGGATGATGAGGCCGCCCATCGTGGGCGTGCCTTGCTTCGCGTTCTGGCCTTCGAGACCGAGCTCGCGCACGGTTTCCCCGACCTGCTTGCGGCGCAACAGCTTGATGATGCCCTTGCCGAACCAGAGGCTGATGATCAACGAGGTGATCACCGCAAGCGCCGCGCGGAAGCTGATGTAGTTGAACAGCCCGCTGCCCGGGATGCTGCCGTACGGATCGAGCCACTTGATGAGGTAGTACAGCATTACTTGTGGAGCAGTTCAAGGGTTTGCTTCAGTACGGCCACGTCGTCGAAGTCATGCTTCACACCGGCGATCTCCTGATAGGTCTCGTGGCCCTTGCCAGCCAGCAGCACCACATCGCCGGGCTTGGCGAGGTTGCACGCCATGGCAATGGCCTCGCGTCGGTCCACCACGCTGAAGCAACGCGTGCGATCAGCGGTGCTCAGGCCGGCCTTCATCTCTTCGATGATGGCGCTGGGGTCCTCGCTGCGCGGGTTGTCGCTGGTGAGCACAACAACTTGGCTGTACTCCGCGGCAATGCGCGCCATCACCGGGCGCTTGGTGCGATCGCGATCACCGCCGCAACCCACCACGGTGTAGACCCTTTCATCGCCGGTGCATACATCCTGGATGGTGGTGAGCACGTTCTTCAGCGCATCGGGCGTATGCGCGTAGTCCACGATGCCCATCACACCCTTCGCGCCACGCACCAGTTGGAAGCGACCGCGCGGCGGCTCCAGGTCACTGAGGGCGGTGAGCACTTGCAGCGGGGCCTCGCCCAGCGCGATGGCCGTGCAGTACACCGCCAACAGGTTGCTCGCGTTGAAGGCGCCGACCAATCTCGTGTACACATCGTGCCCATCGAGGCTCAGGTGCAGACCGCTCAGCTGGTTCTCGATGATGCGGGCCTTGTGGTCCGCCATGTTCTGGATGGCGTAGCTGCGTTTCTGCGCGCGCGCGTTCTGCACCATCACGGCGCTGTTGGCGTCGTCGGCGTTCACCAGCGCCACCGCCTCCTCAGGCAGTTGATCGAAGAAGCCCTTCTTGGCCTTGATGTACTCGGCGAAGGTTCCGTGGTAGTCGAGGTGGTCGTGGGTGATGTTGCTGAACACGCCAACGGCGAAGCGCAGACCCGTGACACGGTGCTGCACCACGCTGTGGCTGCTGACTTCCATGAAGCAGTGCGTGCACCGCTCGGCCACCATCTCGGCCAGCAGTTCGTTTATGCGCACCGCGTCGGGCGTGGTGTGCGTGCTGGGGATCACCTTATTGCCAATGCGGATCTCAACCGTGCTCAACAAGCCGCACTTGAACCCGAGCGCGCGGTACAGCCGATAGAGCATCATGGCGGTGCTCGTCTTGCCGTTGGTGCCGGTGATGCCCACGAGCTTCAGCTTGGTGCTGGGCTGCTCGAAGAAGTTGGCCGCCACGATGGCCATGGCCTGCTGGCAGTCCGGTACGCGCACGTAGCAGACGTCCTCGTCCAGTTGCTCCGGAAGCGTTTCGCAGAGGATCGCGGTAGCGCCCTGTTCGATGGCTTTCGCGATGAAGGCGTGGCCATCGCTCTTCGTGCCCTTCACCGCCACGAACAATGTGAGCGGCTTCACCGCACGGCTATCGAACGTCACCAGCTCGATGGCGGCGTTGGTACTGCCGACGACCTGCTCGATGCGCACGCGGTAGAGGATCTCTTTCAGCAGCTTCATCACGAGAGCTTGATGGTGATGGAGTTGCCCGGAGCGAAGCGCGTGTTGGCCTTCAGCGATTGCTGCGTGACCATGCCGGTGCCCTGCACGTTCACGCGCAGGCCGTGGTTCTCCAGGATGAAGAGCGCATCGCGCAGGCCGAGGCCCACCACGTTGGGCACCACACCGAGGCTGCGCTGCGGCACGTTCAACGCGTTCACCACCACAGTGCTATCGGCCGCTTCGGTGCGCACCCAATCGGCTTCACCGGGCATGGTGTGCGCGATGCCGAGACCGGTCAGCGCCGTGTGCAGGTCACCGCTGTGGCCACCGATCGTGATCGGTGTGCGCGGCTTGGCTTGCGCCAGTTGTTGTTGCGGTGCATGCTCCAGCTCCAGCCGGTTGGCGTACACCTTGTCGGCGATGCTCCTGAAGATGGGACCTGCCACCCAGTTGCCGGTGTAGATGCCGCTCCGCGGCTTGCTCACCATCACCAGGCAGGTGTACACCGGTGCTTCCGCGGGGAAGTAGCCGATGAACGATGCACGGTGGAACTTGGTGGCACCGCCCTTGTAACCGTCCTGTGCATCGAAGATCTGGGCCGTGCCCGTCTTGCCCGCGATGCGGAGATGGCTCTTCTTCAGGTTGGTGGCCGTGCCGGTGTCCACCACGCCTTCCAGCAAGCTGCGTGCGTGACGCAGCGTGGCATCGCTGCAGATCTTCTCGTTGAGCACTACCGGATCCACCGGCTTTTCCTTGCGACCGGTGACGATCTTCTCCACCAACTGCGGCTGCATCATGCGCCCGTTGTTGGCGATGGCATTGTAGAAGGTGAGCATCTGCAGCGGCGTGATGCTCAGTGAGTAGCCGTGTGCCATCCACGGCAGCGAAATGCCGCTCCACTCCTTGTGGCCGGGATGCAGGATGGTGGGGTTCGCTTCGCCGGGTACGCTGATGCCCGTGGGCTGGTCCAGACGAAGGCGCTTGAGGCCGTCCACGAACTTCTGCGGGTCGTTCTTGTAGCGGCTCCAGATGGCACCGGCAATGCCCACGTTGCTGCTCAACTCGAACGCGCGGCGGATGGTGAGGATGTCGTAGTTCGGGTGACTGTCCTCCATGCGCTTGCGGTGCCAGTAGCGCACGCCCTTGTGCGTATGCACCGTGTCCTCGGGCGTGAGCAGACCGTCCTCCATGGCCACCACCAGACTGGCCAGCTTGATGGTGCTGCCCGGATCCACGGCTTCCCACACGGCCCAGTTGCGCACGGTCTCGGCGCAGGTGCTGTCGCCGGTGCGGGTGAGGTTGCTGATGGCGCGGATGCGACCTGTCGCGGTCTCCATCACGATCACGCAACCATGGTCGGCCTTGGTGGTGAGCAGTTGTTTGCGGAGCGCGGCGTCGGCCACGTCCTGCAGGTTCATGTCCAGCGTGGTGTAGACATCGCTGCCGGGCGCCGGGTCCACTCCTTCGCCATCGTCCACGGGCATCCACACATCGCCGGTGAGGCGGCGTTCCAAGCGCTTGCCTTCAACGCCCTTCAGCCACTTCTCGTAGCCGCCTTCAATGCCGTACCACGTCACGCCGTCCTTCTGCCGCCCGCCAATGGTGCGCTTGGCAGCACCGTTCACGCGGTACTTGCGCTCCATGCGCTTGGCGGCGATGTAGCCGCTGGTGTTCTTGCCGAGCCGGAAAAGCGGGAACTGCTTCACGTCCTTCTGCTGGCGGAACGTGACGTTGTGCTTGATCTCGTGGTAACGCTTCCCGCGGGCACGCGCATCGATCAGCTCGCGCTTGTAGTCCTGCGCGCTCTTGTCCTGGAAGTAGTTGGCCAACGCGATGCACAACGAGTCGATGTGCGTACGGAAGAGCTCATCGGTAAGTCCCTCGGCGCGCAGGTCCATGTGCAGGTCGTACATGGGCAGCGTGGTGGCGAGCAGCGTCCCGTCAGCACTATAGATGTTGCCGCGATCAGGCTGAATGGTGCGCAGCTTGGTGGTCACCACCTCCGCACGCTGCTTCCACTTCTCGCCTTCAATGACCTGTATGGTGAAGAGGCGCCACACGATGCCGAGCGCGAAGAGCACGAGGCCGGCGTACACCGCCCACATGCGCAACTTCATGGCTTTGGTCTCCGTGTTCATTCCTCTTGTGCCGATTCCAGTTCGTCCTCATCCACCTGCAACTGCCCGGGGCGCACAACGCTCTCGTGCAGGCCGAGCGGCTCCACTTCCGTGGCCAGGTTGCTCTGTTGTTCTTCCAGCTCCAGCGCCCAGCGTTCGCTGTGGTACTCGCTCTTCAGTTCCTTCACTTCCGCATCGGTGCGCTGCAGATCGCGCACGGTGCGCTCGGTGTAGTAACCGTAAGCGATGTAGGCGAGCATCAGCCCGGCGCACCACAGGATGAAGGGCATGTTGCCCAGCACATGCTCGCGCGTGAGGAAGGAGCCGTTGAGGATGCCGACGATCGCTTTCGGCACGCCGGTCTTCGCCTTGGCCTTGGGTTTCGGCTCCGGCTTCTGTTCCTCCTGTTCCTTGCGCAGACTGTTCACGTGCGTGTGGCTGTTCTCAATCGGGCACTGCGGGCCCGTGGGTTCCTGTTGATCTCCTCTTCCGTTGGTTGTATCGCTTTGCCTGTCGAAGGGGTGAAGGGGCGCTTCACGTTGCCGAACACATCCTTGTCCTGCTCGCCGTCCGCGCTGCCGCTGCGCATCCAGTTCTTCACCATGCGGTCCTCCAGCGAGTGGTAGCTGATGATGCAGAGGCGCCCGCCGGGTTTGATGACTTCCGCAGCTTGCGCGAGCAGGTGCTCCAGCGATCCCAGCTCATCGTTCACCGCGATGCGCAACGCTTGGAACACCTGCGGCAGGATCTTCTCCTTGCCGAAACCGCGGGTGAACGGCTGCAGAGCACCGACCAGTTCGCGCGTGGTGCGCAGCGCTCCTTTGCGTTGCTCAGCGAGGATGGCGCGGGCCACCCGCTTCGCATCGTCCACTTCGCCGTAAGTGCGCAGGATGCGCGCCAGCTCGTTCTCGTCAGTGCTCGCGATCAGCTCGGCTGCCGATCGCTTCGCGCGGCGGTCCATCCGCATGTCCAGCGGACCATCGAAACGGAAGCTGAAACCACGCTCGGCGGCATCGAACTGGTGGCTGCTCACACCGAGATCGGCCAGCAGGCCATCGACGGGCAAGGCGTGCAGGAAACGCAGGTGGTTCTTGATCCAACGGAAGTCTGACCGTACCAGCGTGAACCGCTTATCACCCTTCCCTCCACCGGAGGGAACGAGGGAGGCCGCATTGCCCCAGGCATCCGCATCGCGGTCGAACGCGATCAGTTGCCCGAACGGGCCGAGCTTCCCGAGGATGGCACGACTATGACCACCGCCGCCGAACGTGACGTCCACATAGACGCCACCGGGGTTGATGTTCAGTCCTTCGACACAGGCTTGTAAAAGAACGGGGTCGTGGTACTCATGCGTCATTGGCTTTAGGGTTACCGCCCATCACTTTCGAAGCCAGTGACTTGAAGTCCACTTTCCCGCCGAGCGCGCGCTTGTGCAGCTCCTCGTCCCACAGTTCGATGCGATCGCCCATGCCCGTGAACACGATGTCCTTGCCCAGCTTGGCATAGTCCATCAGCGTTTTGGGGATCAGCAAACGCCCGTTGGCGTCGAGCTCCACCGGCGTTGCCCCGTTGAGGAAGCGCCGGATGAACTCCACGTTGTCCGGGTCGAAGCGGTTCAGCCGGCGCACATCTGCGCTGGTCCGGTCCCACTCCTGCATCGGATAGAGCACAAGGCACTGGCTGAACACGTCGCGGTTCACCACGAAGCCCTTGGCCACCTCCCCACCGAGCTGCTTTTTCAGCGCGGCAGGCAAGAGCGCGCGGCTCTTGGCGTCCAGGGTGCTTGGGTACTCCCCCAACAGGTTCAGCATAGCGCATGCACGTCAGGAATGGCGGCGAAAGTAGGCTCGGTCACCCACCTTTTCCCACAATCTCCCCTGTTCTTGTGCTTTTGTTGATAAATCTTCAACGGCGAAGGTGCACAAAAGTTGTGACATGTTCATACAGAGTGCGGATTTGCTAGGAAATCGACAGTGGGAGATCGTGGGAGATCCTAACAACAGGGTTCCAGCTCCACAGGACCGGTCAAGGGGCTTCCAACTGCCCAACTGGATCGCTTCGCTCGGGGACTCGCTCGCGATGACGAACGCGCCGACAGCGTCCCGCAGCCATACGCATAGCTGGATCGCACGGCGTCATCGCGAGCCCTTCCGAGGGCGAAGCGATCCAGCGCGTGAGCCCCGCTAGCGCAGACAACTCCGATCTTCACCGCATGGCCAAACGACAGGTGCGCGACGGCGCGGTGCAGGAGCGCGACTTCTTCCAAGACGTGATGGACGTGGTGCGGCAGATCCCGCGTGGCCGCGTGACCAGCTATGGTGCTATTGCCAAGTACCTCGGCGCGGCGCGCTCAGCACGCATCGTGGGCTACTGCATGAACAATAGCCACGTGACCAAGCCGCCCGTGCCGGCCCACCGCGTAGTGAACAGCAGCGGCCTCCTCACCGGCAAGCATCACTTCGCCACGCCCACGCGCATGGAGAACCTGCTGAAGAAGGAAGGCGTGAAGGTGAAGAACGACCAGGTGGTGGACTTCGCGAAGAAGTTCTGGGACCCGATGGAGGAACTGGGGTTGTGAGCGCCACTACATTTGTTCAACCTCTTCACATGAGCACATCCGAGCTTCGCACCAAGGTCATTGAGAAAGTGAAGCGGTCACGCCGTCCCGAGCTGTCTTAACGCATGTAATCGAAGTACAGCCATGAAGCATCGCGGACATTCGGGGGAAAGAGACCATGCCGTTCGCATAGCGACTCCAACCATCGCAACGCCGGTTTCCGCAATGCGCCGGGAACATCAATGGCCAACCGCGGAGATGCGCCGAGCTCAAAGCACTGAAAGCACAAGGCAATGTGGCCGACGATCTCGCCTGCGCCATTGTGAAAAACGAAATGATGCCTTGGAAGAAACATGCATGCACTTTCACCATCTGGCCAGTAGGAGCTTGTGTCGTTCAGAAGATGCACAAGGCTATCCGCCTCACTCAAAGTGAGTTTCGCGCGCAACGGCCAGTCAACCTCGCTTTGAAGTAGCTCGCACCCATCGTACAACGGCACACGACGGAAGCAGCCCTGGGGGCGGGTCTTGCTCCTTGTCCGATAATCAGACTCTGTGAGAGCATAGTAGCCGTAGACCTCCACGAAAGCACGATGCTCGTTGCGAAACCACACCGACGAGTCAGCAAAACGCGTCGTGGCATACGCTGAGCTATCAACTGCTACACATGGCATCGTGGATTGAGCCTCACTTCGTGCAGCGAAGACCACGGAACCGAATATCAAAGGAAGAAGACGCGGCCTCCACAACCTGAGTCCAAGAGCCATGCGCCTAATTTCGCACTCCTTTCCGAACCATGCCCATCACCGAAGCAGCCATACAGACCGCCCTCGCGCGCATCATTGAGCCCGATCTCAAGAAAGACATCCTGGAGCTGGACCTGGTCCGCGAGGTCGTGGTCGATGAGAACACCGTCCACGTTACAGTTGAGGTGAGCAACCCGGCCATGCACAGCCGCAAGCGCATGGAGGAGGCCGTCACCTTCCAGCTGAAGAAGGAACTCGGGAACGATGTGAACGTGGTGGTGACCGTGAACCCGCTGAGCGGCGAGCGCGCCGGGGTGCGCAAGGTGCTGCCCAAGGTGAAGCACATCATCGCCATCGCAAGCGGAAAAGGCGGCGTGGGCAAGAGCACCATTACGGCCAATCTGGCCGCTGGCCTTGCGCAACAGGGCTTGAAGGTGGGCCTGGTGGATGCCGACATCTACGGTCCCAGCATGCCGCTGATGTTCGATGTGCTGCACGAGAAGCCGAGCGTGAAGAAGGAAGGTGAAAAGAACTGGATCGTGCCCGTGGAGAGCTACGGCGTGAAACTGCTCAGCATCGGCTTCTTCGCCGATCCCGCGCAAGCCATCGCATGGCGGGGCCCCATGGCCAGCAAGGCGTTGGAGCAACTGTTCAAGGACGCCGACTGGGGCGAACTGGACGTGATGCTCGTGGACCTGCCGCCCGGCACGGGTGATATCCACCTGTCCTTGGTGCAGGCCATCCCGCTCACCGGTGCCATCATCGTCAGCACGCCGCAACCCGTGGCCGTGGCCGATGCGCGCAAGGGCGTGGGCTTCTTCCAACTGCCCAGTGTGAACGTACCTGTGCTCGGCATCGTGGAGAACATGGCGTGGTTCACTCCAGCAGAGTTGCCGAACAACAAGTACTTCATCTTCGGGCAAGGCGGTGCGCGCGCACTCGCCGACGAGTTGAAGGTGCCTTTCATCGCCGAGGTGCCGCTGGTGCAGAGCATCCGCGAAGCCGCCGACGTGGGCCGTCCGGCCGTGCTGCAAGGCGCGACTCCCGCCGCCGAAGCGTTCACCGCGTTGATCGATGCGGTGGCCAGCACCGTGCGCAACACGGCCCAGCCGACCGGCGCACAGGCCAAGCCCGTAGTTTCGGCCACATCATGAGGCTTACCAGGGAGCAGCGGGATTCGGTGTCGGTGCGTGCACAGAAAGCACTGGACGACCTGCGCCCCTTCCTCGAGGCTGACGGGGGCGATATCTCATTGGAAGAGATCACCGCCGAAGGTGTTGCCCGCGTGAAGCTGCACGGGGCCTGCAGCGGCTGCGCCATGAGCCCCATGACCATGAAGGCCGGTGTAGAGGAAGCCATCAAGCGCGTGGCGCCGGAGGTCAGGAGCGTTGAGGCGGTGAACTTGCCGGTGAAGCAGGGCGGTGCGGAGGCGCTAGCCTGAGCTTAGCTCTATCTTCGTTCCATGCGTACGCTCACCTTACGGATGCCGGACACTGTTGACCTCGATGAAAGGGAGGTCATCCTGTTCCTGGCGGCTAAGCTCTACGAAAGTGGCAAGCTCTCACTTGGCCAAGCCGCTGACCTGGTCGGTTTGACCAAACCGACCTTTTCCGAGTTGCTGGGCAAGTACGGCGTCGCATTCTTCAATTATCCGGCATCCGAGATCCAGCGTGATGTAAAGAATGCCTGATATCGTCATCGCCGATACCAGTTGCTTCATTGCCTTGAGCCGGATAGATGGCCTTGGCCTTCTCCAGCAAGTTTATGGTTCCGTAACGACCACATCAGTGGTGGCCGCCGAGTTCGGCCGATCTCTACCGGACTGGGTGACCATTGCCGACCCGGACGATGAACTCCGTATGCGTGCGCTTTCCCTGCAAGTGGACAAAGGCGAAGCCAGTGCCATAGCACTCGCACTGGAAACCCCACAGTGCATTATCATCATTGACGACCGTAAAGGGCGTCTGGTCGCGATGGCGCTCGGTTTGTCGGTCACCGGCACTTTAGGTGTGATCGTGAAAGCCAAGCTCCAAGGGCACATCGGATCCATCAGACCCTGGCTGGAGAACCTCCGGTCTGCCGGGTTCCGCACTTCACATGATATCGAGCGGGCATTGCTCAAGGAAGCTGGTGAGCAATGATCGCCTCGCGGACTCTCCCGCTCGTTGGGCAGCCCTCTACCTTCGCGCCAACTTTCAATGTCCACGACCCTTTCCAAGCCCAAGCCCGTTGAGGCCCGCCAACAGGTGGTGATCCTCTTCGCCGGCGACAGCGGCGACGGCATACAGCTCACCGGCAGCCAGTTCACCGACACCAACGCGCTGTTCGGCAACGACGTCAGCACCTTCCCGAATTTCCCGGCGGAGATACGTGCACCACAGGGCACGCTCGCCGGTGTCAGCGGCTATCAGCTGCACTTCGGCAGCGTGGAGATCTTCACGCCCGGCGACCAGTGCGACGTGCTGGTGGTGATGAACGCCGCAGCGCTGAAGGCCAACCTCAGCAAGCTGAAAAAGGGCGGCACCATCATCGCCAACACCGACGGCTTCGACAAGAAGAACCTGCGACTTGCCGGCATCGTTGAAGAACAGGACCCGCTCACCGACGGATCGCTCGCCGGCTACACGCTGCACAGCGTTGACGTGACCAAGCTGACACGCACCGCGCTCGAGGGCACTACCCTCGGCATGAAGGAGAAGGACCGCTGCAAGAACATGTTCGTGCTCGGCTTCATCAACTGGATGTACAGCCGTGACAACGCGCTCACGGTAGGTTTCCTGCAGAAGAAGTTCAGCAAGAAGCCCGAGGTGCTCGATGCGAACATGAAGGCGCTCATCGCCGGCTACAACTACGGCGAGACCAGCGAGACCTTCACCACTCGTTTCGAAGTGAAGCCTGCACCGATGCCGAAGGGCACGTACCGCAGCATCACCGGCAACCAAGGCACCGCGCTCGGGCTCATCGCCGCGGCGCAGAAGGCCAAGTTGGACATTTTCTACGGCAGCTATCCGATCACCCCGGCGAGCGATATCCTGCACGAGCTCAGCCGTCACAAGAACTTCGGTGTGATCACCTTCCAGGCGGAGGACGAGATCGCGGCCATCAGCAGTGCCATCGGAGCGAGCTACGGTGGTGCACTCGGCATCACGGCCAGCAGCGGCCCGGGCATCGCCCTGAAGACCGAAGCGATGGGCTTGGCCTTCATGCTGGAGATCCCGCTGGTGATCGTGAACGTGCAGCGCGGTGGTCCCAGCACGGGGCTTCCCACGAAGACCGAACAGGCCGACCTGTGGCAGGCCGTACACGGCCGCAACGGCGAAGCGCCGATCCCCGTCCTCGCGGCCAGCACACCGATCGATTGTTTCGACATGGCGTTCGAAGCCGTACAGATCGCGCTGGAGCACATGACGCCCGTGATCCTGCTCACCGATGGCTACATCGCCAACGGGTCGGAGCCGTGGCGTTTCCCGGAGGCGAAGAGCCTGCCGGAGATCAAGCCTCCGTTCATTCCCGCACGCGAGGAAAGTTCTTCAGAAGGGTTCCTCCCCTACCTGCGTGACGAACGCGGTGTTCGCCCCTGGGCGCTGCCAGGTCAGGCCGGATTGCAGCACCGCATCGGTGGCATCGAGAAGCAGGACAAGACCGGCAACATCAGTTACGACCCTGCCAACCACGAGAAGATGGTACGGCTGCGTGCGGAGAAAGTCGCGCGCATTGCCGACCGCTACAAGCCGATAAGGCTGGACAGTGGGCCTGCGGAAGGTGAGTTGTTGATCGTGGGTTGGGGCAGCACGTATGGTGCGATCCGCACGGCTGCGCTGCAATTGCAGCAGGAAGGCCACAGCGTTGCGCATGTGCACATCCGCCACATGTTCCCCTTCAACAAGGGCTTGGGACCGTTGCTGAAGAAGTACAAGAAGGTGCTCGTGCCGGAGATGAACAGCGGCCAACTGCGGCAGATGCTCCGGGGCGAGTTCCTCGTTGACGCACAAGGCCTGAACAAGATCCAAGGCATGCCGTTCACGAGCGAGGAGATACGTGCGGGCGTTCTAAACCTCATGAAGCCATGAGCACGACGAACGGGACAACAACAGCTCCGCTGAAAATTGATTTCAGCAGCGACCAGGAAGTGCGCTGGTGCCCGGGCTGCGGCGACTACAGCATCCTGAAACAGGTGCAAACGCTGTTGGAGCAGAGCGGCAAGAAGAAGGAAGAGGTGGTGTTCATCAGTGGCATCGGGTGCAGCTCGCGCTTCCCTTACTACATGGACACCTACGGCCTGCACAGTATCCACGGTCGTGCTCCCGCGCTGGTGAGCGGCTTGCGCAGTGTGCGTCCCGACCTGAGCGTATGGATGATCACCGGCGATGGCGACGCGCTGAGCATTGGTGGCAACCACATCATCCACTTGCTGCGCCGCAACGTGGACGTGAACGTGCTGCTCTTCAACAACGAGATCTACGGGCTTACCAAGGGCCAGTATTCCCCGACCAGTCCGGAAGGAGCCGTGACGCGCAGCACGCCCATGGGCAGCACGGACCATCCGTTCAACCCGCTCGCGTTGGTGAAGGGCGCCGATGGCACCTTCATCGCCCGCAGCATGGACCGCGACCCCAAGCATATGCGCGAGATCCTCGCCCGTGCAGATGCGCACCGCGGCACTTCGCTCGTGGAGATCTACCAGAACTGCAACGTCTTCAACGATGGCGCCTTCGAGACCTTCACGGAGAAGGCTACGAAACCGCTGCACACCATCTTCGTGGAGCATGGCAAACCACTGGTCTTCGCCAACGGCACGCGCGGCATCAAACTGAACGGCATGACACCCGTTATCGTGGACACCTACGCCGGCGGCACCAGCCTCGACGAGCTATGGATCCACGACGAACGCGACCCGTACAAGGCGAGCATCCTTGTGCGCCTCTTCGACGACCCACGTTTGGAAGGCGCCATGCCGCGCCCGTTCGGCGTGTTCTACGTGAACGAACGCCCCACGCACGAAGCCAAACTCACGGCGCAAGTCGCGCAGGCGAAGGAGCGCAAGGGGGCTGGGGATCTGGACGCGTTGCTCAAGGGTGAGCACACGTGGACGATCGGGTGATCGTCATAGAGCTTCGAACACGATCGGCAAACTCATTGCGATGTCAACCGGTTGTCCGTTGACAGCAGCCGGCTTCCACTTTGGCATGAGCCCTACAACACGCATTGCCTCCGCGTCCAGTTGCTCGTTTACACTACGCTCGATTTTGATATCCACGACCTTTCCGGATCGGTCAATGCGAAAGCCTACGAGCACCCTGCCTCCCACTCCTTGTGCGCGAGCATCTGGCGGATAGACAACTGACGTTGTTAGAAAGCGCTGCAGTGCATTTAGGCCTCCGGGAAATTCGGCGCGTTCGTCCAATGTCGATCCTGACCAATAAACGACCGGGCCCGAATCGACTGTGACCTTGGTCGATCGCGGTGCTTCTTTGGATGCGTCAGAATCAGCACATGGGAATACCACCGGTAACAGTGCATTCCTCAACTCCTCCCGCGCAATGTTCGCTTGGCGCCGTTGCTTGTCCACGACCAACCAGTCCAAGTACCGCGCCTCATCCAGCAATTGGTCCTCGACCCGGCCTTTGGTCTTGAGCATTTGGCGCAAGGCTTTCTCATCCACGGGCTGAAGCGAGGCCATCACTTCGGCATGACCATTAATGCTGGTGATGAACGCGAACTGCTGCTTGCCTTTCATGCCGAGGCAGAACAGGTCGTAGGCGAAGATGCTGTTGAGCCGCTCCGAGAAGATCCCTCCATCTTCCTTCATCCGTTGATAGCTGTTCAGCTGCCTGGGAAGGAGGTAAACGAACAGTTCATCAAAACTGGCGCGATCCGTGACCTCCACAGCGAGCGGTGTGTAGGTGAGCGTTGCTGTCTTACCTGTCTTGTGGTCCGTGTAGCTCAAGCTTGCTCGGTTGGTCGTTGCCGCCAGCACGGCCTTGTCCACGTTCCACCAGCCTGTGGCAACCACGGGCACCACCCAGGCAGCACGGGGCAAGCGCACGCGTTGATAGCCGAGCTGCTTGTACACCGTATCGAGGTTCGCCTCGAACTCCCGCTCGAACAACTGGCCTTCGCGAACGCTTTCGGCCATTGCGTGGTCGGCTTGCTTGGCAGCGCTCTTCCTATCCGCCTTCCGCTGTTCACGCCAGAACTTCTCCTGTGTCTTCCGGATGGCCGCTGACTCGGCCCGGCTCTGGTTCTCGTAGAAGGTTCGAAGCCGGTCTGCGGCATGGGCAGGTAGCTGTACTCGGCCATCGTTGCGCTCGGCGAAGTGATCGAATTCAGGATAGCCCATGCTTCCAACCGCCGCATCCACCTCAGCCATGTCTTTGCCCAACCCGCTCACGTACAACTCCAACGCCTCACTGCTGCACGTGCGGTGGATCGCTCGCATGCGCTCCTCGAACTCCCGCGTGGCGATGTTGGTGTTGTTGAAGCGGTCGGTCCAGATGACTTTCACCTTCGCGGGATTCAGGCCTTCAGCGGTATTGATCCTCACACTGTCACTGTGAAATCGTACGTCAAGTCCCATCGACTTAAGCGAATCCCATAGTTTACCTGTGAAGGGATAGGCATATGATTCCTTAATCGTGGGACGCTCGTTCCCCGATCCGTGACTGAACGACCAGTACAAACTGTCCTTGAAAGTCTTATCCGTAACATCCAATCCCAACTGTACGAGCTTCCCTTCGTAGCCCGGCGGATAGAAGTTGAGCGTGGTGATGTCCACCGGGATCAATGACTTCGTCAGGGGGCGTGGGTTGCGCCAGTCGATGACGCCATCGGCACGTTTCACGCCTTGGTAGAGATGCATATCATCTTGCCTATCGCCCGCAGGAACCATCGCGGTGAGCGGTTTCCCCGGATCGATCTTCACCGCGCTACCGTTGGCCTGAGCATCGAAGTAGAACATACCGCCGGTCTCCAACAACGTATCGCCGCTCATGGTACTGAGGCCTGCCTTCATGATGTCCAACGGATCGAGCGCTTCCAGCAGGGTCACACGCACAAGACTTGTGAGCGGCTTGCCGGCGCTATCCGTGAAGGCACCACGCGGAACGTCGAGAACAATGCCGCTCGGTGTTACCAGTGTCGTGTCCTTGGTTGGATCGATGGTGAAAACCAGAGGCTCCAACCGCGTGCCGGTTGTATCAGTGAGCAGCCGGTGCTCTTCGTTCGTGATCAGCGATTCATCACTGGCTGTATTGCCCTGCTGGGACTTCCACAAGAACAACGAAGCCGTGGCCGCAATGATGACGATGGCACTGGCACCAAGTCCCGGCGCCCACTTGCCCCATCGGTAGTTACCGTACGCCTTTTTGACGGCGGCGCGCGCTGGCGATCGGCGCGCGGCGCGGCGCAAGCGTTGCTGGTCCTCCACCAATGCGCGCAGTTCCTCGTTGTTGCGCATGCGTTCCTCGAAAGCCGATCGGTCTTGGTTGCTCATGGCGCCGTCCAAGTAGTTGTCCACCAGTTCCATCAGGTGCAGTTGGTCACGCATGGCTGTGGAGGTTGGGGTTGTTGGACAACAGGGTGCGGTACTTCTCCCTGGCCTGTTCGAGGCACTTGTATTTGCGCGTTTTGGCCGCGCCTTCACCGGCATAGCCGAACGCCTGCGCGATGGCGGCCAACGGTTCATTCCGCAAGTAGAAACGCGTGAGCAGATCGCGGCACTTGTCGCCCAGTGCTGCGAAAGCCCGCTCGGCGAGTTGCATCAGAAGTTCGTCCTGTGGATGGGTGGTTGATGGTTGCTGGTTGTTGGGCTGGGCAAGGAGCGCTTCCTCATACTTGCGGGCCTTGCCCTTCAGGCGGATCTCGGCCAGCCATAGGTTGCGGCAGATGCCATAGACGTATGCGCCCAAGGAACCGGAGAAGATGAAGCCGGTGTCCTGGGCCTTCTCGTGGAGGATGACCAAGGCATCTTGGAACAGGTCACGCGCATCGCTGCGGCTACCGCCGTGGGTGCGCACCATGCTCATCACATCGGGCAGGTGCCGGTAGAGTTGGGTAAAGGCCTGTTCCGCACGTCCGTCGCGGAGGGCGTTCAACAATTCGGTATCGGACATAACCAGGGTCTTTGCCCTCATGTGCACGAAAGAACGAAAGGTGACCCCTGGTCTTGTAGATCACCGGCTGGAAGCCGGTGCCCCAGAAACGGTCCAACGGCGAGCATAACTGGACGACGGATGCGTACCATCGTGTTCAGGTTTACCCCCAAGGGTCGCATACCCTTTAGCGGGTACATTAAAATGCACCAACCATCTACTGTGTATCAGGTAGATACACCACGAAAGCAGATTAGGCATAAGGTCATCCACTAAATCTGCTTCGCTGTGGTCAATGTCGATTCGGTCACCGACCGGATGGCGCGGAGGCTCCGGTGATAGCTGTAGAGCGCGGTGGGGACGAAGCGGAGCTGGAATCCATCCACCGTTCGGGTATCCAAGATGGTGCGCGTAGTAACGACCCCCCAATCCAGCTTGTTGGCTTCGGCAAAGCCCATCAAGCTCTTCAACTCCAGCGGATGGTCGACGATCCGGTCGCTCCATTTCACCTCGCAAAGCCTTACAGGCTTCAACTTCTCGTTGAGTCGCACCATGTCCACTTCGCCGTGGCTGCGACCGACCTTCCAATTCGCATAGTAGAGCTGTTGCTGCCGGGTGAGGTCTTGCGCGTGTACTGCCGTTTCGGCCAGTGCGCCGAAGGCTGGATCATCCGAAGTCAAGGGTCCGAACATGGCAGTGCGTAAACTCGGATTGGTGAGATAGGCTTTGAATCCGTGTTCGCGCTCGTAGTGCTTCGCCTTCATGTCGATCCGGCGCAGGCGCTTAATGAGGAAGGCCGCTTCCAAATACTCGAGGAACTTCCGGATGGTGACCGCATCCACCCCGCTGCGTTGCGAGAGCGCCGCGTACGCGAACTCCTGCCCTGTGTTGAAGGCCACCACGCTGAAGAAGCGGTTCAGTTCCTGCACATCGCCGATGCCGTAGATGCTGGGCAGGTCGCGCAGCAGCACCTTGTCGATGATGTCGCTGCGGATGAAGCGGCCCGGCTCGCGCATGATCTCCTCATTGAGCACGGCTTCGGGGTAGCCGCCGTAGTTCACGTAGCGCACGAACTGCTCGTTCAGCGCATCGATGTCGATAGTGTCATGGAACTCGCCTTCCTCATCACCCCATGCGCGTGTGGTCTTCACGATCAGGTCGTGCTTGTTGGTGAGCAACAAGTACTCGTGGAACGTGAGCGGTGGCAGCACGAAATCGGTGAGGCGCCCCGCTCCGCTCTCTTCGCTCTTCTTTTTCAACGCCGCCGCCGCGCTTCCGCTCGCGATGAAGCGCGTGCGCGGATACGTGTCCACCAACACTTTCAGGTCGCGCTCCCAATCGTTGAGGTATTGCACCTCGTCGAAGAACACAGGAAGCCCGCCGGGTCCTTGTCCTTGAGCGCTTGGCGGCACAGCGTGAAAAGGTCATCGAGCCGATGGCGGCTGTACACCGGTTGGTCCACCGAAACCAAGCAGATCTTCTTCGCCGGAACACCTTCGGCGATCAACGTCTTCACGCATTGATGAAGCATTACCGTCTTGCCAACACGCCTTGGCCCCATTAACACCACCGCGCGCCGTGTCTTCGACTTTACCAACCGATGGAACGGCTCGAAGAAGGCGCGGTGCCCCATCTTCTGGTAGTATGGGTCCACGGCAATGGTCTGCCACCAAGGGTTCTCTACACGGATCCGCGATTGGATCTGCGTTGAATTGGGACTTTGCAGAGTGGCCATGTGGCCAAATGTAACGCTGCGTGACTGATTAACGTTTACTTTGGTCGTTAATCATGCATACTCATACGTTTTTGCCCCAACAAACAATGTGTACTCAGGCATGGCCGCGAGTTGGGCCGACAATGCCCTCAACTTCAAGTCGGAGCACGCACAGAAAATCACGCGATCACTTTCCCCTCTCCTTCACCACCCCACCGAACCGCAGTGGCACCACCATGCGACAGCGCGCTGGCTTGTCGTTGGTGCGGCACGGCAGCCACTTGGGCATGCCTTGGATCACGCGCACGGCTTCCTTGTCATGGGCATCGCTCAGGCTCTTCTTCACTTGCACATCACTGATGCGCCCCTGTTCGTCCACCAGGAAATCGACTTCCACCACGCCGCTCGCATCGCTGTTCTTCACCGGGCGAAGATTCTTCTGCAAGTAGCTGTGCATGGCATCCCATCCCCCTTTGAACATGGGTTCGGTGTAGGTGGCCTCCTTTGCGGGGGTTCCCTGGCCAAGCAGTGTCGTGCTGTCCAACAGCGCAGCGATTTCCGCCTTGGTCAGCGTACGACCTTCGTTCTGTCTATACTTCGGGTCTACCGAATCAACCGACGAAGCCCATGGTGCAGCCTCCTGCCTCACCTCCACCACGCGCGCGTTCTTCGGCACCTCGTCCCAGCTTACACGCTTGCCGTTCAGTGTGGCCACGTAGAGCGTGTCGTAGATGGTATCGGTGTGGATAACGGAGCGGATACTGTCCAGGCTGTTCGGCAACAGAGCTACCTTCGGGTGTTCCGCGTGAGCAACACTGTCCGCTGGAACAGCGACGACGGTTTCTTCAATGGTCGTGTGAGGCACCTCAGCCCGATTGGTCATCCACCACAAGGCCGCACCCGCGCCGATGATCACCACGGTGCTGAGGCTGATGGCCGGCATCCACTGCATGAAGCGGTACGTGCTGTATGCCTTAGCTGCTGCGGCCCGAACAGGCACGCGCGCGAGTCCTTCGCGCAGGTCGCGCTGGTCGTGCACCACGCTTTGCAGCTCGGGCGAGGCCGCCATGCGCAGTTCGAAGGCGGCGCGCTCGTCGGGCGGCATGTCGCCGTCCAAGTATCGATCGGCCAGTTCGAGCAGGTGTAGTTCGTCCCTCATGCATCAAGCGTGTTGCGGTTCCGCAGCATGGGCCGATGCGGTCATTCGGCGATAGCGTTTGCGCGCCTCCTCCAAGCATTTGTACTTGCGCGTCTTGGCTGCTCCTTCGCCCGCGAAACCAAGCGCCTTGGCGATATCGATCAGCGATTCCTTGGCGATGTAGAACCGCCGCAGCACCTCCAGGCATTTGTCGCCAAGTGAAGTGAGCGCTTGTTCGGCCAGCTTGAAGCCGCTTTCCTGCGCCAACAAGGCGCTGATGTCGGCGGGATCATCGGCCGCCTCTCGCACCTCCCAATTCGTGAGCGTCTTATCGCGGCGGCGTAGTTCATCGCGCCAGAGGTTGCGGCACACGCTGTAGAGAAAGGTGCTGATGGCGCTGGTGAGCTGGAAATCCTCGGTCTTGGCCTTGCGGTGGAAGATGATGAGCGCGTCCTGGAACACGTCCTTGGCGTCGGCCTTGGTGCCGCTGTTCTGGCGGATCATGCGCTCCACCATGGGCAGGTGGGCGTACAGCTTCACGAAGGCCTGGTGGTCACGGCCTTGTCTGATCAGCGAGAGGATATCGGCGTCGCTCATGTCCTGTTGGCCTCTTGAATGGCAGGAACGCGGAAAGGTGACCTGGCAGTGCCTCGACCGGTCAGCGGAGCACGATGGGCGGTTCGATGAGTTCGGCCACCAGCGGATCCGCCGGTTGCACCCAACTGGGCGACGCGTCCGCGTCCGTCCGGTCCCGCCAGTTCCTTGGCACGCGCTCCACCTTGATGGGGTAGATGGTCAACGAGCCGTCCTTGCCGAACCGCAAGCGCAGGAAGTGTTTGAAGTCCTGTATCCGTAGCGCGCTGAAGGCCTCCTCACTGTGGCGACCGAACACATTGATGGAAACGAGCAAGTAGAGCCCGAGGATGATGCAGCCAGCGATCCAGCCACCCGAGAAGACCAATAGCCCCGTGGACAATGCGCCCAGTGCACCACCACCGAACAGTTCCACGCTGAGATCGAACGCCCCCCAACCGATGTAGAAAAGCGCCAACCAGTGCACCGCGCAATGCACCGTGCCCGCGACAACTCGATAGAACTTGGAGTGCGTATCCGTGAACGCGAGGAAGAGCGCCAATGAACCGAGCATCCACAAAGCGAGCGACGGCTGCGTGCCGAAAAGATCCACCGTCATGCGAAGAGCTTTCCATGGATCGCCGCGCGGCGGTTCCGCTGCCGTTGAACCGATGAGCCACGCCGTCATCAGGTAGATGATCGCCGGAAGAATGCCGGCCTTCGGGTTCTTGAAGAGAAAGAGCAAGTTGCTCCACGCGAGACGCGATGAGCGCTTTTCATCCGGGTAGCTCCTCTTCAGGCGGAACGACCGCGGTGGCACATCGGGATCGACACTGGCCTCCGTGATGAGCGAAAGGTCTTCCTCGTGCGTGGGATGCAGGAAGGCGCCACCACCGCCCGCCGTGATCTTCTGCACCGGGCTGCCGATCCGGGGATCGATGATCTCCTGGTGCCTGCGGTAGTGGTGCAGGTCGCCGGTCATGTACACCTTCACCTCCACGCCACGCGGGGCGAAGACCTGGTCGCGCAAGTAGAGCAGGTCCGTTTCGTCGAACACCCGGCCCATGCTGCGGTACTTGTGCGCGTAGGTCCACACGGGCAACGAGAGGCAGAGAACCACCTTGTCGCCCTTCTGCATCTTCTCCGCCACGGCCTTGAAGTACTCGATCTGCCCCGTGTCGATGTCGCTCTGCAACTGCCCGTCGCTGCCGCAGAGCCACCAGTTGCCGGGCAGCTTCAGCGCGAAGTAGCTGCGTTGCTGTTGTGTGCGCCAGCCGGCGAAACCGCGGCCGCCGACATCGGAACAGAAGAGGCGCGAGAAGGCGTTGAGACCGTCGTACCAATCGTGGTTGCCGGGAATGGCGTACACCACGGGTTGATCTTCCGGCTGCACAGCCCGTCCCGCCAGAGCGGGATCGCCGAAGGCCTTCGTGAAGGGCATCACCAACCGGCGCTGGTACTCCTCGCGACTGGGCGTGGGGTACACTTCATCGCCGCCGAACACGAGCACATCTCCGCGCGGCAGCGTGAGTTCCTTGCCTTCGGTGTCACGCACCTGCAACTGCGGTTGTGCCGCAGCGTACGCGATGGTGTAGGTGGGGTTCCAGCCGTCACCCGTGTCGCAGATGAAGTCGAGCCAGAGTTCCTCCCGCTCACGCGATCTGTCCGGCTCCAAGCCATCCTTCCCGTCCCTGAAGAAATACGTGTGATCGTGCGGCTCCTTATTGGTGGCCGCCAATGCGAGCATCAGCCGTCGGTCGCTTCGTTCGCCCACGATGAACGAGAAGAGCGTCTTGATGCCGGTGGTGGCCAGCTGCTTCGGATCGAACCAACCCACCATGGGCATGCGCTGCGGGCTTCGCGCGGAGGCCGCGTGCAAGGCAGTGTCGCCGCGCTTGCTCAGCAATCGTTTGATGACAGGAAGAGCGGCGCGCTGCTGGCTTTGTTCTCCGACCGTCTTCTCCATGCGGACAAGGTAGCCGCAACCGCGCTACTGCTTCAGCTCAGAAGGAATGACGCACACCGGGATGGGCTCCATCTTGTGCCGGTTCGCGGCCTTGCGCCGGTCGAAAATGGCGAGCACCTTCCGCTGGCGATCCGACAAGTCGAGCGTCCCGACATCCACGCCGCGCTCGCGCAGGTCCATGGCCCATTCGAGTTCCGGGTAGCTCGCGCCGATCTGGTCTTCATCGCTGCGGTCATCGCCCCATAGACCGTCGGTCGGCTTGGCCTTCATGATGCTCTCCACCGCACCAAGCTGCCGCGCGATGCCGTACACCTCGGTTTTGGTGAGATCGGCGATGGGCGAAAGATCCACGCCGCCATCGCCGTACTTCGTGAAGAAACCCACTCCGAAGTCCTCCACCTTGTTGCCTGTGCCAGCAACCAGATACCCGTGCAAGCCCGCGAAATAGTACAGGGTGGTCATGCGCAACCGTGCACGCGCATTGGCAAGCGCAAGGTCCATGGTCTCCCGATCAGCGTGCTTGGGAAGGACCGCCACCATGCCATCAAACACCGCGGTCAGCTGCACGACTTCCATGGAGACGTTCGCGTGCGATCCCCGCAGGGCAGCGATGTGCTCCTGCGCGCGTGCCACCTGCGAAGCAGCTTGATGGATGGGCATTTCAACGCATAGCACCGGCAGGCCCGTGCGGGCGCACAGCGCGCTCGTCACCGCGCTATCGATGCCACCGCTCACACCCACCACGAAACCCTGCTGCCGGTTGCTGGTGCAGTAGTCCTTCAACCAGCCGACGATGTGTTCAATGACCTTCTCCGTCTTCATGCCTTTTCAAGTTGAAGCCCCGTCCTGACAGGTCAGGACAGGGCTTCCGTTCATTCATCTTCGGGTCAGAACAGCACGCCAAGGGTCAGTTCAGCGTAATGCAGTTTGGCCTGGCCCAGATCGTCGTTGTCGAGCGCGTTGGTGAAGCCATTGCTGTAACGCAGACCAACAAGCGCAGAGGTGTTGCCACTGAAGTTGTACTCGAACCCGGCCCCGATGCTCAGCGCCACCCGGAGCTCAGCGGCATCGTCCTTCGCGTCCTCGTTGTCCTCTGTCTTGCTATAACCAGCCACTCCGCTGGCGATCTCGGTATCACGCTTGGCACCGACACGGAAGCCGGTGTCAAAACCGACCTGACCGAAATAAGTCATGTAGCCGATCTCGTTCGTCTTCAATTTGATGGTCAACGGCAACTCAACATACTGCAACTTCAACGTAGTCTGTTCGGTGGCGATCACTGTGAGTGTATCGGAAGGGGCGGCATCAAACTCCCGCTTGTAATCACCACCGACATTGTTCAGGAACAATCCCGTGCTGAAGGCATAGTTGGCGTTCTCCCCGATCATGATGTCCGTGACGAGACCGAAACGGAACCCAAGGTGGCTGCCGTTCGCTTCGATCTTCTTGCCCGTGGGCGCTAGCCAACCCAGGTTCGGAGCGAAGCTCAGGCCCAGGCGCAGCGAGCGCCCGGCGTTCTGCGCGGTGGCGGAGGTGGCGATCGCCAGTGCGATCACAAGAGCGGCGGAGGCCTTTCTCATAGTTTTGGCGTTCATGGTAATGCGGTGCGAATGTAGCGGCGGCCGTGGGCGTGCAACGGCGCTCTCAGGGGTTGTTTTCAGCGTGTTGTTGACGGCCTGCAACGGGGGAAGTCACCCCGCAGTGCAGCCCGTGCCCATTGAACTGGAGGTGGTGCGCCTCGACCAAGAATTGTTCCGTACACCGCCTGACAGCATGGCCAGCACCTGCGCTCGCTTGCAGGAGCAACTGGGCGATTTCTGGCAGCTCTACGTGGAGGACATTCTGCAAGCAGCCCCCAGCAACGACGCTCGACTGCCATTGGCGCTGAACGCCTTCGTGACCGACCCCGACTGGCAGCAGGCCCAAGCTGCGGTGGACAGCTCGCTCGGTGACCTGTCAGGCCAACTGGCGGACCTTACGGAAGCCTTCGGTCGGTTGAAGGCCATCGCACCGGACAGCCTCACCCCGCGCATCATCGTATTCAACAGCGGCTTCAACTACGGCCTCTACCCTACCGACCGCGACCTCGGCATCGGCGCGGAGTGGTTCATCGGACCGGAACAGCGGGTCATCTCCTTCCTCGACCCCATCAGCTTTCCTCAATACGTGAAGGAACGGATCAGACCGGAAATGCTCGCTCCCGGAGCCGTGAAGGGCTGGCTGATGGTGCACTGGCTGCGCGATGTGCGCGGCGAGGACCTGCTCACCAACCTGGTGGAGGTGGGCAAAGTGATGGTGTTGCTGGAGGAAGTGATGCCGGCCACGGACGCCTCGTTGCGCTTCGCCTTCACCCCTGAGCAACTGAAGTGGTGCGAGGAGAGCGAGTACAGCATGTGGCAGAAGATCGTCACCGAGGAACAACTGTTCAGCAAAGAGGAGCAGGCCATCAGCCGCATCATGAACGACGCGCCCTTCACCAACGGCTTCCCCCGCCAAAGCCCCGGCCATATCGGCGAGTGGATCGGCTACCGCATGGTGAAGGCGTACATGGACGAACATCCCGACGTCACCTTTGCCCAGCTCTTCGCCCTCAACGACGAGAAGGCCGTACTGAACGAATACAAACCCCGTTGACCCTGTCCAAGTGCCATGGATCAAGTACCAAGTGACAAGATCCAACGGCGCACGACCCATCCTTGACACTTGCTACTTGGTCCTTGATCCTTGACACTTGATGAGCTCCTCCCAGATCCGCTTCACCATCACCCTCGACGAGAACAAGGTCCCGGAACGCATCGAGTGGGAAGCCGATGATGCGAACACGAAGAGCGAGTGCAAGAGCACGCTCATCAGCCTCTGGGACAGCAAGGAGCAGAACACGCTGCGCATCGATCTGTGGACGAAGGAGATGACCACCGATGAGATGAAGGCCTTCTTCCACCAGAACATCATGACGATGGCCGACACGTTCGAGCGCGCCACCGGCGAGGGCAAGATGGCCGCACAGATGCGCGAATTCGGCCAGTACTTCGCACAGCACATGCTGGGTACAGGTCCCTCAGCGTCCTGAACAACGGCCACCGGGCCGAAGATGCCATGGCCGCACACCGAGCGCCGCTCCCTGATCATTGGACCGGCCGCCTCTTGGATGGCGTCTCCGACCGTTGCATCCGCTGGACCAAGCATCGGACAGTGCTATGGTGGAGCAAGGATCCATGGCGCGCGGGACTGCTGCTGACGGCCGTGTGCCTGTTCTGGAGCTTCCCGTACTACGACATCGTACTGGGCACCAATGGGCCTGGGGTGAACTGGCCGCCGTTCCTGGAGCAGGTCGAGCAGCCGTTCACCGACCATACACCGCACTACCCGCCTACGCACCATGCCAGCAAGCTCGGTTTCCGGTTCGTTCCGGCCGCGCTGTGCCATGCGCTGGGAACGGACAGTATCGCTGGGGCCCTGGTCTTGCAACTCGCCATGCAGTTCGCGGTCTGTGCACTGTTGTTCGCGCTGCTCAGGCGAGACGCCCGTTCAGGTGTGCAGGCCCTCGCCGTCGCCCTTCCGTTCTGCTTGGTGGCAGGTGGGCACTCCTTCTACGATGACCAATGGGGCTTCTTCGACACGCTGGCCTTGGACCTCCTGCTTGCAGCGGCAGCAGCGAACGGGGCCATTTCACGAATGCTGTTGCTGTTGCTCGCCTTCTTCACTGACGAACGCACTATCGTTGCGTCGCCCGGTTTGTTGCTGCTCTGGCGGCCCGATGAACGCCCGACCACTGGAAAGCTGGCTCTCCTGATCACCACGGCGATCGTGTACATCGCCATCCGATGGTCCTTGGGCTCCATCTTCGGGTTGCGCTCAGAGCCTGTTCCCTGGTCCTATCTATTGGACAGGTGGCCATTGTTCCCTTATGCGTTGCTGCACGGTGCCGAGGGATTCCTGCTGACCACGGGCCTTGCCTGCGTGCTGTTGTGGCGCCAGCGTTCGTGGTCGTCCCTTGGGTTGTTGGTCTTGGGTTCCGGTTTGGTAACGGGCGTGGCCATTTCCGTGTTCGACACTGAGCGGAGCACCGCCTATTTGTTACCCTACCTCCTCGCTGGCGTACTGATCATCCGTCGCGACTTGCCGCAACGCCATTTCATGCTCCTCATTGCAGGCGTGGCATTCTTCAACCTGCTCCACAGCTCACCCGTTTCGCTGCCCGAGCAGCTCTTCCGGATGCTCAACGGCCGAAGCCTGGGCGACATCCTGCGCGATCCGATCTAGGTGGCATGGGCACCCGGCTCAACCACGCCAACCTGCATTGATGTTCGCGATGTACTCAAGCAGTTCCTCCCGTCCCTTGCGGGTCTCGGAGGAAGTGATGAACAAGGTGGGCAGCGTCTGCCAGGTCTTCTTCAGCACGCGTTTGAAGAGCGCCACGTTGCTTACCACCTGCGGTTGGCTGAGCTTGTCGCTCTTGGTGAACGCGATGACGAACGGCACCTGGTGCTCCCCAAGCCATTGGATCATCTCCAGATCGTTCTTCTGCGGCTCCAAGCGCACATCCACCAGCACGAACACGCATTGAAGGTTCTCGCGCTCCAGCAAGTACGTGTCGATCATCGTCTTCCAGGCTGCGCGCTCGTCGCGGCTCACCTTGGCAAATCCGTAGCCCGGCAGGTCGGCGAGCATCCATGCCATTCCAAGTCCCTTCTCGGCGGCGCGCGAAGTGGCGGGCTCCACCTTGAAATGCTCCACATTGCGCGTGCGGCCCGGTGTGTTGCTCACCCGCGCCAACTTGTTGATGCCCACGAGCATGTTCACCAAGGAACTCTTGCCCACGTTGCTACGGCCGATGAAGGCGTATTCCGGCAATGACGGTTTGGGCCAGTGCTCCGCTTTGCGGCCGCTGCCAAGATGTTCTGCGCGGAAATTCTGCATGTGGAGGAAGTGGCTAGTTGTTAGTGGTGAGTGGCGAGTGCTGGCATGAGCAGGACATGCCAGCACTCGCCACTCACCACTAACAACTCAATACTCTCTTTCATCCAATGGTCTTCACCAACCACGGTTCCACGATCGCATTGAACCGCTCGGGCTGCTCCATCATGGCGGCATGACCGCACTCGTCGATCCAGAAGAGCTCGCTGTTCGGCAGCAACTGATGGAACTCCTGGGCCACCTCGGGCGGCGTGATGGTGTCCTGCTTGCCCCACACGAGGCACACGGGTAGTTTCAGCTCAGGCAGGGCCTTGGCCATGTTGTGGCGGATGGCGCTCTTGGCCAGTGCCAGGATGCGGATCAGTTTCCCCTTGTCGTTGACGGTCTCGTAGCACTCCTCCACCAACGCGTCGGTGGCGTGCTGCGGATCGTGGAAGGTGAGCGCGATCTTCTTGCGCAGGTATTCCTTGTCCTCACGGCGCGGGAAGCTGCCGCCGAACGCGTTCTCGTACAACCCGCTGCTGCCCGTGAGCACGAGCGACTTCACCGAACCCTGGTACTTGTGCGTGTAAACCAGCGCGACATGTCCGCCCAGTGAGTTGCCCAACAAGTTCACCTGCCCGAAGCGTTTGTGCTCGATGAACCGGCGGAGGAACCGCGCCAGGTTCTCCACGTTGGTGGTGAGCATGGGCATGGTGTAGAGCGGCAGCATGGGCACCAGCACCTTGAAGCGTTTGCCGAAGTGCCCGATGGTCGTCTCGAAATTGCTCAGCGCGCCGAAGAGGCCGTGCAGGAAGATCACGGGCTCGCCTTCACCGTGCTCGATGTAGCTGAACTCGCCTTCCTGTTTCAGGTGATGTTGCATGGCAAGGGGTGCGACGAATGTAACCGCCCGGCCCGACCCGCAGGATCACTTCATCCGTTCCAACGCTTGGGCGGCATAGAAGCCCTTGCCCATGACCACATTGCCGAAATGTTGGCGCGCCGCCTCCCGGCCTTCGGTGCGTTCCACACATAAGGCGTAGTACCAGCGAGCCTCTTCATCGAAGGTCGTGACCTCATGTTCCGCGGCACGCTCGAAGTAGCGCTGCGCCTTGCGGAACAACCCAAGGTTGTAGCACGATAGCCCTGCATAGAACAGCGCGTTCACATCGTTGGGGTATTGGGCCAGCACAATGCGCAGGTCGGTGAGCGCGGCTTTATGATCGTTGCGGGCGAAGGCGGCCATCGCACCATCGAAGTGGTCGAGGTATTGGACCGGACTTGTCTCGGGCTCGGCTGCATCCTGCGCCGCCTTATCGGCATATCGGGCTGAAACACCGAGGTCGCTGATGGCAGGGGGATCATCACCGTAGAGTTCGTCCGGGTGCACCAACTTGAGGTCATGCAGGAAGACCAGTTGGCGAGAGTCACGCCGACGCTCAAGCACCTCTCTGGGTGGATCATCCAAGCGATCTGCAGCAATATCCAGCACCTCGACACGCTGAACGAACACCGTATCCCGGGCCACCACCACTTCTTCAGTCTTGATGGGGGGCTTCGCCTGAACTGCTTCATGGCCGATCTGTTCCGCCATTGCGATGGGCACCGCCCGGCTGATCTCCTGCACGGTGGGCAGTTCTTCCGGCCCTACCAGTGAGGTCTCTACCTCGACATGCCCGGTCGGAGTGCTCGAAACCTCGGGTCTGCTCACTGCCAGGAGTTCATCGTCCGTGCTGTTCAACAGCCAAGTAACGAACAACAGAAGAGCACATCCGGCGATCACCAGCGAACCTTTCAACCAAATGCTTCCCTTTTGCGCATACGGGTTCTTCAGGTCCGGCAGCGGTTGGGAAGAGCCCTTCAATCCGTCAATGGCTTCACGGCACAACGAGCAGCGCTCCAGGTGCACTTCCACACGATGGGCATCTGCACCGAGCACCTGCCCCTTGGCATAGTGCTCCAACGTTCGGCGGTCCAGGTGTTCCATCATCAACGTTGGTATTGGGTTGTGCCGCGCTCCAGGATCAGGCGCAGGTTGCGGCGTCCGTTCTGGATGTTGCTGCGCACGGTGTCGAACGCCATGTTCAATCGTTCGCCTACCTCGGCATAACTGAGCTTGTCCAGGTAGAAAAGGGTGATGCAAGCGCGCTGATCCTCCTTCAGTTCATTGATGGCATTCTCCATCCTTGCCAGCGCAGCTTCGCTCTCCAGATGAGCGGCCAGCAACTCGTCGGCTTCATCGAACGCGACCTCACTTGCATCCGCTCCGTTCAACAGGGTTGTGCGATCGGCGCTGCGGAGCTGCATGAGGCAGTGGTTGCGCATCACGGTGCGGAGCCATGCGGAAACACTGCGCACTTCATGTTGCACCAGGAGACGAGGAAGCTCGGCGAAGACGGTCATCACGGCGTCCTTGGCGGTGTCGGTGTTCTTCAGGTACTTCATACCAACACCGAACAGCAGATGGGCGTACCGGTCCCACAGTACGCCCAACGCCTCCGTCCGGCCTGCTTTCACTGCCTTCACCAATTCGTCATCGGTGCTTCGTTCGTTCTGTTTCCGCCGGAGGAACATTCAGTTGAGGGGCTGCTCCAAAGTTGGGGCGGCTTGCTCTTCCAGGGCTTGTTGTGCTTCCACCATCGCCCGGTATTCGGCAGCGCGTTGCTGCGCCCACAGCTCCTGGTAGGTCTTGGTCTCGATCACTACTACGCCGCCGGTGACATCGCCGTACTTGGCTGGCAGACCGCCTGTGTAAACGGTAATGCTGCTGATGCCGCTGCTCGGCACACGGGGCACCGATCCGCTCACCTTCACCCCATCGAGGAACGTTACCATGTTCTCGGTTCGACTTCCCCGGAAGTAGAGACCGTCGCCGTTGGCTTGCTTCTGCACTCCGGCAAAGCTCGACCCGATGAACTTCGCTGGCGTCTTGATGTTGGGGTCTTTGGCGAATTCGGCAGCAAGCAGGGTTTGCCTGGACGGGTCGTCGATATCAATTAGCGGGCGGCGGAAGACATAGTCAGGCTTTTGCTTCGGGCGCACCGTTGCTCCAGGAATCACCTTTACAATGGGCTCGAGCATTAGATCCAGTTTCGTGAATCTGTCCGGATGCACAGGAACGGCTTGAACGGTTGTTTCCTCCTTGCCCGGTGCAACTGCCTTCACTTGATACATTCCGGTAGGTATCGGCTTCAGCACGAAGCGGCCATCATCGTCCGCCTCAGTGTGCATATCGCCACCGGGCAATTGCACTAGCACCGCCGCGAACGGCACCGCTTGTTTGTCCTGGTCGGTTACCCGCCCGCGGATCTCGCCCATGGTTTGGGCTTGGGCAGCCAAGGCGCTCAGCGCGAAGGCCACCGATAGGAGTCTGGTTCCCATGATCGTGTTGTTTGACCATAGGATGCGGAAGGTCCTACGAATGCACATGTGACCATTGTTCCATGTGCCCATCAATACCCCCGCACATGGTCATATGGTCACATGGAACAATGGCTTCACACCTCCTCAGCCACCACCTCCCTTACCCCTGGCACCATCTGGCGCAGCAGGTTCTCGATGCCGCCCTTCAGCGTGACCATGCTGCTGGGGCAGCCACTGCACGAGCCCTGCAATTGCACGGTGACCACGCCATCCTTGAACGAGCGGAAGGCGATATGGCCGCCGTCGTTCTCGACATTGGGCTTCACGTATTCATCGAGCACATTGATGATACGCGCATCATCCTCACCGATCGGTTCGGCATGGCTCACGGCGCGCTGCTCGGCCTTCTGCATGTCCGTGGCGCTGATATCGGTGTTCAGCACGCGGCCATCTTCACGCAGGTAGTCCTGGATGTACTCGCGCAGTTCGAGTTGCACCAGGTCCCAATCCACGCTGTTGTTCTTGGTAACCGTGATGAAGTTGCTCCCGAGGAACACCCCAGTGACGAAGGGCAAGTTGAAGATCTTCTCGGCCAGGGGCGAAATGCCTTCCGCTTCCTGGGGGCTCGTGAACTCCAGCATGCGGCCCTCTGGGAGCAGCGGCAGGTTGGTGACGTAGCGGAGCGTGGCCGGGTTCGGCGTGCTTTCGGCGTACACCGTGTAGGGCTTGCGGGTGGCGGTTTCCATGGCGGGGCGAAGGTAGGCTGCCAAAAAACCCGAAGGCTTCCAAGGCCGAACCCATCCAGGGCAGCGGGCGTTCTGCGGGCGCTCTACTTTCGCACCAGCATGGCCCACCACCGTTCCGTTCGCCTCTCCGCCCTATTGGCTGCCTTTGTGCTGCTGGCGGCTGCGTTGGCGCCGACGGTGTGCCGCACCACCTGCCTCATGAGCGGGCGTAGTGCCGTGGAGGTGGGGCATGTGGAGGATTGCTGCGACAACGAGCAGGCCTCCGACCAGCCGCAGTTGCGGGCGGCGTGCTGTGTGCACAGTGAGGCCACCGCCGACCTCAACGACCATGTGGTGGCGCAAGGCTTCAAGCTGGTGGTCGACCAACCTTTGGTGGCGGAGTTCGTCGAACCCGCGAACCTCTTTGTTGGTGCCGTGGCGACCATCGCCGCCGCCGACCGCGCGCCACCGTTGCGCGCACCCGAGCGGCTCAGCCGCCTGAGCATCTTCCGCTTGTAAGGGACTTCTTCCGTGCGTGCCGTGCAGGATCGCGGTCACGCTGCCGTTTTCCCTCCATTCATTCCGGAAGAAGTCATGCAACCAAGAACGTTTTCCATCCTCATCCTCTTGATCCCGCTGCTCGCACGAGCTCAGGACATCACCGGCGTTGTACTGGGCCAACAGCGCGATGGCACCGTCCCCGTTCCGTTCGCCACAGTGAAGTGGGACGGCAGTGTCCTGTCCACAAGCACCAACGACAAGGGCGCCTTCACCATAACGTCCGCACCGGTTTGGCCGGCCCAGCTCGTGGTAATGGCCGATGGTTACGCGAACGATACGCTCCGGCTTGGCGCAGCACCGGTCGGCCCTCTGAGCTTCACCCTTCAGCCCGTGAAGGAGCTCGGCGGCGCCCGCATTGTGGAACGCCAACAAGGCGTGCTGCTCAACACGCGCGACCCGATCAACAGCGAGCGCATCACTCAGAAGGAATTGAAGCGGGCGGCATGCTGCGACCTGAGCGAGAGCTTCGAGACCAATGCCACGGTTGACGTGAACTACGCCGATGCCGTGAGCGGAACGAAGGCCATCAAAATGCTCGGGCTCGATGGGAAGTACGCGCTGATCAGCGTGGAGAACATCCCGTTCCTGCGCGGCCTGAGCAGCACGTACGGCCTCACCCTGTTGCCCGGTCCGTGGATCCATGGGATCAACGTGAGCAAGGGCACAGGCCCCGTGGTGAACGGCTTCAGCAGTATGACGGGACAGATCGACCTGGGCCTGCTCCAGCCCCGTGCAGCCGAGCCGCTCTTCGTGTACATGTACGGCAACAGCCAGGGACGCTTTGAAGCGAACGTGCACAGTGCACAACGCATCGACAGCGCGTGGCACAACCTGCTGATGGTTCACGGCAACTTCAACGGCACGCAACTGGACCAGAACAAGGACGGGTTCCTGGACAATCCGCTGAACCGCCGCATCAACATCCTGGACCGTGTGCAGTACGAGGGCAATGGCAGCGATGCGCACATCGGTCTACGATATGTTAACGACGAACGTATTGGGGGCGAAGTGCAGCGCGATGCTGACGTGGGCCCGGCGATTCCGCGCTACGGGGTGAACATCCTGAACGAGATGGTGGACCTGTTCGCAAAGGGCGGCTTCGTCTTCCGCAACGATGCCACACGCAGCATGGGTTTCATCGGTAACTTCAGGCAGCACACCTCGGATGCGACCTACGGGATCCGCAGCCACCAAGGCAAGGAACACAGCGGCTCATTGAGCGCGATCTACCAGCAGTTGCTGCGCGATGGCAACGACCAGCTGAAGGCCGGGCTCTCCTTCAACTACGCGGATTTCGCCGAGCAATACCGCGACAGCACGTTCGGGCGTACCGAGCGCATTCCCGGCGCGTTCGCGGAGCACACCCTGAAGCGCGGCGCCTTCACAGCAGTCAGCGGCCTGCGCTTCGACATGAACGACCGGTACGGCAACTTCCTCTCGCCGCGGCTTCACCTTAAGTACGACCTCGGTCCGTTGACTGCACTACGCGCATCGGGCGGGCATGCGTTGAGAAGTGCGAACCCGTTCGTGGAGAATGCCGGTGCCCTGGCCAGTTCAAGGGATGTGATCGTCCCTGAAGACCTCGATGCGGAGCGCTCGTGGAACTTCGGCATAGCCTTCACACACAAGTTCAAATGGCTGCAACGCAAGTGGGCTTTCAACGTGGATGCGTACCGAACGGAGTTCACGCACCAAGTGGTGACCGACATGGACGCCAGCGCACATGAGCTGCGCATCTACAACCTCGATGGACCGTCCTACGCCAACACCGTGCAGGCCGATGTGCAGATCGAACTCATCCGACCGTTGCAACTGAAACTGGCCTACCGCTGGTATGATGCGCGCACCACGTACAGCGGACGCCTGCTCCAGCGGCCGTTCGTTCCTGAGCACCGGGCCATGGCCGACCTGGCCTTCACCAGTCCGAACGAGAAGTGGCGTGCTGACATCACGCTCAACTGGTTCGGCAGCAGCCGCATCCCCGACTTGTCCGGAAACGTGGAAGCGCACCACTTCGAAGTGCGTGCGCCGGACTACTTCGTACTGCACGCCCAAGTCAGCCGCGTGTTCGGCCCTGTGGAGCTTTACTTCGGGGCGGAGAACCTCACCGACTACATGCAACACCAGCAGATCATCGACCCGGCCAACCCCTATGGCCCGGACTTTGACGCCAGCATCATTTGGGGACCCACCAACGGACGCATGTTCTACGGTGGCTTCCGTTACGCCATCAACAAAAAGAAAAACAACACTGCCGAGTGAACGGCAACCTCACCATGAAAACCCTGTTGACCTCCCTAGCGCTACTGCTCGCTTTGGGCGCCAGCGCGCAGAAGAACATCGCCAGCCTCGACATCAAGACGAGCACCATCTGTGACATTTGCGAGAAGACCATCGAAACGGAGCTCATCTACGAAAAGGGCGTGAAGAAGGTGGATGTGCACCTTGACGACTCCATGGTGCACGTTCAATACGACGAGACCAAGACGAGCCCGGAGAAGATCCGCGTAGCGATCAGCAAGCTTGGATACTCCGCCGACGATGTGCCGGGCGATGAGGCCGCGTTCAAAAAATTGCCGGCCTGCTGCCAGAAGGAAGGCTGCGGAAAACCCAAGACCGGCAACTGAGATGGCCTTGGTACGCGCGTTGAACGGCACGACACCGCAATTTGGGAACGATGTCTTCCTAGCGGAAACAGCCGTGGTGATCGGCGACGTGGTGATGGGCGACCAGTGCAGCGTGTGGTACAACGCCGTGATCCGCGGCGATGTGAACGCCATCCGCATCGGCCACCGCACCAACATCCAGGACCTGGCCATGCTGCATTGCACTTATCAGCGTGCGGCGCTCACCATCGGCAACGACGTGAGCATCGGGCATAGCGCCATCGTCCACGGCTGCACCATCCACGACAAGGTGCTCATCGGCATGGGAGCCATCGTGATGGACCATGCTGTGATCGGCGAGGGAAGCGTTGTGGCGGCAGGCGCCGTGGTGCTGCAAGGCACCGTGATAGAACCCGGCAGCCTGGTGACCGGCGTTCCCGGCAAGCGCGTGCGGGCCGTCGGCGAGGACCTCAGCAAGAACGAGATCGAGCGGATCGCGGGGAACTACCTGAAGTACGCCAGCTGGTACAGGTCGTAGACACCGGGCGGACGTTCAGAGAACGAGCTGATCTTCCACCCAGAACGCCGCATCAAGCGCGTCGCATTCCACATCCAAGGTTTCCATCAAGGATCGGAAGAGCACGGGATCGCCGCTCGTGTGGCACTCCAACCGACCGTGGCCTGACGTGGCAAGCGCCCCTGCTTCACGCAACACGTGCTCCACGCGGCGTGCGATGGCGGGCGCGGGGTCGATGACGCGCACTGCCGGACCAACGATGCGCTCGATGAGCGGCCGTACGAACGGGTAGTGCGTGCATCCGAGGACCAAGGCATCGATGCCTTGTTCCGCCATCGGATCCAACCATCCCCGCAGCATGGCTTCTGTTTCCGGCGTGTACAGCTCACCGGCTTCGATCTGCCGGACCAGTCCCGGGCAGGCCTGCTTGATGACCTTCACGTCCTGTGCGAACCGTTCCACGATGCTGGCGAACACTTCGCCCTGCACGGTGGCCACGGTGGCGATGACGCCGACCACGCCGGTGCGGGTATGCTCGACTGCAGGTTTCACGGCAGGCTCCATGCCCACGAAAACCACTTGCGGGAGCTCTTCGCGCAATGGCTTCAGGGCGGCAGCACTGGCCGTGTTGCACGCGATGACGATGAGCTTGCTGCCTCGCTCCAACAGAGCGTGGGTAATGCCCCGGCTCAGGCGCAGGATCTCGGCGTTGGTCTTATCGCCGTACGGGATATGCGCGTTATCGCCGAAATAGAGCAGGCGCTCCGCGGGGAGCGCCTGCCGTATGGCTTTGGCGACGGTGAGGCCGCCGATGCCGCTATCGAAAATGCCGATCGGACGGGTGTCGCCCGTGCTCATGCCTTATTGGATGCCGAGCTTGGCCTTCACCTTCGCCATCACGTCGTCCCCGCCGTCGAAGTACAGGACGATGCCCACACTGCTGTCGAAGATGTAGGTGTACTTGCCTTCCTCGGCCACGGCTTTCACCGCTCCGTTGGCACGGTCAACCATGGGCTTCAGCAGTTCATCCTGCAGTTTGGCCAGGTCTTCCTGGGCCTTTTCCTGCGCGGCAACGATGCGCTGCTCCATGCCCTGCAGTTCATCGATGGCCATGCTCTTTTCCGTTTCGGTCATGTTCTGCTTGGCCTGCAGTTCGTTGCGCCGAGCGTCATACTCAGCGCCCATGGCCTTGATGCGGGCATCGAGGCTTTGCGCTACCTCCTGCATCTTGGCCTCAGCCTGAGCCCGTTCTGGCAGGGCCAGCATCAGCGTCTTCATGTCGATATGGCCGAGCTTGCCTTGGGCCATGCCGGGCATGGCGGTGATCATCACAAGGGCTGCTGCGGTAAGGAACTTCTTCATCTTCTGTTCAGGGTTGAGGGGACCAAGGGTAAGTGGTCCTTGCTTGTTATCGGGGTTTGCTGATCGTGTTTCCACCGCCATCGTTCCCGCCGCCGCGCGGTGCCTCCTCCTTCGGGGCATCGTCGCTGCCGCCGCCGCCACCCTCCTCCTCATCGTTGCCACGGGTATTTCCACTGTCGGTGTCCTTGTCGTCCTTCAGGCCAAGCTTGCGCATCACGGCGCCGGTCTTGTCCCACTTCTGGCTGGCAAACAGGATGCCACTGGCGCCACCGAGCTCGAAAACAGCGGCGTACTGGGTTCCGGCAATCTCCTTCACCGCCTGGTAGATCTGGTCCTGGATGGGCTGGATGAGCTCCTGCCGCTTCTTGAAGATGTCACCACCCACACCGAAGCGCTTCTTCTGGAGATCGCGTGCTTCACGCTCGCGTTTCTCGATGTCCTCCATGCGGCTCTTCTTCATCTCCTCGGTGAGCAGGATGGCCTCCGCGTTGTAGGCATCACGCATACGCTTGATCATGGCGTGGCGTTCCTCCACTTCGGCCTGCCACTGAGCGCTCAGGCGGTCGAGTTCTTTCTGCGCGGTCTCGTACTCCGGCATGCGCTCCAGGATGTACTTGGTGTCCACGAAGGCGATCTTGGTCTGGGCCAACGATACCATCGGCGCAGCGATCATCAGTGCTGCGATGGTCAGGAAGAGGAAGCGCTTCATGGTGAAGGGTGTCGAATGTAAGCGGGCGGCTCAGAGCTCGCCCAGGTCGATGCCGATGGAGAAGTGGAACTGGCTCTTGGCCATGCTGGGCACGGACGGCACGTCATCGAGGCGCCAGCCGTAATCGAGGCCCATGGGACCGAACATGGGAAGGTTCAGACGAAGACCGAAGCCCGCGCTTTTGTACAGGCTGAACGGATCGAAACGGTCGAAGTTGCCCCATGTGTTGCCTGCTTCGGCAAAGGCCAGCATGTAAATGGTGGCGCTGGGGTTGAGCGATATCGGGAACCGCAGTTCGGTGGTGTATTTGGTGATGAACTGCGAACCGACCACACGACCGCTTGCGCTGCGCTCAGTGATGGCGTTGTCGTCGTAACCGCGCAAGGCGATGATCTCACGGCCGTCCAATGAGAATCCGCTCAGGCCGCTGCCACCGAGGTAGAAGCGCTCGAAGGGCGAATCGCCCATGTTCTTGTTGTAGCGACCCAGGAAACCGAAGCCCGCGCGGGTCATCAGCACGAGGTCATGGCCCTTCTTCTGGCGGGTAAGGCGCGTGAACCACTGCGTGGTGAATTTCCACTTGTGGAACTCGGGCCACTCGTAGCGCTCCTGGTCGGTGAGCGTGGTCAGGTCGCGGTTGCCCATGAACAGGCTGTACGGCGCTGTGGCCTTCACACTGAGCAGGATGTTGCTGCCCTGGCGCGCGAAGAAGGGATTGTCCACCGAGTTGCGGTTCAGGCTCAACTGATAGGCCAGCACGTTGCTGGTGCCGTTGGTGAAGCTGAACAGGTTGAAGTAGTTGTCCAGCATGTAGCGCTGGTAGCTGATCGTGTGCCGCAGGATGAAGTAGTCGTCCGGGAACGTGAGGCGCTTGCCCAAGCCGAGGGTGCCGCCGATGATCTCCAGTTTCTGCTGCGATGGGTCGTCGTTGGTGAGACCGTTCGTTTGGATGTTGTAATAGCCCGAGACACTCAAGGCGTTCGGCTTGCGGCCGCCGAGCCATGGCTCCACGAAACTGATGCTGTAGCTCTGGAAGTAACGGCCGGTGGTCTGCGCGCGCAGGTTCAGCGTTTGGCCATCGCCGGCGGGCAGCGGTGTCCAAGCGTTCTTCTTGAACAGGTTGCGCATGCTGAAGTTGGTGAACGACAGGCCCAAAGAGAGCACCAGTCGGCTGGCCCCATAACCACCGCTGAGCTCCAAACGGTCGCTGGGCTTCTCTTCCACGGTGTACTCCAGGTCAACAAGACCGGTGCGCTGATCGGGCATCGGGTTAACGCCCAGCTTCTCCGGGTCGAAGAAGTTGAGGTTGGCCAGTTCGCGTTGGCTGCGGAGCACGTCGCTGCGGTCGAACAGGTCACCGGGCTTGGTGCGCAGTTCCCGGCGGATGACGTGGTCGTAGGTCTTCGTGTTGCCCTTGATGATGACGTTGCGTATACGGTACTGCTTGCCCTCGCGGATGCGGACTTCCAGGTCGATGCTATCGCTCTCCGATACGGTTTCGATGGCCTCCGGGTAGAAGCTCAGGTAGCCACGGTCCATGTACAGCGAACTGATGTCGTTGCCCGCCTGGCTCATGTAAAGCTTGCTCTCCAGCAGTGCCTTGTTGTAGATGTCGCCGCGCTTGATCCCCAGGATCTGTTGCAGCGTATCGGTCTTGTACTTCGTGTTGCCCGTGAACCGGATATCGCGGAAATAGAAACGGTTGTCCTCGTCCAGATCGATCTCGATGCGGATGCGCCGCTTGCTCACCTGGTACATCGTGTCGCGCACGATGGCCGCATTGCGGAAGCCCTTGCTGTTGTAGAGGTCAATGACCTTCTCCTTGTCGCCTGCGTACTCCGTCTTGTTGTACTTGCTCGATCCGAAGATGTTCCACCAGCGTTTGCGCTTGGTCTCCTTCATGGCGCGGCGCAGGCGGCGGTCCTTGATGTTGGTGTTGCCGGTGAAGTCGACATCCTTGATGCGGATGCGCTTGCCTTTGTCCACGTCTATGAACAGCATCTCACCGTTGGTCATCAACGAATCCGGGTATCGCCGCGTGCCCACCTTGGCAAAGAGGAATCCCTTATCGACGTAGTGGGCCTTCACCATTTGCTGCACGCTGTTGACCAACGTGGGTGTCAGTTGCTGGCCGCCTTGCAGCTGCATCTCGTCGCGCAGTTTCTCCGCCTCGTTGCGCGTAACCCCATTGAACTTGAAGCGGCTCATTCTGGGGTTCTCCTTCACAATGATGTTCAGGAAGATGACGCTGCCACGGATCTCCGCTGCTTCGATGCGCACGTCGGTGTAGAGGCGCTGCTTCCAAAGACGCTCAATGGCGTCGGCGATCTTCGGGCCGGGTACAGACAACTTCTGCCCCACTTGCAGGTTGCTGAACAGCTTGGCCGCGTTGGCATCGGTGTGCACCGCACCGCTCACCGTAATGCCGCCGATCTCGTATTCCCGGGCGAAATTGGGATCCATCACAGGACCCGTCGCTTGCTGCCCGTAAGCGGTGAAGCAGGCAAGCAGAATAGCAGTGAAGCACTTAAGCAGACGCGCTGCTCCCGGAAAACGGCTCATGGGTTCACCTGTTCGCTGATGAGCCCGAAACGGCGCTCGCGTTGCTGGTAATTGAGGACGGCCGTGTAGAGTGCCGCCTTGTCGAAATCGGGCCACATCACCGGGCTGAAGTAGAGCTCAGCATAAGCGATCTGCCACAACAAGAAGTTGCTGATGCGTTGCTCGCCGCTGGTGCGGATGAGCAGTTCTGGATCGGGCAAGCCGCGCGTGGCCAGATGGCGTTCCACCACGGATTCGTCAATGGCTTCGGGGGCCAAACGGCCGTCCTTCACCTCGTTGGCAATGTGTTGCACCATGCGCACCATCTCCCAGCGGCTGCTGTAGCTGAGCGCCAACGTGAGCGTGATGCGCGTATTGCCCTGCGAGGTGCGCATGGCCTGGAAAAGTGTCTCCCGGCAACCGGTCGGCAGGCTATCCAGGTCGCCGATGGCATTGATGCGGACCCCGTTCGCCATCAGTTCCTCCATTTCGCTGGCCAGGGTGCGCACCAACAGGTCCATCAAGGCGTTCACCTCCTCCTGTGGGCGGTTCCAGTTCTCGGTACTGAAGGCATAGAGCGTCAGGTACTTCACGCCCAGCTCGGTGCACCCGGTCAGCGTCTCGCGCACGCTGCGCACCCCGTTGCTGTGCCCGAAGATGCGCTCCTCCCCTTTCTCCTTGGCCCAACGGCCATTGCCGTCCATGATCACGGCCACATGGCCCGGCACCCGTTGGGGGTCGATGCTGGCCTTGAGGGCCTCCAGGGATTGGCCGTTTTTCGTCACGGCCGCGAAGGTCGCATTCCGCCCCGGATGGCGTTGGGAAAGATCGTGAAGGGGTGCGACTAGCCTTGGCTCCGGCTTCCATTTCACTCCTTCACCAACGTCACACCAGTGAGCATCCGCCGCTCATCCGTGATGTGCGCGTTGTACACACCCGGTGGTTTCCCGGACAGGTCGAGGGGTATGCTCTGCTCGTAGGCGTTGCCCAAGCTCCTATCCACCACCGTGCGGCCCAGCGCATCGAACACCCGCAAGCGCAAGGCGCCGGTGGTTTCCAGCTCTTGCGGCAGGGCCAAGGCAAGAGTGAAGAGCCCGCTGCTGGGGTTGGGGTAAGCGTGCAGGGCGTCTTGCAAGCCGAGCATGATTTCGATCAAGCCCGTTAGTTGGCAACCCGGCACCACGCAGCCGAAGCTGTCCATCTTCACAACTATGATCGTATTCATGGCGGGGTGGGGCGCACCAACGAAATACTGCGAGCCCGAGCCCACCGCAATGAACCCTCCATCACTTGTGGGTTCAATATCCGGGAGGTCATGGAAGCCGCCCATGAAGAAGACCTGCCGGTCCCAAATGCTATCCCCATCACTGGTGAATTTCCGCACGAAGGCTGCGCCGCCCCATCGACCTGTGCCTATCAACGATCCATCCGGTAGTTCATCAAGATCCATCATTGCAGCATCAGAGCCGTAGCGGAATTTCTTGTCCCAAATGGGTACACCCCCAGGGCTCCACTTGATCAGATTGGCGTAGCTAGGACCGCCGCCTGTATCCGCATAATCACTTGCTGTAACGATGTTGCCATCTTGGGTAGCCACTACGGACCCTGCGAAGTAGCCCCTGTTGCCGAACTGCCGCCGCCAGATCTGGTTGCCCAAGCTGTCGGTACGGATCAGCATGCACCGATCGGTACCAGTTGCGTTCAGGCTGTACCCGGCAAGAAGGAACCCTTCGTTCAAGTACTCAGCGATAGCAAAGACATCCTCCTCCCGACCAAGTTGGCCAAAAACTTTGGACCATAATGTATCGCCAAGATTGGTGGTTCTGAGCAACAGTACTTGGCTCACACTGGTATCGATGGCGCTCCGTGACTCGAAACCTGCCAAGACAAACCCACCCTGACCAAGACGGACGCTCGCCCGCACACCGCAGTAACCAGAGTCCGATTGTTGCAGATGATACAGTCGCTTGGTTCGAAGGGTATCACCTGCCAGGTTCAACCAATATAGACTGACTGTGTCGCTGTATGAGTATCCGAAACCCGTCACCGCGGCCACCGTGGTGTCAGCACTTAACTCGGGCAGCGGATCTATAATCCCAAAGTTGTAGTGCTGGTCAATGCCGTACTGTGGATCGTTCTCCCACAACCATTGGCCATCCAAATCAACCTTATGGATCACAGTGTGCGTGCGGAACGTGCCATCAGATGCAACTTGTTGTGCAAAGACCAAGTACCCGTCATCCACCTCCTGCACACCAACTCCTTGACCTGCGTAGCCATACCCCACACTGTCCAAGTACACTTGGAAGGTGCCTTGGGCGGAGGCCAAAAGACCCCCGCCCAAGAGCGCGACAAGCAACGCGACCGAACGCATCAGCGCACCACCGAGAACTTGGTTTCCGCCACACGCAGCCCATCCATGGTCAAGCTAGCCATATACAGTCCAACCGGCAGCGTGCGCACATCTACTTCAACCCCAGCTGGAGAACCCAGCAAGGGCTTGCGGTCCACGAGCCGACCATCGGCAGCCCATACCTCTATCACACCCTGCTCGAAGCCAGCCGGGTAAGCAAGCACCACGCGGTCGGAGGCAGGATTCGGAACGGCGTTGAGCAGAGCGTCCAGCGAGAATCGCGGCCTGTCCGGCTTTGGCGCATTCGGATAGCGCATGGCCTCCGGAAGTTCCTTCCATGGCAAACTGTCCGTTTCACCAAGGAACAAGCGCCAAGCCCAAGCATCAGCAGCACCGAACTGTTCAGCGTTCGTTGCAAGTGCCAGTAAATCAGCCCTGTGCGCTGGGGTAAGCGTTTCGATGTCCCCTCCTGCGTTTAGAAGCATGTTGCTCGGTGTGAGTTGGCCCTCGTGTTGCGGCACAGTCGTGTGAGTTGGTTACATATCGCGCACGTTCATTCCACCACCAACCTAACCCCCGTCAACATCCTCTTCTCATCAGTAATGTGCGCGTTGTACACACCCGGTGGCTCGCCGGACAAGTCCAGCGCAACGGTTTGCTCCAACTGCCTGCCCAACACCCGGCGCACCACCAAGCGCCCACGCGGATCGAACACCTGCAACAACAGATCGCCTTGTACTTCAACCGCTGCGGGCATCTCCAGTTGCAAGTTGAAGCGCCCAGCGCTGGGGTTGGGCGCCACCTGCAACGCTCCCTCCAAGCCGATCAACTGCTCCTGCAACCCCACGTATTGGCAGCCGGGCACCAAGCAGCCCAGGCTGTCGAGCTTTAGAAGCCAGAGATACCGCGTAGCCAAGTTGGCCGACTCCTTAACCTCGCCTGTCAGGACAATACCACCATCCAAAGCTGGCTCAATGTCCCATGGTACCTCCGGCGCATGTACCATACCGCTATTGAAATGCGAGTACTCCCGACGCCACAGTGAATCGCCATCCAGGGAGAAGCGGTAGATCAAGGCTTTCACCCAAAAGTTGCGCTGCACCGATGCGCAGGCGATGAAGGTGGTGTCACTGTCCTGGAACGCATCGGTGAACATGGTTTCCTCGCTGTCCCAATGGCCCGGTTCGCCACGGTAGTCCCAAGCAAACGTGCCACCCGTATCCACGGCCAGCATATATGATCCGTTTGGTGCAGGGCCCAGGGCATCGTCCCAACGGCCCAAGCACAGCACGGTGCCATTGCTCAAGGGCAATACCGTGAACCAAGGCGCAAAAGGCCCTGGGAACATGTAGGCCCATTGATCCACCCCCGTGCTGTCGAACTTCATCAGGTAGTCGCTGACCGGGGACAAAGACGGTAGCTGACCCATGCCAATCGCGTAAAAAGCATCGTCCAATCCAACGTTGCCAGCATACACGACGATCTTCTGGATCCGATAGCGATCCAAGACCACACCACTCGTATCGAGACGCACAATGAACGAACGGTCCGGGTTCGGTTGTGGGAAGCCGTCTATGAACCTTCCCGTGACACAGATGTGAACGCCATCAGTGAAAACCGACCTCCCGTAGGCAAATGAATCAGCCCACACAAGACTTGTCCACAGCGTATCGCCTTGTGTGTTGTATTTGACCAGTCTTACTGTATCACCAGTTGCATTGCCCGAATAGGTATTGACTGCCACCAAGTATCCTGTACCGTTCGGTGCAGCAACGGCCGCTGTGGTTTGGGGCAGCCGTTGGTCGCCCGGCTCACTGTGGTTCATTTGCCAAACCATGTTGCCGGCCAAGTCGAATTTCGTGATCATGATATCATGATCCAATGTGAGTTGCTCCTGCTGGTTTCCGAACACCAAGTATCCGTCAGGCAGGCATTTCACAGCGTGTCCTTCCGCGTAGTAGTCTCCGAGCTGGTTTGCCAATACCACATTGAACGTCTGGCCGCACAAACTCCCGGCAGCCAGGCTCCAACCGGCCGCTGCGGCCAGTTGGAGCAGGCATGTGGGTTTCATCGCTGGATGCTTAGGGATGTACTGAGTGGCGTACCCTGAACAGCCAACTGGTAAAGACCAGGTGGCAAGGCGCTGGCATCGAGATCCAGCACCCCGGCACCTAGCAACTGCTGCCGCTGTACTTCACGTCCAGCCACATCGAGCACCACCATCCAATTCCCAGCAAAGGCTACAGGCCAAACCACGTAGGCCGCGTTGTTCGCGGGGTTCGGATAGGCTGCCAAGGCAGGGCGCGCCGCACCTGATGTGCCGGTTGCATGCGGTTGTTCCATCGAGCGGAAATGCTCAGGGATCTCCACTGGTGGCACATACGTGCTCGCGCCCGCCTCCCACAGCGCACGCGCAACCAGTGCAGCACCTGCTTCGCCCGCTTCCATCACCGAGGTAAGTTCGCTCACTTCGGCGGGCGTGAAAAGTGCGGGATCGCCACCGTGCGCTTGCAATGCGAGCAGCAACTTGCGGTAGCCGCTGCGGCCGTTGAGGTTAAGGCCAGGTCCGTCCAATTCGGCCAAACCAGCGCTCCAGTTCTGTGCGGACATGGCCAACTCGGTGCGCAATTGGGTGTGCAGAGGGTCATTGTCTCCAAACAGGAGTACGCGCAGGGTATCCACCCCATCGAAGCTGTTGGTATCGGCACTCAAGTACCAGCCATAGCGGGCCATTGCCATGGCCTTTTCGCTACGGCGCAGTACGATCTCGCTCTCTAACACTTGCTTGAAGCTGGTGCCTGATCCTGCCTGCGCATCGGCCACAATACCCATGAAGAAGGGCGAGAGGTATTCTCCGTACAGCAAGGTTTTGTAGACGCCTTCGTTCAGCGGCACATTGGCCACCATTACCTGCGTAAGGTGCCAGTTGTCCAAGGCGGGTTCGCGACGCATGGACTCCATCAGCACCTCGTCGCTCAATGGGCTGCTGCCCAAGAGCAGGTCGCGCAGGGCGCTGCTGCTCCATGCTGGTTCGGCATGCAAGGCGTTCAGCAGATCGTGCTCGCTGCCGCTGTCCAGGGCACCGTCCAGTGCAGCTTGGGCGCTCACAAGCAAACCATTTGCGGTGTGGTACCGCTGTCCGTACTCGGTCACCTGGATCACATCGTCCAGCGCGCCGCCACCGCAGGTCACGGCATCGCTATGCGGCCCACTACCATTCACGGGCACATCGGCAAAGCCACCCCATCCGTCACACAACACATCGCTCACTGGATCCTGGTTCCGGAACACCGTGGTGGTCATGTTGGGTGACCAGCCGGGGATAACGTTCCAAGCCGCATCCAAATACCAATCAAAGGTGTTGATGCAATCCGCCGGGTCCAGGAACCGATTGCCGCTCAGTTGCTGGTTGGGGAACCCTTGGTTGGGGCGGATGATGCTCTGAGCGTTGAGCGCAACATCGATTTGACAGTTTGTGTAGTCTCCGCAGTACACCGCCAAGCCCCATTGCTCTTCGGCCGGTGCATCGCCACGGTGGATGTAGCGCACCAGGTTGCCGAACTCAAGACCCTCAAAGTCGTTGTCATAGATCTTGTTCTCCAAGTAGGTCCAGTTGGCTTGGTTCAAGTTCGGCGCGTAGCCCAAGAAGTAGATACCAGAATTCTGGTCCCATGCCCCACCCGTGAAGCTGTTGCGCTCCACCGTGTATAACTGACTTTGCCAGAGGAACATGCCCGTCGGTGGTGTTGAGAAGCCGGTCGCGGATGGCACATCGAACGTGTTGTTGGTGTACTGCGCGAAGCGGCAGTTGAAATCGACCAAGCCATAGAGGTTCCCCTCGAAGTGCATTTCGTCCACCAAGGTGCTGGTAAGGATGTTCGAGCCGCCCAGCATGCCAATGCGCCAGTTGCGGAAGTAGGTGTTGGCCGGGTTGGCATCGCCGTTCACGAACACCAGGGCACTGAAAGCGACCAGACCAACACCGGCATCTTCGGCAGGGTACGCACCATCATTCCCGAAGCGGCAGTTGGTGAAGGCCACACCACGCGTGTTGCTGATCCATGCCTGAGCAATCGGTAGGATGGGCGCATCGGGCCAATTCTGGTCCACCGTGAATGAGGTGTTGTAGAACCACGACATCTGGTTGGGAGTGAAGGTGTAGTTCTCGACACGAGCACCATAGCGGCAGTTCCGGAACGTGGTGCTAGAGGCCCGCACAATGCCGCCATAGAACCCGCCAACTGCTTGGCCGTTCAGCTCGCGGGCACACCAAGCGCCCACTTCGGCACGGTCCACAATGGTGTTGTTGGTGAAGAACGCGAAGCCTTGGTCGCCACCGATCACGGGCAGTTGATCCACACCGGGTGTGCCCTCCACACGCACACCGGGCCAACGGAGATTGGCGCATGGCAAACTGGTGAGCAGGCAGTTGTCGAACTTCGCATAGCCACCACGCCTAACGATGAGCCGCGCATTCGGCGCAAAGCGCACCACCATGTTGTTCACGGTCAACCGGCAACCGGTCTCTACGATGACATCCTGCGTGAAGGTGACATTGTTCGACCCTCCGAAGAAGTTGCCACCGGGCTGCCACACTACAGTAGTGCCGAACGAGTTGGGGAAGGTGTGGCCAGGTTCAGCGTCGAGGCTCTCGGAATACTCGCAGCAAGCGCCTTGCGGCGACAGCGCCAAGACCTGCTGCTCGGCATAGTTGTGCATATCCGGCAACAGGCTCGGAAAGTTGTTGGAGGCATAGATGTATTCGGGGCGCGGCCCAAGGACGCCCGTCACAGGAAGGGGGTCAACCCATGAGCCGGCCAGTGCTGGTAGGTCGGGCGATAGCTTGCATGCTGCACGACCAGCGCTCAGGACATACAACGCAGGTGCATTGCCCGAAGGTGCCTTATCGATGGCCAAGGTTCCATGGGACAGCTCCTGCGGATCCGTGATGCTAAGTGCGCTGGTCAGGTCAGTGACCGCATAGTTCGACAAGTTGATGCTGCAAAGCGTCGGTCCGGGATGCTGGAGTACGTACAGGTGCTGTCCTGAAGGACTGAAGACAAGACCCGTCACGTTGGTGACCACGTTGTTGGCGTTGATGGTTGTGATGTCCTGCAACCACTCAATGGTGCCGTTGAAGTAAACCTTGAACAAGAAGACGGAAGGCCCTGTGTTGCCAGTGTACCGGCCAGCCTTGGTCATGGCGAAATAGACATCGCCCGTGTTGGGGTTCTTGCCGAACACACATGTGCCACCGTAGGGTCGGCGCGGGTCGTAGCCGAACTCGGAAGTGGAGCTATTGATCGGTTCTCCTTCAGTGAAGCAATCCGTTTTCACGATACCCGTGGATGTGATCGTGTAGTAACACAGCCCGACCTCGTCGATCACAAAAAGCAACTTGTCTTCATTCACCAGATCATCCGTGTCGTACAATGCCAGCTGCAAGCCCCATTCGTATCCGAAGCTCAGTCCGTTCTCTTCATCGAGATTGATCATGCACACGCTGACGAAGCCTGCAACGGCATTCCCATTGGCTTGCCATGAAGGCATGTTGGAATATTGGTCCCCTAGCTGAGCATCAAGCAATGGGTCGTTCCACACGTAGTCCTGGTCCAAAACACGACCATTTCTGCCGGGCCAATGGGCGCTGGGTTCCTCCAGATCAAGGATCGAATAACCCAGAGCATGGAAATCCGCACCGGGAACATCGTATCCGGCAACGAGGTAGTACCGCGTACACGAGCCTGGGATCAGCGTTACGGCTACTTGCCCGATGCCTGTGAACAAGCACTCTTGGCAGTTGGCCGCCAAACTGTTGTCCGCGATCAGATAGCCTTCGGCATCGAAAACCTTCCCATCGATCACGAAGAACAACAGGTCACCCTCGTCATCATAAAGCGCGTTCTGGGAATGAACCGGTGCCTCGCCATGATAGAGCCGTGGATCATTGCCTGGATGGACTTGGAAGGCGCTTAACGGAACCGAACCCAAAGCTTGTCCGATCAACATTTGCTGCGGTCCGTTCGCAACAATGGCATCTTGGGCCATGGCTTCACGACTTGACGATAGCAGTCCGATCAAAAATCCCCCCCCCCATTATCAACACCTGTTCAAAACGGGTTCGTTTTCCTGCCGCTGCCGTAGCGCGGCGCACCTTGTCCAAGTCTGTTCTCATGGCCTTCGGTTGTTTCGTGTTGGTGCTGCCAAGGTGCTCACTTGGCCAGCCAATGCCAAAGCGAGTTTTCAACCGGGGTTAACCGGTAAGAAGAAAAATGGCAGAAGAGCAACAACACTACCGCCTCCTCTCCCGCATGCTCTTGTAGAGCTCGTCGCACTCGGTGAACTTGGGGCCGAGGAGGATGGTGATGCTGAGGCCGGTGTACTGGTACCAGTCGGTGGTCTTGCCGTCGCCGCGGGCCCGCCCGGCGTTGGGGTCCCCATTGGTGCGATCGGCCCCTGTTCTGTCGGCCAGTGCCGCGCTGAGGTCACCGTTCTCGAACTCCAGCACGGCATTGTCCACATACAGACCGCTCACGTCGTCGATGTAGTCGGTCTTGGTCTTCCGCAGCCCCCACTCCAGTTGGATATCCACCCGCTTCAGGTTGAACTTCAGGCCCGTCCCGAAAGGATAGGCCAGATTGTCCAAGGCATAGGGCTCATTGGTCCCGGCACTGGTGCCCTGTCCTTCGGTACCCAATGGGGCCAGGTCGAAGCGCACGCCGTTAAGGTCCGCTTGCGGGTTCACCCGGAAGTAGGCGGCGCCCAGGAAGATGAACGGGGTCCAGCTCTTCTTCTCCTTTCCTGCCCGGTAAGGGAAGAAGTTGATCTCCAACAGGCCGGCCACCTCGATGAGGCTGGTGGTGAAGCTCAAGCCCCGGTATTGCGCGTTGGGGTCCGGGCTGTCGCTATCGAAGGCCTCCAACCGGCTGTACAGCCCTTGCAGCCGGAAGGCATAGCGCTCGTTGAAGTTGTACCGGTAAACCAGCCCGAAACCCGGCTTGGCGTTGTAGTAATGCCGGGTGTTCAGGTCGCCGATGTAGTAGGTGAGCCCTCCCGTGATGCCCAGCTCGCTCACCTGCGCCTTGGTAGCCAGGGAGGAGAACAGCAGGGATAGGATGGCAAAGAGGCGGCCGGGACGCATGCGGGGCTTCAACGTGGGTGGTCGGCGGAAAGGTATCCGGGGGCAAAGATGGGCTGTGATATCCACAGCCGATCAACACTCCCATGTTAGCCCGTCGATCAACACGAACGTTGTAAAACCCGCGTCAAATGGCGGTTCCAAGCGGATCGGGCGGTCCCAATTTCGCACCATGTCGAAAGGGGCGTTCGAGGAGCGGTGGGCGGCCATTGAGCACGGCCGCAAGCAGGGGTTGGTGGAGCTGAGCGACTTCTTCGGGTCGTACGATGTGCTGCCCCTGATCGACCTGGGGCTGCTGGAGAAGACCCACGAGCCGCACCCCTTCGAGCGCTACCAAGGATGTGCGCCAACGGCCGCCGGTGGAGTGTATTTGACCTATGACCACCGCAGGCAGTTGATCATGGTACGATCAGCACATGTGGTTGACCTCTATGCCTTGCTGATGCAGGAAGTGCCGGGCTGGGACCGTATGACCTTCGATGGAACGCGCGATTGGACGGACCATCCTGTTTACGACCCCGGCCTGAAGCACCGCAAGGCCATGGAGGACCTGGTGAACGCAGGCTACAGCACGTTGGCGGCGTTCTGGCGTTCGTACCAAGTGGATGTCAACGAGCTCATTGCCTCCCGCTTCTGCGAATACCGTTTGCTCGATGGTGAAAGCATGGTCTATGCGCTGCAACCCACCGACCGTGGCGAGGAGTTCCTGTTCGGACCACCACGCATGGGCGCACTCTTGGTGAAGCCCGACAAGGGCGCCGAGCTCTTCGTAGCCGTACAGGATCAGCGCGAGGCCCGTTTGGGGGCAACGGGATAGGCCACGCTGGCCATCACCCGCGCAACCGCTTCATCCACGGTGCCCGGCACCAGCGCAACCCCGTGCAGCGCTTTGGCCACAGTTGCAACCGCACTTTCCGGCAACGCCCCATCGTGCGACCACTTCGTGTGCTGCAACCACATGGCTGCGTGCAAAGGATCGGCACCATATCGATCGGCCAACACCTGCGCGGCGTTCTTGCCGATGGCGAAACCGCTCGCTTGGTCGCGTGCGATCTTCATCACCGTGGCGATGGTCTTCGGATGCTGTTCCACTACTTCAGGCCGCGCCACCACCACGAACGCGGGCCACTCCGGGCGGTACTCGTCCACCACCCGCATGGTTCCACTGGTCACATGCTTGGCTGTCACGAACGTGTCCCACAGGAACGCACAAGGACGATCGTCGGCCATGCGGGCCAAGGCACCGCTCAGGTCGTTCACCACTTCGAAGTCGGCAGACGTAGTTGCGCGGCCAAGGCGTTGTGCATGCAACATGCCCATCACATGGCTTCCGCTGTTCATACGGCTCACCAAGTACGGCGCGTCGCGCAGGTCATCGACCGTCCGGACGGAGCTGTTGCCGGGAACGTGAACGCCCCACGTGAGCGGGCTTTCCACCCATGCGCCGATGATGCGCTCCTCTCCCCCGTTGGCGATGTCGCGGACGGCACCCTCCGTCACGAGCACCGCGAGATCCGTTTCGCCCGCGGCCAGCATGCGGCACATGCGGCCGGTGCCTTCACCAACGTCGGTCCATTGCAGATCGATGCCGGCGCGCAGGAACGCACGCCTGTCAATGCCCAGCCGCCACGGCGTATTGTAGGGCTCGGGAACCCCGGCGATGCGGAGCGGGAGAAGAGGCTTTTCAGGTTGGTCGTCCAAGGAGGCGAAGCTTCAGGGTGCAGCGCGCAAAGGAAGTCCCATTGACCTATGCGATGGCCTACATTCGCTCCACGATGAAGAACAGCCGCTCCGCTCCGCGCATATCCATGGACGCACGTGTGCGGTTCGGCCGCCCGTGCGTGCGAGGGACCCGCATTGCCGTGGAAGATGTGTTGAGTTGGCTTGCCTCAGGGATGTCCCACAAGGCCATTATCAAGGACTTTCCCGAGCTGCACGAGGAGGACATTCTTGCTTGCCTGCATTACGCCGCTCGCAGGGAGCGGTATATCCGGTCGCTAGCCTGAATGCTGCTCTTCGACCAGAACATCTCGTTCCGGATCGTGAAGTTGCTCCGGACTTCCTTTCCGGGTTGCGCCCATGTGAGCGACAGGAAGTTGAAAGGCGCTCCGGACCGATCCATCTGGAAGTTCGCCGAAACAACAGGCTCTTGCATTGTCACATTCGACCGGGACTTCGAGGACCTCGCCGCGCTCAAAGGCCCGCCTCCGAAGGTCGTCCTGCTCTGCACGGGAAACACGGGCACTCTTGAATTGGCCCACCTGCTGCGAAAGCACGAGGCGAGCATCAAGCACTTCCTCCACGATCAGGAAATGCGCTCCGTGAGCGTGCTGAGGATCGGCTAGCCCTCACTTCCTTACGTACCCCTCGAAGGTGTTGTGGTCCTTCTCGTGGAGTTCTTCCGGGGTAAGGCTCTTGAAGTACTCGTAGGTGATCTTCAGGCCTTCGGCACGCGAGACTTTCGGCTCCCAGCCCAGGAGCTTTTTGGCCAGCGTGATGTCCGGTTGGCGTTGCATCGGGTCATCCTGTGGCAAAGGCTTGTAGATCACCTTCTGGCTGGTGCCCGTGAGCTTGATGATCTCCTCGGCGAACTGGCCGATGGTGATCTCCGCCGGGTTGCCGATGTTCACCGGGCCGGCGTAGTCGCTCATCAGTAGACGGAAGATGCCTTCAATGAGGTCGTCCACGTAACAGAAGCTGCGCGTCTGGTTCCCCTTCCCGAACACGGTGAGGTCTTCGCCGCGCAGTGCTTGGCCGATGAAGGCGGGCAACACCCGGCCGTCGTTCAATCGCATCCGTGGACCATAGGTGTTGAAGATGCGCACCATGCGCGTCTCCAAGCCGTGGTACGTGTGATAGGCCATGGTGATGGCCTCTTGGAAACGTTTGGCTTCGTCGTACACGCCGCGCGGGCCCACGGTGTTCACGTGGCCCCAGTAATCCTCCGTCTGCGGGTGCACCTGCGGATCGCCGTATACCTCGCTGGTGCTGGCCACCAGGATGCGCGCGCCCTTCGCCTTGGCCAGTCCCAGCAGGTTGTGTGTGCCGAGCGAGCTCACTTTCAGGGTCTGAATGGGGATCTTCAGGTAGTCGATGGGCGAAGCCGGTGAAGCGAAATGCAGGATGTACTTCAACTCGCCGGGCACGTGGACGTATTTGCTTACGTCGTGGTGGTAGAACTCGAAGCCCTTTTTGCCGAAGAGGTGCTCGATGTTCTTCAGGCGGCCCGTGATGAGGTTGTCCATGGCCACCACCTCGTAGCCTTCGGCCATGAAGCGGTCGCACAAGTGTGAACCGAGGAAACCGGCAGCGCCGGTAATGAGGACGCGTTCTTTGCTCATGCGGTGATGGCTGTGCGGCCGATGCTAACGTAGGTGAAGCCCTGGGCCTTCATCTGGTCCAGTTCGAAGAGGTTGCGGCCGTCGAACACCACTTTGTTCTTCAGCAATTCGGCCATGCGTGCGAAGTCCGGGTTGCGGAAGGCGCTCCACTCCGTGGCGATGATCAGCGCATCGGCGCCCTTGAGCGCATCGTATTCGTCGGTAGCGAAATCGATGGAATCGCCTTTCAAGCGCTTCACATTGCCCATGGCCTCGGGGTCGAAGGCGTTCACGGTGGCGCCTTCGGCCAGCAGCGCGTCGATCATGTACAACGCCGGTGCCTCCCGGATGTCGTCAGTGTCCGGCTTGAACGCGAGGCCCCACAACGCGAAGCGTTTGCCCTTCAACGAACCACGGAAGTGTTTCTTGATCTTGGGCATGAGCGCGGTCTTCTGCCATTCGTTCACGTCCATCACACTGTTGATGATGCGGAAGTCGTAACCCGCATCGGCACCGCTTTTGGCCAGTGCCTGCACGTCCTTGGGGAAGCAGCTGCCCCCGTAGCCGATACCCGGGAAGAGGAAACGCTTGCCGATGCGGCTGTCCGTGCCCATGCCGATGCGCACCTTGTCCACGTCGGCCCCAACGGCCTCGCAGAAGTTCGCGATCTCGTTCATGAAGGTGATCTTGGTGGCGAGGAAAGCATTGGCGGCGTACTTGGTCAGTTCGGCGCTGCGCTCGTCCATGAAGATGATGGGGTTACCCTGGCGCACGAAGGGTTTGTAGAGGTCTTCCATCAGCTTCTTTGCACGGTCGCTGCTGGTGCCTACCACCACACGGTCGGGCTTCAGGAAGTCATCCACCGCGAATCCTTCGCGCAGGAACTCGGGGTTGCTCACCACATCGAAAGGCACCGTGGCATGCTTGGCCACGGCGGCGTGCACTTTCTCGGCGGTGCCCACGGGCACGGTGCTCTTGTCAACGAGCACTTTGTAGTCGGTCATGATCTTGCCCAGATCATCGGCCACGCCCAACACGTACTTCAGGTCGGCGCTGCCGTCCTCGCCGGGCGGCGTGGGCAGAGCGAGGAAGATGATCTGCGCCTTGTCCACCGCCGTCTTCAGGTCGGTGGTGAAGTGCAGGCGGCCCTGGCGGATGTTGCGCTCGAAGAGCACGTCAAGGTGCGGTTCGTAGATCGGCACCTTGCCGTCCTTCATCTTCTGCACCTTTTCCTTGTCGATGTCCACGCAGATCACGTGGTTGCCCGTTTCGGCGAAGCACGTGCCCGTGACAAGTCCTACATAGCCTGTTCCTACGACTGCAATGTTCATCTGCTCTTGGTGGTTGTAGCGCTGGTTGCGCCCGTCTTACTGGTTGAAATAGCTTTTCACCGTGGTGGTGATGTGCGCAAGTTGTTGTTCGTCGAGCTCCGTGCTCATGGGCAGGCTCAGCACCTCATGGGTGAGCTGTTCGGTCACCGGCAGCGAGCCTTGCGGGAAGCGGACGCTTTTGTACGCGTTCTGCAAATGGCAGGGCACGGGGTAATAGATCATGGCGGGCACGCCGTTCGCCTCCAGGTGCTTCTTCAGCGCATCGCGGTGACCGCCACCGATGCGCATGGTGTACTGGTGGAACACGTGCGAGCTGCTGTTGCTGCGCGCCGGTGTGGTGATGTGCTCCATGCCTTTGAATGCACCGTCATAATGCGCTGCGGCCTTGTTGCGCGCTGCGGCGTACTGGTCCAACTGCCGCAGCTTGATCCGCAGGACCGCGGCCTGCATGGAGTCGAGGCGGCTGTTCACGCCGATCACCTCGTGGTAGTAGCGCACATCGCTGCCGTGGTTGCACACGCGGCGGATCTTCTTCGCCAATTCCTCATCGTTGGTGAAGAGCGCGCCGCCGTCGCCGTAACAGCCCAGGTTCTTGCTGGGGAAGAAGCTGGTGGTGCCGATGTGGCCGATGGTACCGCTCTTCTGCTTGCGGCCGTTGCTGAAGGCATAGTCGCTGCCGATGGCCTGGCAATTGTCCTCGATGACGAACAGGTTGTGCTCTTTGGCGATGTCCATGATGGCTTCCATGTCGGCGGTCTGGCCGAACAGGTGCACCGGCACGATGGCCTTCGTCTTCGGTGTGATCTTCCGACGGATGTCGGCCGGGTCGATGTTGTAGGTCCCGGGCAGCACATCGGCGAACACCGGTGTGATGCCGAGCAGCGCTACGACCTCCACCGTGGCCACGAAGGTGAACGAGCACGTGATGATCTCGTCCCCGGGCTGCAGGCCCAGGGCCATCATGGCAATTTGCAGGGCGTCCGTGCCGTTGGCGCAGGCGATGACGCTCTTCGCGCCCAAGTACGCCGCCAGTTCCTTTTCGAACTCCTTCACCTCGGGTCCGTTGATGAAGACGGTGCTCTTGATCACGTCCATCAACGCGGCATCCACCTCGCCTTTGATCTTCTCGTACTGCCCTTGCAGGTCCACCATCTGGATGGGCTTCATGCGCGCGGTCGTTTCCATGTTCCGTAGGCTTGTCTTCAGCTTACAAGCGGGCGAAGATATCCCCGCCCCAACATGGACTTGGCCCAACGGGCAGCGGTGTTCCCCGCGTTATCAACGGGACTTCCACAGCGACCTTCGCGGCTACTTTCGCCCCGTTTTGTTTCAGCTTCGCGCATATCTCCTCCTCCTGCTTCTCGGAGCAATGGCCCCCTGCTACGGGCAGAAGAGCCACAGGGATACGTCCGTGGTGATGGTCCCCATCACCGCATCCTACGCCTACCAGATGCCGGGGGGCGACATGGACCTGCGGTTCGGTGCCAACAGCAACATCGGTCTGGAGGCCTACGTGAAGTTCAAGAGCAACTATCTCATCGGCGCCCAAGGCGGGTTCATCTTCGGAAGTAACGTCGAGGAGTACGGTCTGTTGCGCAACGTCATCGACAGCGAAGGGATCATCCGTGATGCCGATGGCAAGGAGGCGAGCGTGCTGGTGTATGAACGCGGCTACCATGTGGGCGGCATCCTCGGGAAGATCATCCCGGTGGCCGGGCCCAATCCCAACAGCGGGCTGCTGCTGAAGTTCGGCGGCGGCTACCTGCGCCATAAGATCCGCATCGAAACCCAGAACCACGTGGTACCTCAGCTGGAGTATGACTACCTGGAAGGCTATGACCGCTTGGCGGCCGGACCATACGTATCGCTCGCGGCAGGCTACCAGCACATCGGCAACAAGCGGCTCATCAACTTCCAGATCACGTTCGAGACGATCTTGGGGTTCACCGAGCCGTTGCGGGCCTTCAACTTCGACACGCGCACCACGGAAACCGGCACGCGCAAGGACATGCTCTACGGGATCCGTGCGGGCTGGACGCTGCCCATCTTCAAGCGGATGGCGGACGATTTCTACATCTACTAGGCCGGCCCATGCCGTTGCTGTACACCATCGCCACGGGCCTCTACCATTGGGGCATCCGGGCGGCGGCACCGTTCAACCCGAAGGCCAAGGCGTGGGTGGAAGGGCGGCGCGGCACTTGGCAGCGGCTACAGTCAAAGGCGGATGTGCTGCAGGGATGCGTGTGGATGCACTGCGCCAGCGTAGGCGAGTTCGAGCAAGGACTCCCAGTAGTGGAGGAACTGAAGCGCAAGCAGCCCGGACTGCCGGTGCTCATTACGTTCTTCTCGCCCAGCGGCTATGAAGCGCGAAAAGAGCACCCGCTCGCCACGCACGTCGAATACCTGCCACCGGACAGCGCTGCCAATGCATCGCGGTTGGTGGAGTTGGTGCATCCACGCGTGACGGTGTTCGTGAAGTACGAATTCTGGTACCACCACCTGCACGCATTGAAGGCGGCGGGCACACCGGTGTTCCTGATCAGCGCCTTGTTCCGCCCCGGACAGCTGTTCTTCCGCTGGTACGGCGCTGCATGGCGCAGCATGCTCCGATGCTACACCCGCATCTTCACCCAGGACGAGGCCTCGCGCCGCTTGCTCGCTGAGATCGGCATCACGAACGCTGAGACCGTTGGCGACACAAGGCCCGACCGCGTGCTGCGCATCGTGGAATCGGATGAAGCACTGCCCATCGCTGCGGCATTCCGGGGCTCACACCGCGTGCTGGTCTGCGGAAGCACATGGCCTGCCGATGAGGATCTGTTGCTGGAAGCACTCGGCAAAGAGCCGAGCGCCAGCCAGTACAAACTGATGGTGGTGCCGCACGAATTGAAGCCCGAACAACTGCAACGCATCGAGGCGCGCTTCCCGAAACCGCTGGTGCGTTGGAGCGAGCTTGAAGGATCCTCGCCGGAGAACATTGCTGCCACCTTGGGCCACGAAGCACAGGGCACGTTGCTGGTGGACCGCATGGGACTGCTCGCCCGGTTGTACAAGTACGCCGATGTGGCGTACGTCGGCGGCGGCTTCGGCGATGGGATCCACAGCGTGCTCGAGGCCGCCGCGTGGGGCAAGCCGGTGCTCTTCGGGCCGAAGCACGTGAAGTTCACGGAAGCAGCAGGCTTGATAGCGGCAGGCGCAGCGCACGAGGTACGCGACGCGGGCACTTTGGCGGCGCCGCTCGAAACGCTCTTCGGCGATGCGGCAGCACTCGCAAACGCCTCGCAAGCGGCACGCAACTACGTGCAAGAAAAGGCCGGCGCCACGCGCACCATCGCCGCGACCATCGGCGATCGTTTGTAAGCCTGTGCAACGCTTGGATGCGCAGGAACGTCAACCGTGGGCCCCAACACCAACCCTCCATGCGCACTCTTCCTGTCGTTGCCGCGCTGGCCACATCGTCCCTTTTCAGTGCGTCCGCATCAGCCTCCCATTTGTGCGGCGCCGAGATCTACCATGACCATATGACTGCCTTGATGTACAACCTCGAGCTGCACATCTACGCCAGTAGTACGATCAATCCCTCGACCTACAACCTGGAAATGGGCGATGGCAACACTGCGCCGATGACGCTTGCACAGATCGACACGCTACCGTCGTTCTGTTGTTCTTACCGCTTGATCTATACCGGGCAGCACACCTATGCCGCTGCAGGGCAATACCCCATCGGCATTGAGCTTTCCGTGCGGAGCGCCGACGTGATCAACATCCCCTTCCCCACCAACCAGAGCATCTGCGTCCGTGGCATCATCAACGCCAGCAGCCCCTTCACTTACAATAGTTCCGTGCGGCTCACCTCACCGCAGACCTATGTGTACTTCAACGGCAACACACTGATCCATGAGACCACGCCTGTTGACGCCGATGGTGACAGCTTGGCCATCACATTGGGGACCCCGTCAGGGAACTTCTGCAACGTGATGCTCGGCTACGACATGCCCCATGAACTGAGCCCGCCCGGCGACACGAGCTGGGTGGACCTGAGCTCCGGACTGTTCCAGTTCCAGGACCCGTTCATCATCGGCGCCTATGTCATCCTGATCAACGTGAACGAATACAGGAACGGCACCTTGGTGGGCCGTGTTCAACGCGATATGAAGTTCTGTTTGAACGGCACGACCTCGGCGGATGTGCCGCCTGCACCGGAGCAGCTTGCACTTGTTCCCATCAGCACTCCGGGGCATTTTGGCCTGCTCGCATCCGGCCCTGCCGTGTGCAGTGTAATGGATGCCGCTGGCCGTGTAGTGGTGAACGAACTGGTGCGGCCGCAAGGCACCCTTGACCTGAGCGCACTGCCCGGTGGCGCTTACACTGTGGTCTTGGCCAATGGACCCTCGACCAGGACCCAGAGCGTCGCCCTGGTCCGGTAATCCATGGACCGGGAACCGCCTGGGCCTCGTTCGAGCACCCTCCCTACTTCACCGTCGCACGCATCTTCAGCACGCCGATGAAGGCTTCGTTGAAGATGTTGAGGCTCATCTTGCTGCGGCCCTTAACACGATCCACGAAAGTGATGGGCACCTCCACGATACGCAGTCCCTTGCGCTTCACGCGGTACTTCATCTCGATCTGGAACGCGTAGCCGATGAACTTGATGGCATCGAGATCGAGCTGGGCCAAGGTGCCGTGCCGGTAGCAAACGAAACCGGCGGTGGTGTCCATGACGCCCAGCCACAAAACCGTACGCACGTACAGCGACGCGCACCAGCTGATGGCCACGCGGTGCCACGCCCAGTCGCGCACGCTGCCGCCGCGCACATAACGACTGCCAACGCTCATACCCACGCCCTCCTGAGCGCAAGCGTTGTACAGTCGGATTAGGTCGTCGGGGTTGTGGCTCATATCCGCGTCCATCTCGAAGATGAACGCATAGTTGCGCTCCAGTGCCCACTTGAAACCTGCGATGTAGGCGGTGCCCAACCCGAGCTTGCCCTTGCGCTCCATCAGGTGCAGGCGCCCAGGCCAGCGGGCCATAAGGTCTTTCACGATGTCCGCAGTACCGTCCGGACTTCCGTCGTCCACCACCAGCACCTGGAACTCCGGTTGCAGCCCGAAAACGCGCGTGAGCACGTCCTCGATGTTCTCTTTCTCATCGTAGGTGGGGATGATGACGAGGCGTTCGGGCACGGGCTGCGGGAAGGCGGCCGAAGATAGAGGGGGGCCGGGGCGCGCTGCTTGTAAGTGCGTCCGGTTCACATGAGTTCACACACCCATTGTTCCGTGTTATGGACTGAACCGCTCGATCCGCGTACGCATGGACGACCCACCGATAATGGTCCACTCCGCGATGTAGGAACCGGCACCGTCGCTGAAGTAACCACGGAGCAGATAGCCGCTCTCGATAAATTGCCAATCGAACATACCCTGATCGATAACGCCATCCCAACACGGGTTGAACATGCCGGACACGTCGAGGTCGATGCGCTGGCCAGCAAGGGTCAGGTAGAGGAATACGAACTCGTTCCGCGGAGGCTCATTCCCAGTGTCCATGCCGAAGAAGGGCCGCCCATCGATGGTGCAGATGAAATCCCAACCGTGCTCAGATCTGCAACGCTGGATGGAATGCTGCGTGGAGTCGAGATCCACCACTCGCCCGGTCAACTCAACATCTTGTAGGAGCCGTACGGTAACGGGGTAGTTGAACAACGAATCGAGGTGAGCGATGTGCCTGGACAAGTCTTCCTGCTTTCCGCCCTTCTTCTGGGCAACCCGGAATCCCGCAAGGGCTTCCTTCCGCTTGTTTTGATGGAGGTACACTTTGGCCAAATGGTAATGCGGCTCGTTGCTTTCGCATTCCACCTTGGTCCACTTCTCCGCCCATAGTTCGGAGTTCGTCTCGTCCCCCAATTCCAGGTACCACTTCGCGATGCTGCTGATCTGATCAATGCGGTCGGCCATGTTCAAGCACTGCATACAAGCCTTGCGCAGACGAATGGCCTCGCCCAACCAGTGCTTCCAGAGCGAATCGTTCACGTCCCTGTAGCACTGCGCTATGGCGTACGCTATATGCGCGCCACATGCCACATCGCTCTTGTCCATCCGACGCTCCAACTTCTTCAGGTCGCCAGCACTGCAGGGTTGCGAATGCGCGACAAGTACCCCGCCGACAAGAGCCACTGTTGTTATGAACCGCGTCAGGTCCATGGGAAGCCCATCACCTCACCAACGTCACATGCCCAGTGCGCTCCACCCTATCACTGGTGAAGGGTTCGCGCATCCAGAGTTTCCAGATGTAGACACCGAGCGGTGTCTGCTGGCCATCAACGAAACTGCCGTCCCAGCCTTGCGCAGGGTCGGTGGTGTCGAAGAGCGGCTGGCCCCAACGATCAAAGATCGCGAAGCGGTATTCTTCCGGTGATGGGTTTCCCAGGACCGGGAAAAAGAAGTCGTTGTGGCCGTCACCATCGGGTGTGAAGCTGTTCGGCACCCACACGCCGCTGCCCACAACGATGATGGTATGGCAGGCTGTGTCGGCGCATGTTGCTGATGCGTATGCGACCAGACAGACCTCGTACTCGCCGGGCTCTTCGTTGGGGAACACGTACAGTGGGTTCTCCGTGGTGCTTTCGTCCAGACTGTCGAACTGCCACAGCCATGCGTTGGCGCCGGAGCTGGTATTGGCGAAGAAGACCTCGGTGTTGGCAATGCTCACCTGCGTATCGGGCAGTGCGTAGAAGGATGCGGTGGGCGGATCAACCACCACCACTGCATCCGTGTACGTGAAGGTGCCGTTGCACCCGTTCCCGGGATCGATCGTCACGGAAAGGTCGTAGGTGCCCGCTAGGTATTCGATGGAATCAGGCTCGCATTCGTTGACGCTGGTGCCGTTGCCGAGGTCCCACACGCACGTGCCCGGCCCGGTATAGCTGCTGGTGATGCTGGCCAGCACAGGCGCGCATCCATTCCCGATGTCGATGGTGATCCCAGGTGCGTTGTTGGGGATGATGGTGACGGTCACCACCGCGCTCTGCGCCGCACACGGCACTGGTGAATTCACGGTATAGGTGTAGTCGCCACCGACAGCAGTGAAGGGATCCACGGTACCGTTCATCGCTGTCCCGTTCGGGTCCGTCCAAGTGCCGCCTGCATCCGGACTTCCACCGAGCAGCGGGAAGAGCGTGAAGGCGGCATCGTTGCTGCACACGGTGATGCTGCCGTCGCTTCCAGCATCGGCGGCGATGCTCACGTTCACCGTCACCACTGATGCGTCATCGACACAATTGCCCTGTCCGACCACACGATAGGTATAGGCGCCGGGCGTATCATTCGCTGGATCGAAAGCACCACCGCTCGGGTTCCCGTTCGGATCGGTCCAGGCGCCCCCTGTTTGCGGTGCACCACCCAGCAACCCGAAGAGCTGAACTGGCGGCGAGGTGTTGCAGTAGGTCGCAATCGCATCAGCACCCGCATCGGGCGCAGGTGTGATGGTAACAGAGACGCTCGCGGTGGCGTTGGCGCACGGCGGAAGGCCTGTCACCGTGTACGTGTAGGCTCCGCTCAGTGCATTGCTCGGGTCCATGACCGCGGTGGTGGCAATGCCGTTGGGATCAACCCATGCCCCACCTGCATCCGGTGTACCAACTAGCAAGGTGAAGAGGTCCACCGGCGCGTCGTTGCTGCACAATTGCGCAACACCGTTGGTGCCCGCATCGGCTTCCGGGCTCACGGCCATGGTCAGTTCAGCGACATCATCGGGGCAGCCCGCGTTGCCGGGCACGGTGTAGGCGTACACGCCCGGTTGCGAAGCACTGGGGTCGAACGTTCCACCGAACGCAACACCGTTGGGATCGGTCCATGAACCGTTGAGGTCCGGCGTTCCGAGCAGCGCGCCGGTAAGTTGGATGGGCGCGCCGTTGCTGCAAAGGGCGATGGCGTTGTCGAGGCCCGCATCCGGACCGGGGTTCACGGTGATAGCGACCACGCTCTGGTCCGGGGGACATGCACCGCCACCGACCGTGTACGTGTAATTGCCTGGCGCATCCGTTCCAGGGTCGAAAACTGGACCGAACGCAACGCCGTTGGGATCGGTCCACGTTCCACCGGCATCGGGGCTTCCGCCCAACTGTGCAAGGAGGGCGAAAGGCGCATCGCCGGTGCACACGGTGATGGCTGCATCGAGGCCGGCATCGGGTACGGGATCCACAGCGACGGTGAGCGTTGATGTTGGTGGTGCACCAGGACAGGTCGCAGGTGCCGGAACTACGTAGGTATAAACACCTGCTGGGTCGAAGGCAGGATCGAACATCGGCGCCACCGCTACGCTGTTCGCATCGAACCATGTGCCCGTATTGTCGGGGGTGCCCAGCAACGAATCGAGCATCGTGAACCCGGGAGCGGTGGCGCACACCGTGATCATGTTGTTCACTCCGGCGTCGGGATCGGGCACCACGTTGATCGTCACGGTCGATTGATCGCCTGGGCAAACAACGCCCACGACCGTGTAGGTATAGGCACCCACCAACGATGATCCGGTGTTGAAAAGGCCAACGAACGGGTCGCCATTGGGGTCGGCCCAAGTACCGCCGCCGGTGGGCGCGCCGCCCAGTTCGTTGAACAAGTTGACAGCGCCCCAACTCTCGCAGAACGTGTTGCTTGCGTCGGTCCCTGCGTCCGGAAGCGCCTCAACAGAGACATTCACACCAGCGGATGCGCCGAGACAGGGTGGAACAGCGGAAATGGTGTAGATGTAACCGCCCTGCGGATCATTTGCCGGATCGAACTGCCCGCTGTGCATGTTCCCATTGGGATCGGTCCATGCACCACCCGCATCAGGAGTGCCACCTAGCGACAAGAAAAGATCGGTGATCGCAGCGTTCTCACAAACGGTGAGCACACCCATGATGCCCGCGTTCGGCGATCCCGTGATCGTTACGGCCACGATCGCACTAGCACTGCCGCATGGCACGATGCCGTTCACCGTGTAGGTGTAGTTGCCTGCCGGATCAATGCTCGGGTCGATGCTGCCGCTGTGTGCGTTGCCGTTCGGGTCGGTCCATGTGCCACCGGCATCCGGACTTCCACCGAGCGCGGGGAAGAGCAATTGTGATGCTCCCTGATCGCACACCGTCAACGCTCCATCCAGACCCGCATCCGGCGATGGGTTGATGGTGACGGTCACTGTACTCACATCACCTGGGCAGGGGGGTACACCAGCGATGGTGTAGGTGTAAACACCGCTGGGGTCAACGGTCGGGTCGACCGTTGGACCGTGCGCATTGCCGTTGGGATCGGTCCATGTTCCCCCGGCATCAGGGCCGCCGCCGAGCGCTGCGAAGAGCGACGTTGGTGCCATGTCTTCGCACAAGGTCCATGCGCCATCTGTTCCAGCAGTGGGCGATCCGGTGATCGTTACTGCAACGACCGAACTTGCACTACCGCACGGCGCTGTGCCATTCACGGTGTAGGTGTAGTTGCCCGCCGGATCAACGCTCGGATCGATGCTGCCACTGTGTGCGTTGCCGTTGGGATCGGTCCATGTGCCACCGGCATCCGGACTTCCACCGAGCGCGGGGAAGAGCGATTGTGATGCTCCCTGATCGCACACCGTCAACGCTCCATCCAGACCCGCATCCGGCGATGGATTGATGGTAACGGTCACCGTGCTCACATCACCTGGGCAGGGGGGTACACCAGCGATGGTGTAGGTGTACACACCGCTGGGGTCAACGGTCGGGTCGACCGTTGGACCGTGCGCATTGCCGTTGGGATCGGTCCATGTTCCCCCGGCATCAGGGCCGCCGCCGAGTGCTGCGAAGAGCGACGTTGGAGCGAAGGACTCACAGAGCGTCCACGCACCATTGGTGCCCGCGTTCGGTGAACCGGAAATGGTGACTGCAACAACAGAGGAGGCATTGCCGCATGGCGCTGTGCCATTCACGGTGTAGGTGTAGTTGCCCGCTGGATCAATGCTCGGGTCGATGCTGCCGCTGTGTGCGTTGCCGTTGGGATCCGTCCATGTTCCGCCTGCGTCCGGACTTCCACCAAGCGCCGCGAAGAGCGTTTGCGGAGCACCTTGATCGCACACGGTGAGCGCGCCGTTGGTGCCGGGATCAGGAAGCGCATTGATCGTCACTGTCACTGTGCTGACATCACCCAAGCACGGTGGAACGGCTGCGATCGTGTACGTGTAGACACCAGCGGGATCATTGGCGGGGTCGACCGTGCCGCTGTGTGCGTTGCCGTTCGGATCGGTCCATGTGCCGCCAGCATCAGGGCCGCCACCGAGCGCCGCGAAGAGCGACGTCGGCGCCATGTCTTCGCACAAGGTCCATGCGCCATCTGTTCCCGCATCGGGAGAGCCGGTGATCGTTACTGCAACGACCGTACTAGCACTACCGCACGGCGCTGTGCCATTCACGGTGTAGGTGTAGTTGCCCGCCGGATCAATGCTCGGGTCGATGCTGCCGCTGTGTGCATTGCCGTTGGGATCAGTCCATGTGCCACCGACGTCCGCACTTCCACCAAGCGCGGCGAAGAGCGACTGCGGCGCTCCTTGATCGCACACGGTGAGCGCGCCGTTGGTGCCGGGATCGGGCAGCGCGTTGATGGTGACCGTAACTGTGCTCACATCTCCAAGGCAAGGTGGAACAGCCGCAATAGTGTACGTGTAGATCCCTGCAGGATCCGTTGCGGGATCAATAGTGCCGCTGTGTGCATTGCCGTTCGGATCGGTCCATGTGCCGCCAGCATCAGGGCCACCACCCAAGGCCGCGAAGAGCGATGTCGGCGCCATGTCTTCGCACAAGGTCCAAGCTCCGTCTGTTCCAGCGGTGGGAGAGCCGGTGATCGATACAGCAACGATCGCACTTGCACTGCCGCACGGCGCTGTGCCATTCACGGTGTATGTGTAGTTGCCCGCGGGATCAACGCTCGGATCGATGCTGCCACTGTGTGCGTTGCCGTTGGGATCGGTCCACGTTCCTCCAGCGTCCGGACTTCCACCGAGCGCGGCAAAGAGCGATTGTGGCGCGCCTTGGTCACACACGGTGAGTGAACCGTTGGTGCCGGGATCAGGCAATGCGTTAATGGACACCGTGACGGTACTGACGTCACCCAAGCAGGGCGGCACCGCCGCGATAGTGTACGTGTACACACCGCTGGGGTCAACGGTCGGGTCGACCGTTGGACCATGCACATTGCCATTGGGATCGGTCCATGTTCCCCCGGCATCAGGGCCGCCACCGAGCGCCGCGAAGAGCGACGTTGGCGCCATGTCCTCGCACAAGGTCCAAGCTCCGTCTGTTCCAGCGGTGGGAGAGCCGGTGATCGTTACAGAAACGATCGCACTTGCACTGCCGCATGGCGCTGTTCCGTTCACCGTGTAGGTGTAGTTGCCTGCTGGATCAATGCTCGGGTCGATGCTGCCACTGTGTGCGTTGCCGTTGGGATCGGTCCACGTTCCTCCAGCGTCCGGACTTCCACCGAGCGCGGCGAAGAGCGGTTGCGGAGCACCCTGGTCGCACACGGTGAGTGAACCGTTGGTGCCGGGATCAGGCAATGCGTTAATGGACACCGTGACGGTACTGACGTCACCCAAGCAGGGCGGCACCGCCGCGATAGTGTACGTGTACACACCGCTGGGGTCAACGGTCGGGTCGACCGTTGGACCATGCACATTGCCATTGGGATCGGTCCATGTTCCCCCGGCATCCGGGCCGCCACCGAGCGCCGCGAAGAGCGACGTTGGCGCCATGTCTTCGCACAGCGTCAGCGTTCCATTCGTACCGGCATCCGGTGTTGCCGTGATCACGACAGTGATCACAGCCACGTCGTCCGGGCACGGAGCATTTCCAAGAACGGTGTATGCATATGCACCGGCAAGATCCACCGCGGGATCGAAGAAGCCATTGTGCGCACCACCGCCCGGAGCGGTCCATGTTCCACCGGGTTGGGCACCACCCAACAATGGGAACAGGTTCGTTGCCCCACCGGTGGCACAAGCCGCGAACGCCGCATCAATGCCCGCGTTGGCAGGTGCCACTTCCATCATCGTAACACCGGCACTTGCGTTCGCACACGGCGGTGTTCCTGGTACGGTGTAGGTGTAGACCCCCGGAGCATCGACCAGTGGATCGTACAAGCCCGAGTGCGCCAAACCACCTGGCGCGGTCCACGTCCCACCTGCATCAGGTGCTCCGGTCAACCCAAGGAAGAGGTCCATTGCTGGCCCGTCGCTGCAAGCAAGGGACCCAGCACTACCGCCGGCATCCGGAGCCGGCGCGATGGTGACAGCCACCACAGCAGCGGCATCGGGACAGGGTGCAGTTCCTAACAGCGTGTACGTGTAGTTGCCTGCCACATCCACCGCTGGATCGAAGACACCACTGTGTGCGGCACCGCCCGGCGCGGTCCACGAGCCACCTGCACCAGGAGCCCCCCCCAAACTACTGATCAGTGCAACAGCCGGGGTGCTTGCGCAAACACTCAGCGCTCCGTTCGCACCAGCATCAACGGCAGCGACTTCCGTCACCGTAACGGTGGCAGTTGCATTGGCGCACGGGGGCAACCCAACAACGGTGTACATGTAGGCACCCGTGGCATCGACGGCGGGATCATACGTGCCACTATGCGCCGTGCCACCCGGACCCGTCCAGCTGCCACCTGGTTGCGGCGCGCCACCCAACAAGGTGAAGAGTGCCAGTGGCCCATCGCTGGAACAGATGGTCAGCACAGCATCGGCTCCGGCATCGGGAGCCGCATTCTCCGTGACCGTTACGGTGGCACTGGCATCCGCACAGGGTGCCGACCCAAGGACCGTGTAGGTATATGCACCCTGCATGTCGACCGCTGGATCGTACGTACCGCTGTGCGCCGCACCACCAGGCGCTGTCCAGGTCCCACCGGCTTGCGGGGCCCCTGCCAGCCAAAAGAACAGCCCCGTGGGTGCTCCATTGGAGCATATGGACAACCCGCCGTTCGTACCTGCAGAGGGTGGAACGTTTTCGGTGACAGTGACCGAAGCTGTGGCAACTGCACAGGGTGCGGTGCCCCAAACCGAATAGGTGTATACGCCTGGACCATCCACGGTCGGATCGTAGTTGCCGGAATGCGCGAGCCCACCTGGGGCCGTCCACACACCTCCTCCTTGGGGTGCACCACCCAACGAAGCGATCAAGCCGACCATTGGACCGTTGGAGCAGACCACAAGCGCACCGTCGATCCCGGCATCCGGAGCAGCATTCTCAGTTACCAAAACCGTGGCAACAGCATCAGCACATGGCACAGCGCCGACAACAGTGTAGGTGTAAACCCCAGGCCCATCAACAGCCGGATCGTACGTGCCGCTGTGTGCTGCACCACCGGGGGCGGTCCATGTTCCACCGGCTTGCGGTGCACCACCAAGCGATGTGAGGAGACCGGTCGCGACACCGTTCACGCACACGGTCAGCACACCGTTCGTGCCAGCGTTCGGCGGTGCGTTCTCGGTCACCGTCACCGTTGCCGTGGCGTTCGCGCAAGGCGGTGTACCAGCAACGGTGTATGTGTATGCACCGGCGCCATCAACAGCCGGATCATACGTGCCACTGTGAGCCGCACCACCGGGTGCAGTCCATGTTCCGCCTGCTTGCGGCGCGCCACCAAGTGAAGCGAAGAGCGCTGATGCAGCACTGTTCGCACAAAGCGTAAGCACGCCGTTCGTTCCAGCGTTCGGCGGTGCGTTCTCCGTCACCGTCACCGTTGCCGTTGCGTTCGCGCAAGGCGCCGTTCCAGCGACGGTGTATGTGTACGCACCGGGTGCATCAACGGCCGGATCGTACGTGCCGCTGTGCGCTGCACCGCCGGGGGCGGTCCATGTTCCGCCTGCTTGTGGCGAACCGCCGAGCGATGCGAAGAGACCTGTTGCAGCACTGTTGGCGCAGACCGTTAGTGCTCCGTTCGTGCCAGCGTTCGGCGGTGCGTTCTCGGTCACCGTCACCGTTGCCGTCGCGTTCGCGCAAGGCGCCGGTCCAGCGACAGTGTATGTGTATGCCCCGGGTGCATCAACAGCCGGATCATACGTGCCGCTGTGCGCTGCACCGCCGGGGGCGGTCCATGTTCCGCCTGCTTGCGGCGAACCGCCGAGCGATGCGAAGAGACCTGTTGCAGCACTGTTGACGCAGACCGTTAGTGCTCCGTTCGTGCCAGCGTTCGGCGGTGCGTTCTCGGTCACCGTCACCGTTGCCGTCGCGTTCGCGCAAGGCGCCGGTCCAGCGACGGTGTATGTGTATGCGCCCGGTGCATCCACCGCCGGGTCATACGTACCGCTGTGCGCTGCGCCACCGGGTGCAGTCCATGTTCCGCCTGCTTGCGGCGCGCCACCAAGTGAAGCGAAGAGACCTGTTGCAGCACTGTTGGCGCAGACCGTTAGTGCTCCGTTCGTGCCTGCGTTCGGCGGTGCGTTCTCCGTCACCGTCACCGTTGCCGTCGCGTTCGCGCAGGGAGGTGCACCAGCAACAGTGTATGTGAATGCGCCGGGTGCATCCACCGCAGGATCGTAGGTGCCGCTGTGCGCTGCGCCGCCTGGGGCGGTCCATGTTCCGCCTGCTTGCGGCGAACCGCCGAGCGATGCGAAGAGACCTGTTGCAGCACTGTTGACGCAGACCGTTAGTGCTCCGTTCGTGCCAGCGTTCGGCGGTGCGTTCTCGGTCACCGTCACCGTTGCCGTCGCGTTCGCGCAAGGCGCCGGTCCAGCGACGGTGTATGTGTATGCGCCCGGTGCATCCACCGCCGGGTCATACGTACCACTGTGCGCTGCGCCACCGGGTGCAGTCCATGTTCCGCCTGCTTGCGGCGCGCCACCAAGTGAAGCGAAGAGACCTGTTGCAGCACTGTTGGCGCAGACCGTTAGTGCTCCGTTCGTGCCAGCGTTCGGCGGTGCGTTCTCCGTCACCGTCACCGTTGCCGTCGCGTTCGCGCAGGGAGGTGCACCAGCAACAGTGTATGTGAATGCGCCGGGTGCATCCACCGCAGGATCGTAGGTGCCGCTGTGCCCTGCGCCGCCTGGGGCTGTCCATGTTCCGCCAGCTTGCGGCGCACCACCAAGTGAAGCGAAGAGACCAGTTGCAGCACTGTTCGCGCACACGGTCAGCACTCCGTTCGTACCGGCATTGGGAGCGGTGGTTTCCGTTACGGTGATGGTCGCCGAGGCATTGGCGCAAGGAGCGTTGCCAAGAATGGTGTAGGTGTAAACGCCGGGAGCGTCAACCAGCGGATCGTAGAGCGCACCGTGGGCCACCCCACCGGGATCGGTCCATGTGCCACCGGCCGATGGACCGCCCAAGAGTGAGCCTAAAAGCGAAACAGGCGCTCCGTTGGAACACACCGTGATCGCGTTGTTCGTTCCTGCGTTCGGCGCCGCGTTCTCCGTGACAGTGACCGTGGCCACTGAGTTCAGGCAGGGCGCAATGCCTGCAACAGTGTAGGTGTATACACCGCTACCGTCCACTGCCGGGTTGTAGTTCGGGCCATGCGCAGCGCCACCGGGGCCGGTCCATGTTCCGCCAGCATCGGGCGTTCCGCCCAGCTGTGCGAACAGCACGAACGGCGCACTGGTGGAACAGATGGTGATGGCCCCGTTAGAACCGGCGTTCGCCGCGGGATTCTCTGTAACAGTTACAGTGGCGGAGGAAGCAGCACACGGCGCGGTGCCCGGAACAGTGTAGGTGTACACACCGGGATTGTCGACCACCGGATCGTAGATCGCGCCGTGAGCAACGCCACCGGGAGCGGTCCATGTGCCACCTGCTTGCGGCGCTCCGCCCAAGGCCAGGAACATGTTCACAGTACCGGTCTGTCCGCAGAGCGTCCAGAATCCGTTGGTTCCGGCGTTCGGTGGGGCCACTTCGGTCACCGCTACGGTTGCCGAAGCAGTGACACAGGGTGCAACACCGTTCACCGTGTAGGTGTACACGCCAGGCACATCGCTGGCCGGATCGTAATTGGGACCATGTGCTGCTCCGCCTGGGGCCGTCCAGGTCCCACCCACCAAAGGCGCGCCGCCCAAACCGCTGAACAATGCAACAGGGCCTGCGTTATCGCACACCTGCAGATTCCCGTTGGTTCCAGCGTTCGGCAGCGGGTTCTCCGTCACGGTAACAGTTGCACTGGCGCCGCCACAGGCATTGCCCACCGTGTAGGTGTACACACCGGGCACATCAACGGAAGGATCGTACGTACCGCTGTGAGCGGCACCGCCCGGTGCAGTCCAAGTCCCACCAGCATCCGGCGTTCCGCCCAGTTCGCCGAACAGCGGAAAGGGTGCAACGTTCTCACACACGGTGATGCTACCGTTCGTCCCCGGATCGAAGGCACCGGCCTGCGGCTGCGTCACCACGAAGTTGATGGACGTACTGACGGTGTTCTCGATCGGGCACGCGCCATCATCCGCCTGGATGAGCACGTTCACCGGTGAGTTGTTGATGTTGGCCGTCCAGCAAATGGTGGCCACTGCCGGGTTGGTGCCGGTAATGGTGAAGGTTGAGCCAGGAAGCAACGTGGCCGCTTGGGATACGACCTGGATGGTGGTTGCCGGGTCAACGTCGGTGAACTCCACATCAACGCACACGTTGGCACCATCGCAGATCTCGATACTGTTGGAACTCGTCACCAGGTAAGTGCCCGCGGGACCGGTGACGCCGGAAATACCCGTTGTCGTTGGTGTGCTTCCGGTGCATGCGATGGCGATGAACATTTGGTCGCGCATCACCTGGCCGATGAGCACGCCATTGGCATCGTACTCGTTCACGAGCACCGCCACCACATAGTTGCCGATGTTGGGCGGGGTGAAGGTCAGCTGGCCGGTTTGTGTGTCGAGCGCCACACCCGGGATCGGCACCGCGCCGGTGAATCCACCTTGGTAAGGCACCGGCACGCCTACGTTCTGTAATGCGGAGATCAGCGCATACGTGATACTGTCGCCATCGGGCTCGGTGATGCCGTAGTTGTAGCTGGCCGGTTGGCCCACGCACACGTAAGGGATGGAGTAATCCGTGAAGACAGGACTGTTGTTGCAGGGCGCTGTTGCATTGTCCAGGTTGGCGGAGACGTACATCCCCGGCACGCCCATGAGGTTGTTGGTGCCTGCCCTACAGCAGAGATCCCAGCTGATCGTCCAGTCGTTGCACGCCGCCAGGTTCACCACCACGGTGAACTGGTAGTGTTCAATGCCTGGCAAGGCACCGCCGTTGCAGGTGCTGTTCGGGATCTCCGCCGCGCAGAGCTGGCTCACCTCGGTGGGCACGGGTGCAGGCAGCGAGTTCAGGGAGAAGCTGACGCCGCAATCACTTTGGAAATTGAGGTCCTGGGGGATCATGGCGGCCCCCGAGCAATCCAGGAAGAGATCAAGCGTCACCTCGTAGCTGGTTCCACCAAGGCACTCGTACGTGATGTTGCCCCCGGCGAAGTGGCCGGCCCTCAACCCGCTGGCGCAGCCCAATAGTGCGGCCAGGAGGACGCTTCGGAAGGCGGGCATGGAGGGGAAAGCCATGAGGGGCCGGGAAAAGCCGTCGAATGTATCGCCCGCGGGGGGGCGCTGTCGACGCCGGTGGAAGACGAGTTACGCAAGTCGGGCGGTGCACGGATCCTTTGCACAGCCTTAGCGCAACGGTGAACAACTCGGCCTTAGCCGGGGCAAGCAGCGGGCTACATTTGGCGCCCTTTCAGAAAGCCGCCCGACGTCCGCCACCCATGATCCGTTCTGTACGCTCGCTCCTCTTGCTCGCTTCGTTCGGCCCGGCCTTGGGCGTTCTGGCGCAGATCGATACCACCCTGTACATGCCCGCCGACACGGCCGGCGGCGCCTCCCGCGCACCCATGTACACCATGGATGCGCAGGAGCTCGATGCGGCCCTGGGCGCCCAGGACATCAGTGGTGTGCTGCAAAGCTCCCGCGATGTGTTCACCAGCACGGCAGGCTTCAACTTCGGCAACGCACGGTTCCGTATCCGCGGCTACGACGGCGAGAACACGCTTGTGACGCTGAACGGCGTGATGATCAACGACCTGGAGAGCGGCTTCGCGCCGTGGACCCTCTGGGGCGGCCTGAACGACGTTACCCGCTGGATGCGGGTGCACAACGGTGTGGCAGCGAGCCGCGAGACCTTCGGCAGCATAGGCGGGCACACGGAGATCGGCCTGCGCGCCGGTCACCTGCGCAAGGGCCTGCGCACCTCGGTGGCCTTCACCAACCGCAGCTACCGTAACCGCGTGATGGTGACCTATAACACGGGCATGCAGAGCAATGGCTGGGCACTGAGCGTGAGCGGCAGCCGCCGTTGGGCCGAGGAAGGATACGTGGACGGAACCAGCTACAATGCCTGGGCCTACTTCCTGGCCGTGGAGCGCAAGCTCACCGAGAAGCAGAGCCTGAACTTCACCTACTTCGGCGCGCCTATCATCCAAGGCCGCCAAGGCGCTGCCATCCAAGAGATCTATGATCTCACTGGCACCAACTATTACAACCCGAACTGGGGTTACCAGGATGGCGAAAAGCGCAACGCAAGGATGAGCCACGACCACAAGCCCGTGTTCCTGCTCACGCACAACTGGGACCTGGACAAGAAGGGCAAAGTGCAGACGAGCGTGGTCTACACATTCGGTCGCGATGGCCTTACCAACCTGAACTGGTTCGACGCCAAGGACCCCCGCCCCGATTACTACCGCTACCTGCCGAGCTACTACGACCAGACCGACCCGGCCTACGCCGCGCAACTGGCGAGCCTTTGGGGCAGCGACGACAATGTGCGCCAGATCGACTGGGAGCAGCTCTACTTCGCCAACAGCAAGAACCTGCACACGGTGGTGAACGCCGATGGCATTGTTGGGAACAACGTGACGGGCATGCGCAGCAAGTACATCGTGGAAGAGCAGCGCAACGACCCCACGCGTTGGGGCATCAACAGCGTGTGGAACAAGCCCTGGAAAGAGAACGGCCACATCACCGCCGGCATCAGCTGGAACAAGCAGGTGACGCACAATTTCAAGGTGGTGAAGGACCTGCTGGGCGGCGACTACTGGCTCGACCTGAACCAGTTCGCGGAGCTGGACCAGGACGACCCGAACGCGGCACAGAACGACATCGAGAACCCCAACCGTGTGGTGCGCGTGGGCGATCGTTTCGGCTACGACTATGAACTGCACGTGAGCAACCTGAACGCCTTCGGCCAGTTCGAGCAGAAGTGGCGCACACTGGAGGTGTACCTGGGCCTGAACCTCGCGAACACCAGTTTCTTCCGCGAAGGCAACGTGGCCAACGGCCGCTTCCCCACCAGCAGCAAGGGCAAGGGCGGAACGCACAGCTTCTTCCATTACGGGTTGAAGGGCGGTGCCGTGTACAAGATCAGTGGCCGTCACTACGTATCCGCCAATGCCGCGTACATGACCCGGCCGCCTGCTCCCCGCTGGTCGTACCTGAGCGCGCGCAACCAGGATGGCGTGATCGACGGCCTCACCAACGAGAAGGTCACCAGCGCCGACATCAACTACATCCTTCGCGCCCCGCGCATCAAAGGGCGCTTGACTGGTTACTGGACGAAGTTCACGGACCAGATCTGGAGCCGCAGTTTCTTCAACGAGGAGTTCCTCACCATCGTCAACTACACCATGAGCGGGGTTGACCAGACGCACATGGGCGTGGAGCTCGGCGCCGAGGCCAACATCACCGCAACATGGACGATGACCGCTGTGTACGCAGGGGGGCAATACCTCTACAGCAGCCGTCCGCAAGCGACAGCAACACGCGACAACAGCAGCGAAGTATTGGCGAGCGACCGTACCGTTTACTGGAAGAACTACCGCGTGGGCGGCATGCCGCAGACCGCCGCGAGCATCGGCCTCAAGTACAGTGCACCCAAATTCTGGTTCGTGGGCGCCAACGGCAACTACTTCGACGACATCTACCTGGACCCGAACCCTGCACGCCGCACGGCCGAAGCCACGGAGATCTTCGTGCAGGACGATCCGCAGGTGGAAAAACTGCTCGAACAGGAGAAGCTCAACAGCGCGTTCATCGTGGACATCTACGGTGGCAAGAGCTGGATGTTCAAGCGCAAGTACCGCTTCGCCGTCAACGCCAACATCAACAACCTCTTCAATGTAACGGACTTCATCACCGGCGGCTTCGAGCAACTGCGCTTCGACCGCCAGGACGTGGACCGCTTCCCGAACCGCTACAGTTACATGTACGGCCGCACCTTCTTCGTGATGGCCACCTTCAGTTTCTGATCCATGAACAACACCTTTTCCGTGCGCAACTTGTTCTTCGCCCTGGGCGCCTTGTCGCTCTTCGCTTCGTGCGACAAGGAATTCGACACACCGCCGATCGCAAGCATCCCGGACAGCGCGGTCATCACCGTCCGCGACCTGCGGCAGATGTTCGCCGACAGCGGACAAATTGCAGTTCGCTTCACAGCGCCATTGAGCGTTTACGGCACCATCACGGCCGACGAGCAGAACGGCAACCTCTACAAGAACGTGTACATGCAGGACGGTGGCCAGGCCATCAACGTACGTTTGAAGAACAGCGGTGGTCTTTACCAGGGCGATCGCGTGCGCATCTACCTGCCGGGCACCACGCTGAGCCAATACAACGGTGTGCTGCAGCTCGATTCCGTGGACGTGGACAACAACGTGGTGAAGCAGAGCACGCTGAACCATGTGGAGCCACTGGAAATGACCATCGCGGAGCTCAACCAATCGCATTTGAACGGTTTCGGCCTCGATACGCTGCAAAGCATGCTCATTCGTATCGTGGGGGTTGAATTCGACCAGAATGACGCGTGCAACGGGCTCACCTACGCCGATGCGGTCGGGCAGAACTCCGTGGACCGGTACATGGGCGACTGCACCAACAGCATCATCGTACGCAGCAGCGGCTATGCCAACTTCGCCAACACGCCACTGGCGGCCGGCAATGGCACCTTCACCGGTATTCTTGGCCAATACAATGGCACCAACCAGCTCATCATCCGCAACCTGGCTGAGGTAGCGCTCTTCGGCGACCGTTGCGATCCATGTCCGCTGCCCTTCCAGCCTTGCCCGCCCACAGGCGGCGTGCAAGAAGACTTCAGCACCGTTACGGCCAATACCAACATCGACCTGGCGTGCTGGTACAACGGCACCCAATCGAGCGATCTGCGCGTGTGGCGCGGCGGGGCCTTCCAAGCTGAACTCTTCGCGCAAGGCAGTGCCTACACCAGCACGGCGGCCACCACCGTAAGCTGGCTCGTGAGCCCGAACATGCAGGCGAACGGCAGCAACACCTTGCAGTTCAAGACCCAACGGGCCTTCGGCGATGCGGGCCACGATCCGTTCGCCTTGTTCATCTGCACCGACTTCGATGGCACCAACCTCAGCACGGCCAACTGGGCACCGGTGTCCTGCACCTATGCCGACGACGGTACGGCCGACTTCGTATGGGTGGACAGCGGCATCATCGACCTGACCAGCCTGCTGCCCAACGGATACAGCGGCGGCTTCGTGGTCGGCTTCCGCTACACCGGCAGTGGCCCCAACAATCAAGACACCAACATGCGCGTGGATGATGTTCAATTGAACTGATCGCCACGCCCGGACAGCCCAACACCAACCCTTCAACGCGCCCAACGCATGAAACACGCACTACTCCTCACCGCCTTGGCCACTGGCATGTGCGCCAACGCCCAATTCACCAGCGGCTTCGAACTATGGCCCGACACCGTGCCCGGTGATTGGATGGGCTCCAAAACGACCCTCAGCGCCGACAGCGTTGAGCAAGTGTCGGTGAACGTTCACGGCGGCACCTATGCCGTGCGCGTGATCAACGGCCCCAGCGCACACAAGCGGTTCACAACGCAGCCGGTGACGGTTGTCGATGGCACCACGTACGACGTGAGCTTCTGGGTACGCGGATCAGGCAACGTCCGCGTAGGACTGTTCGATGGTCGTACAAGCGGGTCCGGCTATGCCTCCTACAATCCGTACTTCACTTCCACGGGCAACACCTGGACCCAGGTGACGCAACAGATCACCTGCGCCAACGACACCACCGCAGCGGAGTTCATACTGAGCGTGCAGCTCACCAGCGGCCCCGAGCATCTGGTCATCGACGACGTCAACATCACCTCCGGCATCATCAACCCACCGGTGGACGCCAGCATCTACGAGATCCAATTCACCACCGATGTGAGCGGCAATTCGCCCTTGATGAACCAAGTGGTGAACACGGGCGGCATCGTCACCGGCGTTGACACGGCCGGGACCAACTCCTGGTTCGTGCAAGCGGGCACCGGCCCTTGGAGCGGTGTCTACGCGTTCGACAACACCTCGGTAGTGGCCCTGGGCGACAGCGTGACCTTCACGGCAACGGTTGCCGAATTCAACGGCACCACGGAGCTGACCAACGTGACCAACCTTGTGGTGGTGGGCCAATACCCGGAACCCGCGCCCCAGGTGCTGGACCCCGTGGCCGCCGCAGATGAGCAATGGGAGGGCGTCCTGTGCCACATCAACAGCCTGCAATGCATGAACCTCCCTGACCTTGTAACGTTCTTCGAATGGACGGGCACCAGCTGGCAGGGTTCCATGGCTATCGACGACCTCATGTACCTCTATGCTCCCACCGTCGGCAACTACTACGATGTTACCGGCGTGATGCACTGGGCCAACGGATCGCGCAAGATCGAACCGCGCCAACTGAGCGATATCACCGCTGGATCAGGCATCTCCGATGCCGCGAGCTTCGGCGTGGAAGTCTTCCCGAACCCGACCGCTGATGTGCTGAACGTTGTGCTGCCGAACGGCAACGCCATCTTCACCATGGTGGACGCCACTGGCCGCACAGTGCTCAATGGCCAAATGAACAGCATGCGCAGCACGGTGGAGGTTTCCGCACTTGCTCCTGGAGCATACAGCCTGGTGCTCAACACGGGCGGTGCGATCGGCACGGTGCGTGTGATGGTGCAGCGCTGATCAGAGCTCTAACAACGAAGAAGGCCCCCGACAACTCGGGGGCCTTCTTCGTTCCGGTCCTGCCCTACTCCGGCCGGGTGAGCACTACATACACGGGGAAGTGGTCGCTGTAACCGTTCATGAACTGGTTACCGACGAACGTGCGGAAGGGATAGCCCTCGAAGTTGCCCTCCTTCTGGCGCATGTACGGCTTGTTGTGGATGAAGGTGCCGTGGTGCTTGTATCGGCCGCCATCGCCGGTGCACAGGGCCGGTGTCAGGATGATCTGATCGAACAGGTTCCAGCTATCGCGCCATGCCAGCGTGCCGATGCCGTCCTTGTAGTACTTGTCCATCGGGCCATAGAGCAGTTCCCCTTTGGCGGCGTTCTTGTCGCCGACGGCTTTCATGTGCTTGCGCACGCTCTCGTTGATGGGATCGTCGTTGAGGTCGCCCATGTAGAACACGCGTGCGTTGGGGTTGCGCGCGGTGAGCGAATCGATGATGTGGCGGCCGAGGTCGGCGGCCATGTTGCGATATGGTCGGCTGCGCTTCTCCCCTCCCCTGCGGCTGGGCCAGTGCGCCACGATAGCGTGGATGGTGTCGCCGTCGAGGATCCCGCTCACGAGCAACTGATCGCGCGTCTTGAAGTCGGGTTCATTGGGCACGTTCAAGCGGTAGGCCTTCTGCCCCAAGAGCTTGAACTGCTGCGGGTCGTAGATGAAGGCCACATCAACACCGCGCTCGTCGGGCCCTTCGTGGCTCACGACCTTCAATCCGCGACTTGTCAGCGGCTCAGTGCGGACCAGATCCTCCACCACCGTCCCGTTCTCCACCTCCGCCAGGCCCAGTAGTGCAGGTCCGCGCGGGTGGATGTCGGTGCCCAATTCGCCGATCACCTTGGCCATGTTGTGCAACTTCATCCGGTAACGCTCGCCTGTCCATTGGTTGGCGCCTCTGGGCAGGAACTCTTCGTCGTTGATGGCGGGGTCGTTGATGGTGTCGAACAGGTTCTCGATGTTGTAGAACCCGATGATGGCGGGAACGAGGCGTTGTTTGTCCTGCGCGAGGAGCAGGGACGGCACAACGATGGATGCCGTGAGAAGAAGCTTGCGGAGCATGGCGGTGGTTGCGGCGGCCGAAAGTACCCCTCGACTGCGCTCGGGATGACAAATCCGATCGCGTGCCGGAGTGGGTTCAGCTCGGGGGGAACCGCAAAGGGTTGCGCTGGTTGTAGTGACGAAGGAACTGGAACAAGGTCTCCGGTTTGTTGCGCTTGCGTTTCGGCAAAGCGTCGAACTCAGCGAGCAATTGACCATCCCCCGAAATGGCGGCGCGAAGTGCGGCGGCATCGTATCCGGTCAGCTCACCCGTTTCCATGTTCAGCAGCGCCTGCGCAACCATAGTGCCCATCTGAGGCACTCCCGAAATGAAGCTTCGGCCCATGCTTTCCGCCGTAGGTGTCATGAATTCGTAGGTGAGGTGGCAAAGGCTGCCCATAATGCCGATGCGGTTGTATCCGATGCCCGCAGCAACGAGAACAACGTTCCTACTGCAGAAGCCCCACATAGGGCCACGATAGACCTCAAGGTTCTTCGTCGAATCGTTCAGGATGAACAAACGTCCTTCATGCCTTCGAAAATCCTCAATGGGTTGGCCATCTGAGCGTCGGAAAGCTTCCAAGGGTATCGACGGCGCGTTCAACCGGAACTCTCGCCATGTGCGATAAACACCCTCCCGGAAGTCGAAGCCACCGACATACTCCACCCAGTCGTTCTCTTCCACGATCTCCTCTTCCTCATCGACCCGTTCCTCCTCCAGCACTTGAGCAGTTGAGTCCGCTTGGGCGCAGAGACGCACGCCGAGGAGCAAGCAGACCGGTATGAGCAGCACCCGCTTCATGCGACCTCCCTGATCATGCGTACCACTTCCTGCGGTGCTTGCGCGTGCACCCAATGCCCGGCATAGTCGATGGTTTCGATGCGGCTGTTGGGGAACTGCTCACGGATCTGCGGGATGTCCTCCCGGGTGATGTAGTCGCTCTGGCCGCCGCGGATGAAGAGCGTGGGCACGCGCACGGTGGTGGCACCGATGGGCGCAAGGATGTTGCCCAAGTTCCGGTAGAGGCCCTCCACGTTCATGCGCCAAGCCAGCTGCTCGGGGGTTTCCCAATAGAGGTTCTTAAGGATGAACTGCACCACGCCCGGCTCCTTGATGTGCGCCTTGATGTGTTCTTCCACATCCTTGCGTGTGCGGCCGGGCGAGAGGTCGGCGGTGCGCAATGCGTGCAGGATGTGCGCGTGGTTGTTCTCGTGCTCGCGCGGGCTGATGTCGATGACCACCAAATGCTTCAACACCTCCGGCCAGTGCTGCGCGAACACCATGCTGGTCTTGCCGCCCATGCTGTGGCCAACCAGCACCACGTTGGTCAACCCGAGCGACGTGATGAGCGCGTGCACATCGGCGGCCATCTCAGGATAGCCGGTCAGTTCGGTGCGTGGGCTCTTGCCGTGGTCGCGCTGGTCCACCAGCAGCACATCGAAGTCGGTGGCGAGGTCGGTGCCGATGCTGCCCCAGTTGTCGCCACTGCCGAACAAGCCGTGCAGTACCACGATGGGCGTGCGGCCTTCCGTGCCCAAGCGGCGGAAATGCAAGGCGACCGCACTCATGACTTTGAATGAACCATGAAAACATGGCGACCAAGGAGGATCCCACACAGAGGCACAGAGGCACGGAGCGCCAGTTGGGTCAGGATGTCCGATGGGTCTCCGTGCCTCTGTGCCTCCGTGTGATACTTCATTAAGTTCCTCATCTGGACAGAACCAATGAGCTAGTGTTGCTGTAGTTCGCGCAGGTAGAGTTCAACGGTGTTCGCCATGCCGTAGCGCAGCGCATCGCACACGAGCGCGTGGCCGATGGATACTTCCAGCAGGCCGGGCACGTTCTCCTGGAAATGCCGGAGGTTGTGGAGGTCGAGGTCGTGGCCCGCGTTGATGCCCAAGCCCAGCGAAGTGGCATGCTTGGCGGCAATGCTGAACGGCAGCACGGCGTTCTGCCGGTCCTTGTGAAAATTGGCCGCGTATGGCTCGGTGTAGAGCTCGATGCGATCGTTACCGGTCTCCGCCGCGCCCGCGATCATGTCCGCATCGGTGCCGATGAAGACGCTGGTGCGGATGCCCGCGTCCTTGAACCGCGCCAACACGGTGCGGAGGAAGTCGCGGTGCTTCAGCGTGTCCCAGCCGGCGTTGCTGGTAAGCACGCCCGGCGGATCGGGCACCAGCGTCACCTGGTGCGGCTTCACGTTCATCACCAGCCCGATGAAGTCGTCGCTGGGATAGCCTTCGATGTTGAACTCGGTGTGAACGGCTTCCTTCAGCGCGTACACGTCGCTGCGGCGGATGTGGCGTTCATCCGGCCGGGGATGCACGGTGATGCCGTGCGCGCCCATGCGCTGGATGTCCACGGCCCATTGCACCACATCGGGGTTGTTGCCGCCGCGTGCATTGCGCAACGTGGCGAGCTTGTTGATATTGACGCTGAGACGGGTCACGGTTACGCTTCTACCTTGGCCGCGCACAGGCTGGAAGCCTTTGGCACGACGGCCCAAAAGTAGAAGCACGATCCCGCGATAGATGCACGCCATCGACCTCATCACCGACGATATCCCACCGTTGCGCACCAGCGACACCATCGGCCGCGCGCTCGACTGGATGGAAGAATTCAAGGTGAACCACCTGCCCGTGGTGGAGAACAAGCGTCTGGTGGGCGTTGTGCAGGACAGCGCGCTTGTGGACAACGGCGATGCCGCGGCCATGCTGGACAGCGTGCGCGACCGGTTCACGCACGCCTTCGTGCGCGGCGGACAGCACATCTACGACGTCATGAAGGTGTTCAGCGAGCAGAACCTCACCGTGGTGCCGGTGCTCGACGACATGGGCCAGTTCCTGGGCACGATCGGTGAGCACGAGGCGCTGCGCAGGCTGAGCGAAGTGGCCAACATCAACCAGCCCGGCAGCGTGGTGGTGCTCGAACTGAACAGCGTGGACTACAGCCTGCACCGTATAGCGGGCATCGTGGAAGGCAACGACGCGAAGGTCCTTAGCGTGTACACGCACACCCTGCCGGACAGTGTGCGCGTGGAAGTAACGCTGAAGATCAACCGTGAGGACATCAGCGATGTGCTGGCGGGCTTCGAGCGGCACGACATCTTCGTCAAGAACACCTACCAGGGCTCGCGCTTCCACGACAACCTGAAGGAGCGCTACGACGAGCTGATGCGCTACCTGGACATCTGATCGACACGGGTGCCCATGCACCGACCGTTCCACCTGAGCAGCCGAAGCATCCTAACTGCGGTGGTCTGCGCGGCCGTGTGCCTGTTGCCTCACATAGGGTCAGCCCAGTTCCAGCCGGACACGCCACAGGTGGATCTCCCCGTGGTGGTGCTGGGCGGTACCGTGAACGGCAACAAGACCACCAAGGAACACATCATCCTGCGCGAGCTCACCGTGCGCGAAGGCGACACGCTCGGTGTGAAGGCGTTGTACCGCGAGCTGGACCGCAGCCGGCAGAACCTCCAGAACCTCGGGCTCTTCAACACCGTGCAGGTGCTGCCGCTGTGGGTGAGCCCCACGGAAGCCATCATCGAAGTGACGGTGAACGAACGGTGGTACCTGTGGCCCAATCCGATCTTCGAACTGGCCGATCCGAACTTCAACACATGGTGGCGCACTCGCGATCCATCACGGCTCAACTACGGCATCTTCCTCACGAAGTACAACTTCCGCGGCCGCAACGAGACGGTGTTCCTGCAACTGCAGTTCGGTTATGCGCAGCAGTTCGGCCTACGCTACCGTGTGCCGTGGATCGATCGCAAACAACACTGGGGCATGAGCGTGGGCGGCGGCTGGTTCCAGCAGAAGGAGATCACCATCGGCACAGTGGACAATGTGCGCGTCTTCCACAGCCCGACGAAAGGCAATGCGCGCGAGGAAACGCATGCCGACGTGGAGGTGACGTACCGGCGCCAACACGACGTGCGGCACTCGCTGCGCCTGGGCTTCACCCAGGCCGATGTGGTGGACAGCGTGGCCCTGCGTGCACCGGACTACTTCAACGACACGGCCACGCACACGCGCTTCCTCTCGCTGGGCTATACCGTGTCGTGGGACCGCCGCGATGTGCGGGTCTTCCCGCGCCGCGGCCACTTCGCGGACCTGCGCGTGCTGCGCAACGGCCTGGGCCTGCTCGATGAGCAAGCGCCCAACACCACCACGGTCTTCGCCAGCGTGAACAAGTGGCTGCCCGTGCGCGAGCGCTACACCTTCAACGCCAGCGTGCGCGGCAAAGCGACGTTCGGCGGTCCGGTGCCCTACTTCACGCAGGAAGGCCTGGGCTACAGCAGCAACGCGGTGCGCGGCTTCGAGTACTATGTGATCGATGGCCAGCACTGGCTGCTGGGGCGCGCCAACATCGTGTACACGCTAGTGAAACCGCTGGTGCGCCGCGCCGAGTTCATGCCGCTGGAGGAGTTCCGCACCTTCAACCTGGCGCTCTACCTGCATGCCTTTGTGGATGCCGGGCACGTGTGGGACGCACGTTACGCCGAGCGCAACTTCCTGGACAACGAATGGCAGAGCGGCAGCGGCCTGGGGCTGGACCTGGTGACGAGCTATGATCAGATCATACGGCTCGAGTACAGCTTCAATTCCATCGGGGAGCAGGGGATCTACCTGCACTTCACGCAGCCGTTCTGAGCAACGCGGGTCGCTCAGGGCAACACCGCTCGCGCGCTTCTGTGCACGGCACCGTTCACCACCAGTATGGAATACGCGCCTCTTGCAAAGCCCTGCGTTGGATAGTCCGTCCGTGGTGCCGCAACCCTTGCGCTGAGCACCTCCCGGCCGATGGCATCGCGGATATGCATGATCCCACCGACCATTTCATCGGGAACTTGCACCGAAAGCACGTCCCGTTCGGCAAAGACGGTCAGTTGCCCGATCGCTGGCCTTTCTGGATAGATCCCGAGCGTGAACTCGCATGAGTCGATCGGATGGGATATGTCATTGTCCCGGTAGCAGATCATGGTGCAAGTGCATTCCGCCGCTCCGCATGGCGGCGGCGCTTGCCAACTACCACCGCCAATGCGCTCCGTTATGCTCGAAACGATACCAGTTGGCACGCCGCTCCAATAGACCTCGACATCCAGATGGCGAAGTGCCAAGCCATCAATGACTATGGTTGATGTGTCCAAGACATGCAAGACCCGGTCGGGGCATTCCCAACCGAACGACCAGTGCGGTTGCCACTCGTCGCCCGGAACAGAACCGAACCAGAACAGGGTGTCCCAATCGGAATAGTCCCAATCGAAAACCACGTCGCCGTCCACTCGCGTGAACACGGGAAGTTGGTCGTTGACGATGAGTGTGTCATTCCCCCACAACTGGGTGATCGCGCTCACCTGTGCAATGTGCTGGGATGGGAAGCCGTCCACCACGGTGTCACCAACATAGGTCAGGAAGGTCTGAGACTCCACGAACCCAACGTCGCTCGTGTTGAAGGTCCACCTTGCTCCTGGGGGACACCATGATTGGGCCTGCACCAAGGTGGCGGCGGCAAGGCCAAGAATGAGCGTAACGTTTCTCATGGCTGTGATCGTTGATGGTTCTAGCTAGACGCCGCTCAAGCCAAAGATGCGGCTTCGATCTTTCACCACCTTCGCACGCCGCCTTCGCCCAAAGCTTCGGCGGCCAATGCATGATCGTCGCCATCAACGGCCGTGAGATGTCGCCTGCCACTGCGCCCGTGGTGGCTGATCTGTTGGGCCGCATGCGCAAGGCAGGACTGCAGCCCGTGCTGCAACCCGATCTGAGCAAGTGGTTGCAAGCCAGCGGCACCATTGGCGAGGTAATGCACACGGCGGCCGACACCCTGCCGCCCAAGGCCGAAGTGCTTATCAGTCTCGGGGGCGACGGCACCTTCCTGGACAGCGTGGCCCTGAGCGGCACCAGCGGCATTCCCGTGCTGGGCATCAATCTCGGTCGGCTGGGCTTCCTCAGCAGCATTCCGCTGGATGCTGTGGACCCGGCATTGGATGCACTGGCCCGGCGCCGTTACACCCTGGAGGAACGCACCCAACTGCGCGTGGACGGCGACCATCCCTTGGGCACCAACACCGTGGCGCTCAACGAGGTGAGCGTGCACAAGCGCGACAGCAGCACCATGCTCACCGTGCACGCCTACGTGGACGGCCGCTACCTGAACACCTACTGGGCCGATGGGCTCATCGTGGCCACGCCCACCGGCAGCACCGCCTACAGCCTCAGTTGCGGCGGGCCGGTGCTCGACCCCAGCTGCGACAGCATCGTTATTACGCCCATCGCGCCGCACAACCTGAACGTGCGCCCCTACGTGCTTCCGGACCGCAGCCGCATCACACTGATCGTGGACGCACGCGAGGACAAATACCTGGTGAACATGGACAGCCGCAGCGTGCCCTGCACCGGCCATGCGCCCATCGCCATCAGCACCGCCCCGCATACGGCCCGCCTCGTCCGCTTGCCCGACAGCGATTTCCTGCAAACGTTGCGCACCAAGCTAACCTGGGGACTGGATGTGAGGACGGGGCCGCCTGTGTGACCCTTATCGCACGGCTTTCAGCTTCTCCAGCGGATCGTGCTTTGAGCAGTCCGCGATCGGCCACGGCTGAAGCACAACATGGCCGTAGGTGAACATCCAGTTCGAACGGAAGGCACCGTCACGCCAAGTGAACGTATCCGGTTCTGCGCTGCTCACCCAACGATGAAGGATCAACAGCGAATCAACCAACCGGTACGCTTTCCGTTCGCATCCCAAATACAGGTTGTCCTGATCGATGAGCGATGGATCCACGGGCATGCTCCAGCCCCTTTGGCCGGAACACACATCGACACTGTCGCGGGAAACGAAGTCCCAGTCTTCGTGGTAGTAGTAATAGCTCGCCGCCCATCGAGTTCCGGCCAGGTCCCTTGGAAGACCGCTCTTGGTTGAATGGTTGTCCACAGGAACTATCGGCCTCAAACCAGCGCCGGTCAGACCAACCAAGACCAAGACCGACAGGACAGTTGACCTGGCTTTCATCCCGCTCAAAACTAGTTCCGAGACCCAACCCGATCGGTACATTCGCGGCCCTTCCGCCAGCCATGGGCCCGTGACCCCATGGCCACAGGTCACATGACATTCACCGCACATCCCACCGCCGTCATCGACGAAGGCTGCACCATCGGGGCAGGGACGCGCATCTGGCACTTCAGCCACATCATGCCCAACTGCACGATCGGCGAGAACTGCAACATCGGCCAGAACGTGGTGGTGAGCCCTGACGTGAAACTGGGCCGCAACGTGAAGGTGCAGAACAACGTGAGCATCTACACCGGCGTGGAGTGCGAGGACGACGTGTTCCTCGGTCCGAGCATGGTGTTCACCAACGTCATCAACCCGCGCAGCGCCGTGAACCGCCGCAGCGCCTACTTGAAGACCTTGGTGAAGCAGGGTGCCAGCATCGGCGCTAACGCCACCATCGTTTGCGGGCACGACATCGGGCGCTTCGCCTTCATCGGTGCCGGTGCCGTGGTGACCAAGGAAGTGCCGGACTACGCGTTAGTGGTCGGTAACCCGGCGCGCCAAACCGGCTGGATGAGCGAGTTCGGCCACAAGCTTAAGTTCGATGGCAACGGCGAAGCGATCTGTCCGGAGAGCGGGCAGCGGTACAAGCTGGAGGGCGGACGAGTAACGAGGATCCACTAAGGGAAGAAACCACAGATACGACCCTTGATGAAGATGATGAAGATGATAAAGGCGGCAGTGCGGGGCAACATCAACGCGCACATCATCTTCATCATGACTTTCATCTGCGGTTCTATTTCATCTGCCTCATGAGCGACCGGATCAAATTCGCCGTGGTCGGTTGCGGCCACATCGGCAAGCGCCATGCGGAGATGGTGAAGCGCCATGCCGAGGCGGAACTGGTCGCGTTGTGCGATGTGCGTACCGCAGCGGAAGCCGGCGTGCAGGACTTCGGCGTGCCGGTGTTCAACGACTTGGACACGATGCTGCGCGAAGTGCCGGGCATCGAGGTGGTGAACGTGTGCACGCCCAACGGTCTGCATGCGCAACAAAGCTTGAAAGCGCTAGGTGCGGGCAAGCATGTGGTGTGCGAAAAGCCCATGGGCCTGAGCAAGCAGGAGTGCGAGGAAGTGCTGTACAAAGCGCTGCAGATGCACCTGACGGTCTTCGGTGTGATGCAGAACCGCTACTCGCCACCCAGCGCCTGGATCAAGAGCGTCATCGACGGGAAGCACCTCGGCGAGATCTTCATGGTGCAGGTGAACTGCTATTGGAACCGCGACGAACGCTACTACAAGAAGGGCGGGTGGAAAGGCTCCAAGGACCTCGACGGCGGAACGCTCTTCACGCAGTTCAGCCACTTCATCGACATCATGTACTGGCTGTTCGGCGACATCACCGACATCCAAGCCAAGTTCGCCGACTTCAACCACAAGGACCTCACCGACTTCGAGGACAGCGGCCTGGTGCAATTCAACTTCGTGAACGGCGGCATGGGGTGCATCAACTACAGCACCGCGGTGTGGGACAAGAACCTCGAGAGCAGCCTCACCGTCATCGGCAGCAAGGGCAGCGTGAAGATCGGCGGGCAGTACATGGACCAGGTGGAGCACTGCCACATCAAGGACTACACGATGCCCGAGCTCGCACCCACCAACCCGGCCAACGACTATGGCGCTTACAAGGGAAGTGCGAACAACCACAGCTACATCATCCAGAACGTGGTGGACACGCTGAAAGGCCGAACCACGCTCACCACCAACGCCCTGGAAGGACTGAAGGTGGTGGAGATCATCGAACGCATCTACAAACTGAAGTAAGAAGACCACAGAGACACGGAGAACCCTGAGATGAGAAAGAACGAACTGAACATCACTCCTGTGCGCTCTGTGACCCTGTGCCTCCGTGGTCTTCTTCACTCAAGCACATTGAACTCGAAATGACCTCTCTCTACGATCGACTTGTCAAGAAGGAAGCCAAGCTGGCCGTGATCGGCCTTGGTTATGTGGGTCTGCCCATCGCATTGGAGTTCGCGCGCCGCATCAAGGTGGTGGGCTTCGACATCAACCAGAAGCGCGTGGACATGATGCGCAACGGCGAGGACCCCAGCAACGAGCTGTCCGCCGAAGCCTTCAAAGGGGCCGACATCCACTTCACCGCCGACCTCAACGACCTTAAGGACGTCGAGTTCTTCATCGTGGCCGTGCCCACGCCCATCGACGACCAGAACATCCCCGACCTGAAGCCACTGCTCGGCGCCTCCAACACCGTGGGCAAAGTGCTGAAGAAGGGCGACTTCGTAGTGTACGAGAGCACGGTGTACCCCGGCTGCACCGAAGAGGATTGCGTGCCATTGCTCGAACAACTCAGCGGCCTGAAGTACATCACCGATTTCAAGGTGGGTTACTCGCCCGAGCGGATCAACCCCGGCGACAAGGAGCACACGTTGAGCAGCATCGTGAAGGTGAGCAGCGGCTGCGACCCGGAGAGCGCGGAGATCATCGCCAAGACCTACGAGCTGGTGGTGAAGGCCGGCGTGCACCGCGCCAGCAGCATCAAGGTGGCCGAGGCCGCCAAGATCATCGAGAACACGCAGCGCGACGTGAACATCGCGCTCACCAACGAGCTCTCGATCATCTTCAACCGCATGGGCATCAACACCTACGACGTGCTCGAAGCGGCCGGCACCAAGTGGAACTTCCTCAAGTTCCAACCGGGACTGGTCGGCGGGCACTGCATTGGTGTGGACCCGTACTACCTCGTGTACAAAGCGAAGGAACTCGGCTACCACGCGCAGATCATCGACAGCGGCCGTTACGTGAACGACAGCATGGGCGGCTACGTGGCCAAGCAGACCGTGAAGAAGATGATCGCGAGCGGCGCCAACCCCGCCAACAGCCGTGTGCTGGTGATGGGCGCCACCTTCAAGGAGAACGTAACGGACATCCGCAACAGCAAGGTGGCCGATGTGGTGCGCGAGCTGAAGAGCTTCAGCTGCACCGTGGACGTTGCCGATCCGCACGCTGACAGTGCCGAGGTGCAGCACGAATACGGTTACTCGCTGGTGAAGGAGATGAAAGGCCCTTACGACGCGATCATCGTCGCCGTGAACCACACCGAGTACGCCAGCAAGGACGAAGCCTGGTTCAAGGGCATGCTCACTCCGAAAGGCGTGCTCGTGGACCTGAAGGGGATCTTCAGGAAGAAGGTGAAGAGCGTGAACTACTGGAGCCTGTGAGGATGAAGACCACAGAGGCAGGGAGCCACAGAGCACACGGAGTTCGCGTTGCCTTGCTGCTCCGTGGCTATTGTGCAGGTCGGTCTCTTCCGTTTCTCGGCGAACTCTGTGTCCCTGTGCCTCTGTGGTCTTCCCTATGAACTCCTCCTGCACCATCCTCATCACCGGCGGCGCCGGCTTCATCGGCAGCCACGTGGTGCGCCGTTTCGTGCGCAACTACCCGCAATACCGCATCATCAACCTCGATGCCCTCACCTACGCGGGCAACCTGGAGAACCTGCGCGACATCGAGGACGCACCGAACTACACCTTCGTGAAATGCGATATCCGCGACGCGCAAGCGCTGCGCAAGGTCTTCGACGAGCACAAGCCCGATGGGGTGATCCACCTCGCGGCCGAGAGCCACGTTGACCGGAGCATCAGCGATCCGATGGCCTTCGTCAACACGAACGTCATCGGCACGGTCAACCTGCTGAATGCTACCAAGGAAGCCTGGCATTCCTCCCTCCCCACCGGGGAGGGTCGGGGTGGGGTCCATACGAGCCCAAGTGGGGTCCAGCACCGCTTCTATCATGTCAGCACCGACGAGGTGTACGGATCGTTGCACGATGGCGGCTTCTTCACGGAGGAGACGCCCTACGACCCGCAGAGCCCGTACAGCGCTAGCAAGGCCGCCAGCGACCATTTCGTGCGGGCTTACGGCAACACCTACAAGCTGCCCTTCGTGCTGAGCAATTGCAGCAACAATTACGGCAGTCACCACTTTCCGGAGAAGTTGATCCCGCTCATGATCAACAACATCCGCAACAGCAAGCCGCTGCCGGTGTACGGCAAGGGTGAGAACGTGCGCGACTGGTTGTGGGTGGAGGACCATGCATCCGCCATCGACACGATCTTCCACAAAGGCGTAACGGGTGAGACCTACAACATCGGCGGGCACAACGAGTGGAAGAACATCGACCTGGTGCACCTGCTCTGCCGCATCATGGACAAGAAGCTCGGCCGGGCGGAGGGCGAGAGCGCCAAGCTCATCACCTACGTCACCGACCGCGCGGGGCATGACCTGCGTTACGCCATCGATGCCAGCAAGATCGAACGCGAGCTGGGCTGGAAACCGAGCATCACCTTCGAGGTGGGCCTGGAGCGGACGGTGGATTGGTACCTGGCGAACACGGAATGGTTGGACCATGTGACTTCCGGGGCCTACCAGCAGTACTACGCTGACCACTACGCTGAGCGCTGACGTTCACCGACAAGACGCAAAGAGCGCCAAGGAATAAAACCGAGCAGGTCCCTCTTTGCGCCCTTTGCGTTCTTTGCGGTAGAAATCATGGGCTTCTTTTCCAAACTGTTCGGTGAACGCCAACCCGACCTGGGCCCGGCGGACCTGAGCGTGCTGAAGTGCGATGTGCACAGCCACTTCATCCCGGGCATCGACGATGGCGCACCCACGCTGGAGGCGAGCATCGAACTGATCAAAGCGATGCAGGGCCTCGGCTACAAGAAAGTGGTGACCACACCGCATGTGATGGCCGATGGCTACAGGAACACACCGGAGATCATACTCGGTGGTTTGGAGAAGGTGCGCGCTGAAGTGCGCCGCCAAGGCATCGACATGGAAGTGGACGCGGCGGCGGAATACTACCTCGATCACGACCTGGAGCGGCTGGTGAAGGAGAAACGCGTGCTGACCTTCGGCGACAACTGCGTGCTCTTCGAACTGCCGTTCATCAGTGAACCCGTCGTGCTCCTTGGGCTGGTGTTCGAGATGCAGACGATGGGCTATCGCCCCGTCCTCGCGCATCCGGAACGCTACCAGTTCTGGCATTCCGACTTCAGCAGCATGGAAAAGCTGAAGGACCGTGGCGTGCTCTTCCAACTGAACACGATCGCGCTGGCGGGTGCATACGGCCCCGGTGCCAAGCGCACTGCCGAGCAGCTCATCGATCGCGGTTGGTATGAACTCTTGGGCAGCGATTGCCACAGCATGGCGCATGTGGAAGGCATCCAGCACGCGCTCACGCAGCCCTACCTGCACAAGCTTATCGCCAGCGGCAAGCTGCTGAACGCGCAGCTCTGATCGGCCTCAGACCTTCACCGCCTTCAGCCACACCTCTCTTCCTGCCCGCGGCCCGATGGAGTTGTGGCAAGGCTTGAAGGTGGCTCCGGGGAACAAGGGCCTGAACAGCTTCGCGTACTCCGGCACGAAACCGCCGAACGGTGGTTTGTCGGTGTTGAGCGCATCGTTGAACAGCACGCCGGCCAGACGACCGCTCGGAACAAGCAAACGATGCATTTGATCCACGTAGCGAGAACGGAGCGAGGGGTCCAATGCACAGAAGAAGGTCTGCTCCAGGATCACGTCGTACTCGGCAACGTGCTCGAAGAAGTCGCCTTGGACCAAGTGCCCATCGGGAAAGTCCGGGCAACGCTGCTTGAGCGCCCGCAGCGGTTCCGCAGCGAGGTCGATGACCGTGACGTTGGTGAAGCCCGATCGGTGCGCATGCTCGGCTTCGTAGGCATTGCCAGCGCCGGGGATCAGGATTCGCAGATGCTTGTAATGCAAACCATCGATGAACTCGCGCAACGGTGGCGACGCATGGCCGATGTCCCAACCGGTTTCGTGATCCGCGTAACGCTTCTCCCAGAAATCCTTGTTCAACTGCATGCGCGAAGATCGCAGTACCGCACTGCACGCTGTTGAAAGAGGCGCGTGGCTTCCGTGAACAAGCGCTGATGGCGCAACTATCCTTGCGTCCATCAACCGAACATCATGGTAAAGAAGAGCCACAAGAAAGCCGCTGTGAGCGGCCAGAAAAGGAAGATCAAGCGCATCGCCAGCGCACCTGCCGGCCAAGGCAAGGCACCCAAGAAGAACAGCCGCGCCAAGCGCAAAGCCGCCACGGCGAAGCGTGTGGCAGCAGCCGTGAAGGCCGCAGCACCTGCCAAGCCCAAGGCAGCACCGAAGGCCAAGAAGGCCGCGAAAAAGGCGGCCAAAAAAGCCTGAACCCACGACTTGTCGAGCAACGAGGGGCCTTCGGGCCCTTCGTCGTTTCATGCATGACGCAAGGCTTCTGGATCGCTTCGCCTCAGAAGGCTCGCGATGACGGTAGCCCAACCGTCATCGCGAGGGCGGCGTTGCGACCGAAGCGATCCACCCCGCCACCTATTCGCGCGCCACATACTTTCCCCACCACTTCCGCAGTTGTAGCACCGCATGAGCGCCCAGCACCGCCTGAACGAACTGCAAGCGCTCGTGCATGGCAGCGACCTGAGCCTGGCCACGCGCCGGCTCATGGACCTGTGCGACGAGTACCCTGCGCTGCACGACCTGCGCCGCACGGCCATGGCGCTCCGGGCCGATTACAACATCAGTCGCGACCTCGGTGCGGCCGAACTGAGCGGCAACGTAGGTGCCTCGTACGCGGAGCGCGCCCAGCAGCTCATGCACACGATCGTTGCGCGGGCCTCGGCTTTGCACGATGATGCTGCACTGCCTGATCGCACTACGGTGTTCAGTGCTCAAGGGCTCACCAAACGGTTCAGCTCGCGCGGCCACAAGTTCCAGCTCGGCCCCATCGACCTCGACCTGCGCATTGGCGAGATCACCGGGCTGGTGGGCGAGAACGGCAATGGCAAGACCACGCTCTTGCGCCAAGTGGCCGGGCTGCTGGACCACAACGAAGGCAGCGTCTCCTACCCCACGCTCGGCAACGACCCGTACCTCATCAAACAAGGCATAGCGTGGATCCCGCAGCGTAGCGTGCGTTGGTACGGCACGCTGATGCAGAACCTGCGCTTCATGGCCGCCGTGCACGGGGTGACCGGCGAGGAGAACGAGGACCGCGTGATGTACACGCTGCACCGCCTTGGCCTCACACGCTTCCAGCACCTACGCTGGAGCCAGTTGAGCAGCGGCTACAAACTGCGCTTCGAACTGGCCAAGATGGTGGTATGGCGCCCGCGCATCCTGGTGCTCGATGAGCCCATCGCGAACCTCGACCTGCAAGCGCAGCAGCTCTTCCTGCAGGACCTGAAATTCCTCGCCGCCTCGCGCCGCAACCCCATCAGTGTCATCCTCAGCAGCCAGCAGTTGCACGAGATCGAGGCCGTGGCCGACAACATCATCTTCCTCAAGAACGGCCGGCCGATGTTCAGCGGGGCCGTGGCCAGTTTCGATGTGGACCGCGCGAGCAACGTCTTTGAGATCAACGGCGAATTCGACCGCAGCGCCTTGGTGCACGCCATGGGCACCGAACGCATCCTTCACCTCGACGACACCGGATTGCTATTCCGACTGACCACACCGCGCGAATGCACCGCCAAGCACGTGGTGAAAGCCATGGGCGATGCCGGATTGGAGGTGAGCTACTTCCGCGATATCAGCACCAGCACGCGCAAACTCTTCCATCAGGACACATGAACTGGTTGCGCAAGCTCATCCCCGGCGCTTTGCAGCGGTACGACCTGTACCTGCAGCAGAGCAAACCGCGCTTGTGGGCCACGCGCTTCCATTACCACATCTGGTTCATACTGCTGCTGAACGTGCTCGTGTTCGTTTTCGGCATGCTCCTGCACGTGGACAAGCGGAGCTTCCCCGATCCCGAGGAGTTCTTCGGCTGGATGACGGTACCCGCCATCTTCTACTGTGCCTTCTGGGTATACAAGGTGGTGCTGTTCACCCTCGAGCGCCGCAATGGTCTCCGCGAGCCCTTCGCTGAAGTGGGCGAGTTCATGGTGCATCTGCTGAGCATTGTCCTCATCTGGTCGCTGCCGTACAACATCGCGCTCACGCTGTCCTGGCGCATCGACCGCATCATCAGCGATGAGCAGTTCGTGCAGGAGGTGGACGACCTGAACGAGGAGGCCTTCATGTTCCTGACAGGGGATGGGCGCGCGCTCCACCTGTCGAACATCACCTTGGAAGGGATGGATCCAGATGAGATCAACTATCTGATCGAAGATGGAGAATGGTATAGTGGCACGGGATCGCACGCCTACTTCCGCAGCTTGGACGAATACAACAAGCGGCTCGAACGCGACCCCGAAAAGGAGGAATCGCTCCAGGGGCTCTACGACGAATACAAGGAGGCCTACAATGCGGCGGCATTCGGAAGTTCGGACACCCGCGACCCGCACAAGGCCAAGCGCTACCTGGCCAAGATGGACAGCATCGAGCGCAACTTCCCGCTCTACTTCGTGGCCCATGGTCCGTTCTCGCCGGAGAAGGGATGGACCTTCACCTACGACCTGCGCGGCAGGCATGAGGTGGAACGTGTGCCTTTCCTGAGCGACAGCCTGCTGGAAGCCCGGTACGTGAAACAGTTGGACGCGCCGGACATGATCGATCGGGAGCGCATCGCGAACGTGCTCGCCATCGCCGACAGCTACCGCCGCGATACGAGCGGGTGCACCGTGGACAGTGCGCTGCTCCAGTTCAACGAGCGCAAGCAAACCTCCAGCATGGTCTTCGATTGCGATCGGCAGATCGAACGCCTCTGGGAAGCGAAGACCATGGACTATTCGTTCGCCAGGTTCTGGGCCATGTTCTATACGGTGGTGATCATGAGCTTCTGTCTGGCCTTGCTCATCGGCATCTTCAAGAACATCTACTGGCAACCCTTCCTCATCGGCTTCGTGGTGTGCTTCCTCACTCCCATCGTCCTCGTGTGCGTAGCATTCCTCGTTACATGGCGGAACGACTACGGCTACGATGGTGTGAGGCCGGATGACATCCTCCTTTACGGCCACTATTTCATTGGCATCTTCCTCTTGGCCCAAGCTCCGTTCGTGTTCAGGTTGAAGGCCTACCGGACCAGTCGCGCAGTGATGACCATCATCGCCAATTGCATTGCACCGTTCATCCTCTTCACCACGCTGATGATCTTGGAAGAAGAGTTCGACATTTTCGGCGTGGACGCGTTGTGGAAGAAGATCAACGAGATCGAGAACTACAATGGCTTCGACCTGCGGCTGCCGGCCCTGCGGGCAGAGGCCGAACTGCTCCGCGAAAAGGTCTTCACCATCATGCAGATCTTCCTCTGGGGCGGCATGGCGCTCTACCTCTTCGTGGGCCACGGCTTCTTCCGGTCGTTGATGGCGAGGCTCACCAGCCTGCCGGAGCGGAAGTGATCCTCGGGCGGTACTTTGGCACTGGCGATGGACAAGCGGATCACCTTCACCAAGAAGGAGGAAAGCAACAAGGAACGCGAGGAGCGGTTCATGGCGCTGACACCGTCCCAGCGGTTCGATTGGTTCATCCGGTGTCTGGGCAGCGGGTTCGGTGCACCTGCGCGAAAGGACGACCAAGGCAATTTCGTCATTACCAAGCAGGCGGATGCTGTTCGGTGAGCAATTGCGGGAGTTCCTTTCCGCTGCTGAAAAGCACGGGGTCCGGTTCCTTCTCGTGGGCGGTGGCGCCGTGAACTTCCACGGATACCAGCGCTTGTCCGCCGATGTGGACTTATGGATCGACCACTCACCGGAAAACCTGGAACGGTTGCGCCAAGCCTTGACGGCGTGTGGCTATGAAGTTGATCGCTGGCCCGATGCAGTGCGCTCGGCGGACCAGAACGTCTCGATCAAGCTCTCTCCGGACCTGACACTTGAGCTGATCACACGGTTCGACCCGGGTTGCTCTTTCGATGAGGCCTGGGAACGCGGCGAACTGGGCGAACTCGCTGATCTGCCCGTTGTGCGATACCGGGTCATCAGCTACCCCGATCTCGTGAACAGCAAGCTTCGGGCGGCCCGACCGAAAGACCTGCTCGACGTTCAGGAGCTCGTTCGAAAACGCGGGGCTCCTGGTCCGTAGCCTTCTTGCCCGATCGTGCAAAACCCTCACTGACCCACCCCTTCGGCCGTCATCCCGAGCGCGGGCGAGGGGTATTTTCGGCGCCGTGACCAGCTATCTGAAGGGCCTCAACGAAGCCCAGTACAACGCCGCATCGGCCACCGAGGGCCCCATGATGGTGATCGCGGGTGCGGGCTCCGGCAAAACGAAGGTCCTCACCGTACGCATTGCGCACCTTATGGCGGCCAAGGAAGTGGATCCCTTCCGCATCCTGGCACTCACCTTCACCAACAAGGCGGCGCGCGAAATGAAGGAGCGCATCGCACACCTGCTTGCCGATGTGCCCGGCCTCAACACCGAAGCGCGCAACCTGTGGATGGGCACCTTCCACAGCGTGTTCGCCCGCATCCTCCGCAGCGAAGCGGAAAAGCTCGGCTACCCGAGCAACTTCACCATCTACGACACCGACGACAGTCGCAGCTTGATCAGGAGCATCGTGAAGGAGATGCAGCTGGACGACAAGATGTACAAGCCCAGCCAGGTGCACGGCCGCATCAGCATCTGCAAGAACAACCTCATCGGCCCGGTGGAATACGCCAACGATGCCGAGCTGATCACCCAGGACACGAGCACGGGCCGGCCGCAGATGGCCGCGATCTATCGCACCTACGCCGAGCGATGCTTCCGCGCAGGCGCCATGGATTTCGACGACCTGCTCTACAACACGGCACTGCTCTTCCGCGACCACCCGGAAGCGATGCTCAAGTACCAGCAGCGTTTCCAGTACATCCTGGTGGACGAGTACCAGGACACCAACCTGGTGCAGTACAACATCGTGAAGACGCTCGCCGCGCGCCACGAGAACATCACCGTGGTGGGCGACGACAGCCAGAGCATCTACGCGTTCCGCGGCGCCAACATCCAGAACATCCTCAACTTCCGGAAGGACTACCCGGACCACCAGCTCTTCAAGCTCGAGCAGAACTACCGCAGCACCGGCACCATCGTGGGCGCGGCCAACAGCCTCATCGACCACAACAAGGAGCAGATCAAGAAAACCATCTGGACGCAGAACGAGCAGGGCGACCTGATCCACGTGCACCGCGCGCCCAGCGACAACGAGGAAGGCAGCTTCGTGGCGCACGACATCTTCGAGCACAAGATGCAGAAGCAGCTGCCCAACCGCAGCTTCGCCATCCTGTACCGCACCAACGCACAGAGCCGCAGTATGGAGGAAGGGCTGCGCAAGCTCAACATCCCCTACCGCATCTACGGCGGCCTCAGCTTCTACCAGCGCAAGGAGATCAAGGACCTGCTGGCGTACTTCCGGCTCACCTGCAATCCGCAGGACGAAGAGGCGCTGAAGCGCATCATCAACTACCCCGTGCGCGGCATCGGCCAGACCACCATCGAGAAATTGGTGGTGCAGAGCAGCGAAGCGAAGTGCAGCATCTGGGACCTGCTCACCGCCTTCCCGGAGCGCGGCGATGGCGGCATGCTATCGCAAGGCGCCACCGGCATCCACGGCGGCACACGCAAAGCGCTGGGCGACTTCGTGACGATGATCCAGAGCTTCCGCACGATGCTGGAAAGTCACAGCGCTTATGCCTTGGCGGAACACATTGCGCGCACCAGTGGCATGCTGAAGGAGTTCTATGCTGACCGCACGCCGGAAGGGATCAGCCGCTACGAGAACATCCAGGAATTGCTGAACGGTATCAAGGAGTTCAGTGACGCCAATGAAGACGCCGATGTGCCACGCACGCTGCCCGACTTCCTCATCGACGTCGCCTTGCTCACCGATGCCGACAAGACCGACGACCCGAACGACAACGACCGCGTGAGCCTGATGACGATCCACAGCGCGAAAGGCCTGGAGTTCCCTTACGTCTATGTGGTGGGTCTGGAGGAAGAACTCTTCCCGAACCAAATGAGCATGAGCAGCCGGCAGGAGCTGGAGGAAGAGCGCCGTCTGTTCTATGTGGCGCTCACGCGAGCACGCACGCGCGCCACGCTCAGCTATGCCGTTAGCCGCTACCGCTGGGGCAACCTCACCGCCGCAGAGCCGAGCCGCTTCATTGAGGAGATCGACGCCAAGTACCTGAAGCTGCCCAACTTCAGCGAGCGCTCCTTCAGCACCGAGCGCACGCCGCCTTGGGCCAGCCGCACCGGTGCCTTCGGTCGTAGCGCGGGGTTCCAGCACGACGAACGCCCAGCACGCACACCGGCGCCATCACGACCTGTCGCACCACCGCAGCCCAGCACGCCCACGCCCGCCATGGTGGCCAAACGCGGCCTGAAGCGCGTGGACGCCGACAAGACGCCGGCTGCCGAAGGTTTCACCACCGTGGACGGATTGGAAGTGGGCGCACAAGTGGAGCACGAACGGTTCGGCAAAGGCAAAGTGCTCAGCATCGAAGGCCGCCACCCCGACCTCAAGGCGACCATCTTCTTCCCGAGCGCGGGACAGAAGCAGTTGCTGTTGCGGTTCGCGAAGTTGAAGGTGGTGTAAGCTATGGCATCTTGAAAAGCAAAGCGGGCCATCGACTTCTCGATGGCCCGCTCTGTTCGCGTTCTTTCAGCTTACCCCTTCTTCATCGGGCACATGCTCTTGTCGAGTTTCAGGTAGATGCCCATCTGCATGCCCATTGATACGCGGTCGCTCAGGTTGCTGTCCTGCGCGGGCAGGTCGAGCAGCGTGGCGTAGTCCGGGTGGTCGAGCACCAGGCGGTAACCGATCTCAGGCGAGATGAAGAAGCCCAGGTGCGCACACATCGATTTCTTCATCATCAGACCGGCGCGCAAACCGTAACCGGTGCGGTTGTCGATGCGCACCATGTGGGAGGTTTCGTTCGCGGAGCTGGCAGTGTACTGTGCATCCTTGCTGTACGGAAGCGACATATCGGCACCGAGCAGTGCGCTGAACTCACCACCGCAGGTGCTCTTGCATTCACCGAGCTTGTAGATGCCCAGCACTTGGAACTGGAAGGCGCGTCGGCTCAGGTCGGCGTACAAGTTCCGGCCATTGACCGGGCCGTAATCCAAGCGCGTATTGCGCCACTCGTGCAGCGCACCGAAGGCCACTGTGAAGTTGCCTTCGCTCTTGAACGTATAGCGCAGACCGGCGCCGAGGGAGTAGTTGTGGATCGCGTCGCCCGCGTGCTCCAGGTTCAGCGGCATCGGCACGGCCATTGACCCGGTCTTGGCGATCTCCTGTGAAAAGGCTCCAGTGGTGAACAGCACACCGGCCGTCGTGGAAAGGATCCCGCTGAGACAGGACAAGTTGAACTTCTTCATGGTTCTGGTTCTTGGGCAGTCCGAAGGTAGTCACAGCATTGATCCGTCCAACCAACAACTTTGTTTTGTTCAACAAGGTCCGTGTCCTGGTTCGGTCAATCCTCAACCCAAATGGTCCGCACCGGATGCAGGGAATCGAGCGGAACGACCGTGCACTGGGCCTCCCACACGAACAGGTCGTTACCTGAACAAACCGAGCTTGCCCCCTCGGTGAACAGCTCATCGTTGCCGCTGGCCTCCCTGAAGTAGAACCAGCGCTGGCCAAGCCCGCTATACTCCAACACCTTCAAGCCGCGGCAATCGGTGAAGGGCTGCTTGCACTTGCGGATGCGGTCTTCGACCCAATCGGGGATGTCGGTGGGATAGTCTTTAGTGCAGGAGGGGAGCAAGAACAGAAGCAGCGCTCCCATGAGCCCCGCGAATGTTCCTTTGCCCTGTTTCCAAATCATGACCACTACAGCCCAACGCACTGCTGTGCGCCTTGTCAACAAGAGTAAGCACCCGCTTCCCGATTACGCCACACCACAGAGCGCTGGTGTTGACGTGCGCGCCAACCTGGAGGCCACCATCACCCTGGCACCGGGCGAGCGCGCACTGATCCCCACCGGGCTCTACCTTGAATTGCCGGCCGGGACCGAAGCACAGGTGCGCCCCCGGAGCGGCTTGGCCTTCAAGCATGGCGTTACGGTGCTCAATGCGCCGGGCACCATCGACGCCGACTACCGCGGCGAGGTGGGCGTGCTGCTCATCAACCACGGTGCGGCCCCCTTCGAGGTGAAGGACGGCGAGCGCATTGCCCAGCTGGTGGTGGCCCGCTACGAGCAGGTGGCCTTTGAGGAAGTTGTTGACCTGAGCACGTCAGAACGTGGCGCGGGCGGCTTCGGGCACACTGGTCGGAAATAGGCACCTTCGCGGCCGAAGAATGAACCGCAAAGACGCAAAGCGCGCCCGGAAAGTCCCAGCAATGGAGGGTCGTTGCGCTCTTTGCGTCTTTGCGGTTTGAAATTGAGAACATGAAGATCATCGTTCCGATGGCGGGCATGGGCAAGCGCATGCGCCCGCACACGCACACCACCGCCAAACCACTGCTGCCCATCGCCGGCAAGCCCATCGTCCAGCGCCTTGTGGAAGACCTGGCCGCCGTGGCCGGAGAGCCCATTGAAGAAGTGGCCTACATCATCCATCCATCGTTCGGGAAGAAGGTGGAGGACGAACTGCTGGCCATCGCCAAGGCCATCGGCAGCAAGGGCAGCATCCACTACCAGAAAGAAGCGCTCGGCACCGCGCACGCCATTCTGTGCGCCGAGCCCGCGCTCAACGGCCGCATCATCGTGGCCTTCGCCGACACGCTCTTCCGCGCCAAGCTGAAGCTCGACAAGGATTGCGATGGTGTCATCTGGGTGAACAAGGTGGAAGACCCGAAACCCTTCGGCGTGGTGAAGCTCGACGCCAACGGCATCATCACCGAGTTCGTGGAGAAGCCACAGACCTTCGTGAGCGACCTGGCCATCATCGGCATCTACTACTTCGCCGACGGCGAGTACCTGCGCAAGGAGATGCAGTACCTGCTGGACAACGACATCAAGGAGAAGGGCGAATACCAGCTGACCAACGCCATGGAGAACATGAAGCGCAAGGGTGCGCGCTTCAAGAGCGGCAGCGTTGACGTGTGGATGGACTGCGGCAACAAGGACGCCACCTTGGACACTAATGCCAAGGTGCTTGGCTTCCTGAAGGACGACCCGTCGCTCGTTAGCAAGAACATCACGCTGAAGAACGCCATGATCATCGCGCCCTGCTCCATCGCTGACGGCGCCGTGCTCACGGACTGCATCATCGGGCCTGACGTATCGCTGGGCAAGGGCGTAACAGTTGTTGGCAGCGTGCTGCGCAATACGCAGGTGGGTGAAAGCGCTGTCATCACCGATGCCGTCATCGCCAAGAGCATCATCGGCGCGCGGGCCAAGGTGACCGGTCGCGCCATGGAGCTCAGCATCGGCGACGACAGCACGATCGGCTGATCTTTGTACCCATGAAGAACGTGCTCTTGTTCCTGGGCCTTGCCCTGCTGGTCGCTTGTGGCGGCACCAAGAGCACCGCGGTGGTGAAAGGCGACCACCCGACGGAAGTGGCTGACAACGCCAGCGCCGGCACCGCCAACGAAGAGGTGACCAAGGTCTTCATGGCCGCCACGCGGGCGCGCCTCATCGGCGACCTGCCCAGCGCCGCCAAGCTGTTCGAGGAGTGCCTGCGCAAAGACCCGCAGAACCATGCGGCCATGTTCGAGCTGAGCAAGCTCTACCACGCCGCGCAGCAACCTGACCGTGCCCTTGACCTGGCGAAGAAGGCCGCCACCTTGGACAAGGAGAACCGGTGGTACCAGTTCCTGCTGGCCGACCTCTACCAACAGACCAACCAACCGGCCGAAGCTGCCAAGGTGTACCGCACCATCACGCAGAAGTGGCCCGAGAACCACGAGACATGGATGGACCTGGCGCACACCCTCGCCTACTTGGGCAAGGTGGAAGAAGCGCAACAGGTCTTCCGTGATCTGGAGAAGCGCATCGGTGCGAGCGAGGAACTGGTGATGGAGGAATACGGCATGCTGGCGCAAAGCGGTCGCACTGCCGAGGCCAAGGCCTTGTTGGAAAAGCAGATCGCCAAGGACCCACAGAACGCGCAGTACCATGGCATGCTCGGGGAACTGTTGGAGCAGACCGGCGACAATGCCGGTGCATTGGTGCACTACAACAAAGTGTTGGAGCTGGACCCCAGCAACAGTATGGCCCGCCTGGCCTTGGCCGAGCACTACACCGCTGCCAACGAATTCGAGAAGGCTTACGAACAGCTTGCCCTCGTGTTCGGCGATGCGGACCTGGAGATCGATCCGAAGATGGGCGTGCTGCTCGGCTTTTACGAGAACACGCGAGCCATGGGCAGCGGCAACCCCGAGCAGGATGCCATGCTCAAGAAAGCCTACGACCTTATAGACGTACTGCAGCGCACGCACCCCGAAAGCGGCAAGCCCAACACCATCCGCGGCGACTTCTACCTCCGCGATGGCCGGCTGGGCGATGCCCGTGACCAGTTCCGCGAGGCCGTGAAGCACGAGCACGACAAATTCCCCATCTGGCAGCAACTGGTGCAGCTCGACTTCCAACTGCGCGACTACCCCGGCACGCACGACGACGCCGCCAAAGCCATCGAACTCTTCCCGACGGTGCCTTGGTTCTACCTGATCGACGGGCTGGCCCTGAACAACCTGAAGCGCAGCGACGAAGCCGTGGAGACGCTCATCACCGGCCGTGATCTGGTGGTGGACGATAACACCACGCTGGCGCAGTTCTGGAGCACCATCGGTGAAGCACATAACGATGCCAAGCGTTATCCCCAGAGCGACGAAGCCTTCGAGCAAGCACTGAAGTTGGAGCCCGACAACGCGAACGCGCTGAACAACTGGGCCTACTACCTGAGCGTCCGCAACGAGAACTTGGAAAAGGCGGAGCGCATGAGCAAGCGCAGCAACGAGCTGCAACCCGGCCAGGCCAGCTACGAGGACACCTACGCGTGGATCCTCTTCCAGATGAAGCGCTACGCCGATGCCAAGGTGTGGATCGAGAAGGCGCTGGCCAATGGCGGCGCGGCCGACGGCACCGTGGTGGAGCACTACGGAGACATTCTCTTCAAGCTCGGCGAGCCCATGGCCGCGTTGGACCAATGGAAGAAGGCGCAAGGATTGACCGGCGCCAGCGATGAACTAGGTCGCAAAGTGAGCGAAGGACGTTTGCCGGAATAACTTCGGGCGTGCGCCGGACACTGCCGATCATACTGCTCCTGCTCGTTGCGGCCTGCAAGACGCCCATCCGCATCGTGAACCGCGAGCTCCCGCCGCGCGGCGCCGACAAGCTCGTGGAAAAGGTGGTGGCGAACCGGCCGGACGTAAGGTGGTACAGCGCGAAAGCGGACGTGACGATCGCAACGGACTCCAGCGACCAGAGCTTCAACGCCCAAGTGCGCTCGGTGACCGACAGCGCACTTTGGACATCCATCACGGCTGTGCTGGGGATCGAAGCCGCCCGCGTGGTGCTCACCAAGGACAGCGTGAAAATGCTGGACCGCTTGCACGACACGTACTTCGTCGGCAACAGCGCACAGGCGAAAGCGCGGTTCGGCCTGCAGCCCGACCTGCAACTGCTCCAGCAAGCCCTGCTCGGCATCCCCATCGGCTTCGACCCGAAAGAGAAGTACAAGTCCGACCGCGAGGACGGGCAGTACGTGCTCACCAGCAAGGAAAAGCGCCGCTTCCGCCGTGCAGCGGAGGACATCACGGAAACACCGGACTCCACAGCCCGGCGCGACCGCGACATCAGCGAGCGCCGCATGGAACGAACACTGGAAAAGGCCGATGAGAAAGGTGCCATCGTTTTCCGGTACTGGCTCGATCCGGACAGCTTCTTCGTGACACGCGTACAAGTGACCGACCTCGCACGCGACCAGCAGGCCGACGTGCGTTATCTGGAGCGGAGCCCCGATGGTCACCACCTGCCTGTTCAGATCGAACTCTCCCTGGCCGAACCGGGCCGCAGGGTGCGCGGTACACTTGCCCTCAGCAAGATCCGCCTTGGCGACCCGCCCAACATCAGTTTCAGCATCCCCGAGAAGTTCGTTCCGATGGAGTGAGTTCTCCGCTGATCCTGTGGGCCCTCGTCATCGCGAGGCCCGTCACTGCGAGAAGGCTTTGCGACGAAGCAGTCCGGGCCGAAGCGATCCAGCCTACGCCGAGCCCTCACCGCTGGATCGCTTCGCTCGCAAAGCCTCGCTCGCGATGACGCTCCGAAGCAGCGTTCGTGCGATCCCCATCCTCCTGCTCCTGCTTCTGCCATTGGCCTCCACGGCCCAGAGCAAGAAAGACCTGGAGAAAAAGCGCGACGCGCTGGACAAGCAGATCAAGACCACCACATCGCTGATCGACCAAGCCAGAAAAGAGCAACGCCTCACACAGGAACAACTGCAACTGCTTGAAGCGCAGATAGGCCAACGCAATGAACTCATCGCCACCATGAACGGCGAACTGAGCAAGGTGGAAGAACAGATCCGCGACGATGAAGCGGTGATCCGATCATTGGAACGCGACATGGTGCAGTTGAAAGAGGACTACTCGCGCATGGTGCTCTTCGCCTACCGCAACCGCAACGCCATGGACCGGCTCAGCTACTTGTTCGCTGCGGAAAACTTCGCGCAGGCCTTCCGCCGTAGCCGTTATCTGAACCTGATGGCCGAACAACGCGCCAACCAAGCCAAGCTCATCACCGCCACCCAGGCCTCGCTGGCCACCAAAGTGGATGCGCTCAAAGGACAGAAACAGAAGAAGGCCGATCTGCTAGGCGCCGAGCTGGCCGAAAAGAAGAAGCTCACCGCCGACAAAAGCGAGCAGCAAAGCGCGCTGGCCGGGTTGAAGAAAGAGGAGGGCCGCTTGAAGGACCAGATGCGCAAGCAGGAGAAGCAGCGTCTGGAACTGGCCAGCAAGATCAAGAGGATCATCGAGGAAGAGCTGGCGAAGAGCAGCGGTGCGACCAAGGACAAAGGCAAGGGCTCGAGCACCGGAACAACGAAGACCACATATACCCTGACCCCGGAAGCCAAACTGCTCGGTGCCGACTTCGAGAAGAACCGCGGCAAACTGCCGTGGCCGGTGGAGAAGGGCGTCATCTGCAGTGGCTTCGGAAAGCAACCACATCCGGTCCTGAAAGGCATTGTGATCGAGAACAACGGCATCGATGTGTGCACCGAGAAGGGCAGTACGGTGCGGGCCATTTTCAAGGGCGAGGTCAGCAGCATCATCGTCATCCCCGGCGCAGGCAAGGCCGTGGTGCTCAACCATGGCGCCTACCGCACGGTGTACAGCAACCTTCGGGACACCAACGTGACCAAGGGCCAGAAGCTGGAAACAAAGGACAATGTGGGTGTCGTGCTGACGGAGGACGGCCGGAGCGTGGCGCACATCGAGATCTGGAAGATCACACCCGAAGGCCTCGTGAAGGTGGATCCGGCTCCTTGGCTGTTCCGCTGAGAAAGTCGCGGGAAAATGCCGCCGCCGATCGGCCTACCTTCGCCGCGCTGAACGGCGGTCAACATTCGCCCCGAAGCACACCACCATGGGCGGTATCGGTTTCAAGGAGATCCTCGTCATTGCGCTGATCATCATCATCCTCTTCGGCGCCAAGCGCATACCCGATCTGATGAAGGGCTTGGGCAAAGGCATCAAGGACTTCAAGGATGCCAGCAAGGGCGAGGACGGCGGCAAGGAAGAAGTGAAGTAGAACGGCAGCAGGAGCTTCCACCGCGCCCTACCGCACCGTCGGCGCCATTCCCAATGAGCATCGTTCATCCGCGCACCCATGCCGAGGCCCGCGAGGCCATCGCCTCCGGTGTTTCCGTCCACGACATCGTGCAAGCATCGCTCGATGCAGCATCAGCGAAGTCCGGCCTCAACGCCTTCCGCGAACTCTTCCCCGAAAGCGCACTGCGCAAAGCCGCTGAAGTGGACGCCAAGCGCAAGGCCGGCAACGCTGGTCCATTGGCGGGCATGACGGTGAGCCTGAAGGACAACATCTGCTACAAGGGCCACAAGGCCGGTGCATCATCGAAGATCCTCGAAGGCTTCGTAAGCCCGTACAGCGCCACGGTGGTTGAGCGCCTGCTGGCAGCCGATGCCGTGGTGATAGGCCGTACGAACTGCGACGAGTTCGCCATGGGCAGCAGCAACGAGAACAGCGCCTACGGTAACGTGAACCACCCGCTTGACACGAAGAAGGTGCCCGGCGGAAGCAGTGGCGGCGCGGCCGTGAGCGTGGCTTCGGGTATCTGCCACGTGGCACTCGGCAGCGACACGGGAGGTAGCATCCGTCAACCTGCCGCCTTCACGGGCACGGTCGGCTTCAAGCCGACCTACGGCCGTGTGAGCCGCTACGGCCTCATCGCTTTCGCCTCGTCGTTCGACCAGATCGGTCCGTTCGCGCACACGGTGGACGACGCTGCTGCGATCTACAGCGCCATCGCCGGGGCCGACGAGCGCGACAGTACATCATCGCGCAAGCCCCACAACGCGCTTGGGTTGAAGCATCCCGGCAAACTGCGCATCGCCTACTACCGTGAAGGTCTGGAACGGGCCGGCATGGACCCGGAAGTGGTGAAGCACCTGCAGGAGACCATCGACCGCTTGAAGGCCGATGGCCACACGCTCGTGCCCGCCGAACTGCCGATGCTCGACCATCTGGTACCAGCCTACTACATCCTTGCCACGGCCGAGGCGAGCAGCAACCTGGCGCGCTTCGACGGCATCCGCTACGGCCACCGCAGCAAGCAAGCTGTTGGTGTGGACGAGACCTACAAGCTCAGTCGCACCGAAGGCTTCGGTCCTGAAGTGAAACGCCGCATCCTGCTGGGCACTTTCGTGCTGAGCGCGGGCTACTACGATGCCTACTACGCCAAGGCCATGCGCGTGCGCCGGCTCATACGCGACAACACGCTGCGCCTCTTCAGCGACGTTGATCTGGTGCTGATGCCCACCACACCGATCACCGCGTTCGACCAAGGTGCCCTGAGCAATGATCCCATTGCCATGTACCTGCAGGACATCTTCACCGTGCAGGCGAACTTAGCGGGCACACCGGCGATCAGCCTGCCTACGGCAACGCACAGCAATGGACTGCCGATCGGCTTGCAGCTGATGGCCAAACCGTTCGATGAGGAGCTGCTCCTCGGCGCGGCCAAGCATTTGTTCTGACGACCAGCCGATGGGTTGCATTAGTTGAGCACCACCCGCTCGACCGCGGAGCGTTCGCGATCACCGACGAGCACATCAACGATGTTGCCCGCGCCCGGAGCGAACGTGAACGTGTAGATGCCGCGTTGCAAGGTTCGGCGCTTCAACAGCGTTGCACCTTCAGGATCTTGGAGATCGATGTAGGCTTCCTTGGGGATCTCACCCGTCACTTCAAGTATGACGATGCGCTTGGCGCCGTCGTGCAGCGTCTTCACCCTGAACACATCGCGAACCTTGCCCCGCTTGCCGCCCTTCGGTTCCAGTGTCGCTGGAGCTTCTGCATAGCGCATGCTCACTTCGACAGTGAGGTCGCGGGGCACACCATCGCCACTGATGATGGTGAGCGCAGGATCGCCGGGGTGCATCAGCTTCCAGACGCGCACGTGGTCCACCACCATTTCGCCGAAGGTGGTCGTGTCGTCGGGTCCCGGGCCGAACGGGCAGCCCTTACATGTGTTGGCCAAGGCGTTCTGCAGGATCAAACGTTCCGGCACGTGCAATCCACCGTTCCATTCAGCGCACTGTTCGCCGTTGAGGTAGAAGCGGAGCGCACCCGGCGTCCACTCTCCCACGTAGTCGTTGAACGCCGCCGTGAGATCCCCATTGGCCGTTTTCCAATGCCCGAAACCCTTCCAATTAATGCCGAGCCAACGCCCGAACGCACCGATGGGGTTCCGGTAGTTATCGCAAGCATCGCCCGGGCAATGAACGTCCACATGGAACTGGTCGAGGCGCTCGCCCTTGCCTTCCAGGATATCGATCTCTTCGTTCGGATTGCCGCCGTACAGCCAGAACGACGGCCACGCCCCCTTGCCAGTGGGCAGTTTGATCCGTGCCTCGAACACACCGTACTGGAAATGCTGATTGCTGACCAGCAGCGTGCTTGTGTAGTTCCAAGTGCGCAGGTTGGGGCCGCCATCGCCCAGTCGGGCCGTGTCGGCTTCGTACTCCACTCCGCGCGCCGTCACCTCCTCCCTGCGCAGCTGGATCCGTAGCGTGCCATCACCGAGCAAGGCGTTCTTGCCATCGGAGTTGTACTCCAGCATGTGCTTGCCGTGGTGGTTCCGCCGTCCCTCACCGCTGGTCATCCAGAACTTGCGGTCCAGCGCGCGGCCGTTGAACTCGTCGCCGGTTTCGTAGTGGTATTGCTGCAGCGAATCGGAATAGAACCACCACCAGTGGCCGGGCTGTTGGGCCGTGGCGATGGAGGCGAGCACTAGGGGCGGGAACAGGAGCGGGCAACGCATGGGGACGATGGTCGCAGCGAAAGTGCCATTCGCCCCTGACTTGTCCTAGTGCTGTCGGCCGCGTTCACAGCCTACATTTGGGCGCCGATGAACGCCGCCCGGTGCGGTGCGTGCAGGCCGATGCCAGCACTTCCTCGCACTTCTTACCATGCCGCCGAAGCCCACTGAACAACTGCTGCCGTTCGACTACAACACGCAGCGCCCACAACTCCTCATCCCTGAATACGGCCGCCACGTGCAGCGCATGGTGGAGCATTGCCTCACCGTGGAGGACCGCGCCGAACGCACGCGCCTTGCGCACGCCATCATCCATGTGATCGGCAGGCTGAACCCGCAACTGCGCAACGGCGAGGACGGCGACCGCACGCTGTGGGACCACCTCTACATCATGAGCAACTTCCTGCTCGATGTGGACGGCCCCTTCCCGAAGCCCACGCCCGAGAGCCTGGAGAGCAAGCCTGCTCCCGTGCCTTACCCGAAGACCAGCGTGAAGTACGGCCACTACGGCAAGATGGTGGAGCGCTTCATCGAGAAGTGCACGGCCATGGAAGCCGGTGCGGCCAAGGACTACTTCACACAGCTCATCGCCAACGTGATGAAGAAGCAGTTCGTGGTGTGGAACCGCGACAGCATCGGCGACGGCACCATCATCAAGGACCTGCACGAACTGAGCGGAGGCAAGCTGCGCCTGGCACCTGAAGCGCAGCTGGTGAGCGCACAGGACATTGCCCGAATGCAACAAAGCGGCCCACGCAACGTGGAGCAGCCGCAGCGGCGCGGCGGTGGTGGCAAGAAGCGCTACCGGAACAAGCGGAAGAACCGTTACTAGGTAAACTTCAAGACCCAAGTCTCAAGCCCCAACCGTCAAGGCAAGGCGGTCGCGTGAGCATCTCCGGCGCGTTTTGCGGTGGCGTCTGTTAGTAGGTAGCGCTCTCAAGACGGAATGGCGCTCCAACGGCGTTGTTGCTTCGCAACCATGAAGAGCTTCAAGATCGAAGGCGGCCGCAGGCTGAAGGGAGAACTCGTTCCGCAAGGCGCCAAGAACGAGGCACTGCAGATCCTCTGCGCCGTGTTGCTCACGTCCGAGCCGATGGTGATCCACAACGTGCCGGACATCGTGGACGTGAACAAGCTCATCGACCTGCTGAAAGCCATGGGCGTGAGCGTGGAGAAGCTCGGCGAAGGTTCCTTCCGCTTCCAAGCCAAGAGCGTGAACCCGGAGTTCTTCCTCGACCCCGAGTACAAACGCATGGGCGGCAGCTTGCGCGGCAGCGTGATGGTGGCCGGACCTATGCTTGCGCGCTTCGGTCGTGGTTACATCCCCAGTCCGGGTGGCGACAAGATCGGCCGCCGCCGCATGGACACGCACTTCACGGGTTTCGAGCGATTGGGTGCCAGCATCAAGTACGACGAGACAGATGGGTTCTATCGCGCCGAAACCAAGAAGTTGACCGGCTGCTACATGCTCCTCGACGAAGCCAGCGTGACCGGCACAGCGAACATCGTGATGGCTGCCGTGATGGCGGAAGGACGCACCACCATCTTCAACGCGGCGTGCGAGCCGTACTTACAGCAGTTGTGCAACATGCTGGTGCGCATGGGTGCCAAGATCGGCGGCATCGGTAGCAACCTCCTGCACATCGATGGCGTGAAGGAACTCAGCGGCACCGAGCACCGCATGCTACCGGACATGATCGAGATCGGCTCCTTCATCGGCCTGGCCGCCATGACGCGCAGCGAGATCACCATCAAGGACACCGGCTACGAGCATCTCGGCGTGATCCCGGACGTGTTCCGCAAATTGGGCATTGCCGTGGAACGCCGTGGCGACGACATCCACGTTCCTGCGCAAGAGCACTACACCATCGAGCCTTTCCTCGACGGCAGCAACCGCGTGGTGAGCGACCATCCCTGGCCGGGCTTCACCCCGGACCTGCTCAGCATCGTGCTGGTTACGGCCACACAAGCGAGCGGCCATGTGCTCATCCATCAGAAGATGTTCGAGAGCCGCCTGTTCTTCACGGACAAGCTCATTGAAATGGGAGCGCAGATCACATTGTGCGATCCACACCGCGCACTGGTGATCGGCAAGGATTTCGAGAAACCCTTGCGCGCTATCCGCATGACGAGTCCTGACATCCGCGCGGGCGTATCGCTGCTCATTGCCGCGATGAGCGCCGATGGCACCAGCACCATCGACAACATCGAACAGATCCGCCGCGGGTACCAGAACATCGAAGGCCGCTTGAACGCCATCGGTGCCAACATCTCCGTAGTGGATTGATCGCCAGACCTGGCTTGGAACAATGAGAATCCCACCTGTCATAGCATTGAACGCAGAGGAGCGTATCCTGTGGCAGGGTCAACCGAAGCAAGGGCTTCGCGTACGGACCCACGACCTCTTCTTGATCCCGTTCAGCCTACTATGGTGCGGGTTCGCAGTCTTCTGGACCGTCTCGGTGATCGCCACAAGCGCCCCGTTCATCATGAAGATCTTCGGGCTCGCTTTCGTCGGTATCGGCATGTACTTCGTATTCGGGCGCTTTCTTGTTGAGAGCTATCAGCGCCGCCATACTTGGTATACGCTGACCGATCAGCGCGCGATCATCACCGCCACGGCACCAAGGCGCATCGATCGTTCAGTGGATCTTCATTCCGTTACGAACGTCTCGGTTGAAACACAGCATGGAGGATGGGGGACGGTGCTGTTGGGACCTGCGCCAGCAATGCCCTTTTCCCGCATAGGTTTTGGCCGGAACAACGCAGGCCCGCCCGCGTTCGATGTTGTGCAAGATGCCGCGTCGATCTACAGTATGATCGTGGACGTTAGGCAGTGCAAGAAAATTGGCTAAGCACGGCCTTGGCCTTCTTCGCGTCTTCGTGATCCGGTGGCGCACCTCATCATCGCGATTACCTTCGCCCCGGTTTCACACTGGGGTGTCCCGATCCGTCGGGGCTGAGATCATACCCATTGAACCTGGGCGGGTAATGCCGCCAAGGGACACGGGATCGGAACACGATCACCGGCGCGCGCGGCCCCTGCGTGCGGCGGAAGGAGGAAAACGGAAGTACACATGCGGAAGTCAGTTGTGTTGGCGATGGCCTTGGCCGTGCCAGTTCTCGCAGGGGCACAAACGAGGATCACAGGCACGATCAAAAGCGGCGAGGGCGAAGCGCTTGAAGGTGCGTTGGTCAGCATCGACGGCACTGTGCTGCTCACCAACCGCGATGGGGCGTTCACAAGCGGCGTGCTGAAGCAGGGCAGGGTTGCGATGAGCGCGTCCTACTTCGGTTTCGTTCCAGTGGACACGACGGTCGTGGTGGGGTCAACAGGAAATGCAACGGTGAACTTCTCGCTGCGCCCGCTCTCCTATTTGCTCCCGCAAGCCGAGGTGCGTGCGTTGCGCGCTGGCGATCGCACACCCTTCGTGAAGAACACGGTGGATGCGGAACGACTTCAAAGGACCAACACGGGCGTGGACATGCCTTTGCTGCTGGATCATTTGCCCAGTGTGGTCACCACCACCGATGCGGGCACTGGCTTCGGCTACACCGGCCTACGCATCCGTGGCAGCGATGCCACGCGCATCAACGTCACGGTGAACGGTGTGCCCATCAACGACGCCGAGAGCCAAGGCATGTACTGGGTGGACATGCCCGATCTGGCGACCAGCACCCAGGACATCGAGGTGCAGCGCGGCGTGGGCAGCAGCACGAACGGCCCAGGTGCTTTTGGTGCCAGCGTGAACGTGCGGACCACAACGGTGAGCGACAGTGCGTTCGGCGCGGTGAGCGTCAGCGGCGGATCGTTCAACACGCAACGGTATGCAGCCCGTTTCGGCACTGGCGTGCACAAAGGCCTCAGTCTTGATGGACGCCTGAGCACGATGCACAGCGACGGCTACATCGACCGCGCTTCCGCAGACCTGAACAGCTATTTCCTGCAAGGCGCTTGGCTCGGCAAGTCACGGTCCTTGCGGTTCATCACCTTCAGCGGAAAGGAAGTGACCTACCAGGCATGGGGCGGCGTGCCACGAGAGGTGATCGACACCAACCGCACGTTCAATCCCTACACTTACGACAACGAGGTGGACGACTACCGGCAGACCTATTACCAGTTGTTGTTCGATCAAGAGGTGGGCGCGAAGGGCGCGCTCAACATCACCTTGTTCCGGACTTTGGGCAAAGGCTTCTACGAGCAGTTCAGGGAAGACGATGACCTGGCCAACTACGGCATCGCCCCGGTGATCGCGGGCGGCGACACCATCACAACGAGCGACATCATCCGAAGGCGTTGGCTCGACAATGTCATCACCGGGTTGAACGCGAGCTACGAACAGCGCATGGACAACCTGCGCTTGGTGCTCGGCGGCAGCTACAGCAAGTACGAAGGCGATCACTTCGGCGAGGTGATCTGGGCGCGCTATGCCGGTGAAGGCGGCATCCGCGACCGTTACTACTTCAACGATGCCGTGAAGACCGACATGAACGCCTTCCTGAAAGCGACGTGGACCCTTCATCCGCGCATCGATCTGCATGCTGATGCACAGGTGCGCAGCGTGAACCACGACTTCTTGGGTTACGACAACGAGCTGCGCAACGTGACGCAGCAGGCGGCCTTCACCTTCTTCAATCCCAAGGCCGGAGTGAACGTTCGCGTGCGCAAGAACGACCGGTTGTACGCCTCATTCGCCGTGGCGAACCGCGAGCCTAACCGCGACGACCTTACCGAGACCAGTCCGCAAAGCCGCCCGCGACCGGAACAGATGCAGGATATCGAAGCCGGTTACGAATTGCGCAGCACCCGCCTTACGGTCGGCATCAACGGCTACTACATGAACTACAAGGATCAGCTCGTCCTCACCGGTGAACTGAACGATGTGGGTGCCGCTTTGCGCACCAACGTGACCAGCAGTTATCGCGCGGGGGTCGAACTGATGTGCACGGCACGGCTGCACCCACGTCTCTTGCTCAGCGCCAACGCCACCCTCAGCCGCAACCGCGTGCGCGACTTCACGGAATACGTGGACGACTGGGACAACGGCGGGCAGGTGCGCGTGGAGCAAGGGGAAACGGACCTCGCGTTCTCACCGAACGCCATTGCGGGCGGCGAACTCACGGCCACGCTCTGGCGCTCGCAACGCGGCGGGCGCGTGGACCTGACGTGGGCCGCGAAATACGTGGGGCAGCAGTTCCTCGACAACACGGGCAGCGTCGAACGTTCGCTGGATGCCTACTTGGTGAACGACGCCCGCCTCAACATCACCGTTGCGGGCGTCGGGCCGGTGGACGGCATCGACATCAACCTCACCGTGCGCAACCTCTTCAGCGAGGAATACGAGAGCAACGGCTGGGTGTATTCCTACTACTCCGAAAGTCGTCGGCAAGAGATGGTGGGGCTCTTCCCGCAGGCACCGCTGAACGTGCTGGGCGGGGTGACGGTGCGGTTCTGAGCAGGGGTAACAAAGGTTCCATTGCAGCTGATCGCGCGGAGCGTTTCTTTTGGCAGAGCCAACTGAACGACCATGCGGATCCTGCCCACCTACACGCTTGCGCTGCTGACCACGGCAGCCTTTGCCCAGACCAACTACGACGCACGCATCGAAGCCTACACCGGCCTTGAACACGCTTGCGCCGGAAGCGCGGGTCCTGCAGCGCGGATCAAGAACGTGGGCACTACCACCATGAGCACTTGCGTGGTGGAAACATGGAAGAACGGCGTGATGGACAACTCGTTCAACTGGATCCTTGGTGTTCCGGCGGCCACGGGCGAGTCGCGTACGCCGTCGTTCCCACCAGTTCCAGCAGCACCGGGCGATGTCATTGAGCTGCGCATCATCAGCGTGAACGGCAATGCGGACGAGGACGCCAACGGGAACATCCTGAGCAAGACCCTGGTAGCCGAACCGGCACCGGGCAGCAGCTATGGCGTGAACGTGGAAGTGAAGACCGACGACAACCCGGACGAAACCACGTGGATGATCCGCAATGAGCTCGGCGCCGTGGTGGTGCAAGGCGGACCTTACACGGAACCGAACGGGATGCAACAGGCGACGCTCGTTCTGTCGCCTTCGGATTGCTACACCTTCGAACTGATGGACAGCGGCGGCGATGGCATGAGCGCCGGTTCGCGCAGCCCCGGCTATGCCCGCGTGAGCAGCTTGGGCGCAACGCTGGTGGAGATCGATGGCGCAGATCTGACGAGCCAAGCGCGTGAAGGCCTGAAGACCGGCATCGATGCCTGTGCCCTGACCCAACTGACCGCAAGTGACGCCCCCGAAACCAGCTGTGGTGCGGACATTTGGCTGAGCGGAGGCAGCACGCTCCACGCAACCCAAGTACCCGGTGCAAACCGTTACCAATGGCTCTTCACGCGCGGCACCTACGCGCGTGCCATAGCCAAACCCACGAACGCGTTGCCGATCACCAAATGGGCCACCAACCCGCTGAAGCCGGGCCGCTACTACGACGTGCAAGTGAGGGCGAGCTTTGACAATGGTGCAACGTGGTGCCCGTACGGTCCTGTATGCAGTGTGCGCACGCGCAACGGCGTGCAAGCCATGGTGCGCTCGGTTGAAGCGGAAGACGCACAAGCCGACGCTTCTTTGACGCTCTTCCCGGTCCCCAACGATGGCGCGGGAGTGAACATCACGGTGGATGCCGTGATCGATGAGCAAGGAACAGCGCGCCTGTTGGTGTTCGATCTGTCGGGCCGACTGGTGTACGACGGCATTCTGAACCTCAGCGAGGGTGAGCAAACGCTGGACGTTCGTTTCGGCCAACCAATTTCCGATGGGGTCTATGCGGTGCAATTGCACACCCCGCTCGGCACGAGGAACGCGCGCATGGTGGTGCGCTGAGCTGCACCCCTAGGCCGGAACGCGTCGCACGAAGAACATCTCCAGTTCGCCTTTGTTCTTGGCGCCCACGCGACCGCGCGCTTCGAAATGAAGTCCCGGGAGGTCCTTCACCCGCTCGAACGTGGCCGCACTGATGTTCACCTCGCCCGGCGCACCGCTGCTTTCAAGCCGGGCCGCTGTGTTCACGGTATCGCCCCAGATGTCGTACTGCCACTTCTTCGACCCCACGATACCGGCAACCACGTGGCCCGTATGGATGCCAACACGCATCTCGAACGCCGGAAGTCCTTTAGCGCTCCGCTCGGCAAAGCGCCCTTGGATGAACGCCTGCATGTCCAATGCTGCAAGCACCGCTTCCTTCGCGGACGCATGCGTGGGATCAGGCACACCCGCCACCGCCATGTAGGCATCACCGATCGTCTTGATCTTTTCGATGCGATAGCGGTCCACGATGGCATCGAGGCCCTTGAAGCAGTGATCGATCTCGGCCACCAGCTCCGCTGCGGAAAGCTGTTCCGATAGCTGCGTGAATCCTTTGAAGTCGGTGAACAGCACCGTGGCTTCGTCGAATGCACGCGCCTGCGCGGCGCCCTTGTCCTTCAGCTCGGCGGCTACTTCCTTCGGCAGGATGTTGTGCAGAAGATCGTCGCTACGGTCCTTCTCGCGTTGGATGGCAGCACGCGAACGGCGGATGTAACGAAGACGACCGTACAGCGCACCGGCAAGTACCAGGACGCCCATACCGGAGAAAAGGATCCAGTTGCGTTGTTCCCGTTCGACCGCAAGCTCTTGCTGGAATGCCAGGTCGCGCTCGTAACGCGCACGGGCCTGCTCCAAACTGTCCGCGGTCTGCTGCTGGCGGAATGCGTGCTGTAGTTCGAGACGCATTACCTCCTTGTTGTTGTTCATGCGGTCGAGCGAGTCGCTTACCGTCATGTACACCTTCTGCGCCCGGAAAGCGTTGGCCAGGTCGCCCCTCGCTTCGTAGGCCAGCATCAAGCATTCACTGCATTCCTTCTGCTGCTGCAGAAGGTCGGAGGACTTTGCCAGCGCAAGGCCGGCCTCGCAGGCCGTCACGGCTTCGTGGTGCAGTTGTTGCGCGCGCAAAAGCTCACCGGTGTAGTAGTGGGTGCGGGCCAGCAGGCGCTTGTTGCCCATGGTGCCGAAGATGCTCCGTGCCGAATCGAGGCTCGCATGCGCCTCAGCATAGCGCTCCATCCCGGTGTAAGCACGCCCGAGGTTGTTGAAGGCCATGCCGCTCTCCAGCCGTCGGCCCATGGTCCGGTACAGGTCGAGGCTTTGCAGGAACTCTTCAATGGCCTTGGGCCGCTCGCCCATGGCAAGGTGCGTTGCGCCGATGTTCTGCAATGCTTGTGCACGGCCCTTCGTGTCTTGCATCTCCTCGTAGAGCGCCCGGCTGCGTTCGTAGTTCTCCAGCGCCTTGGTGCTCTCCTCCTGCTCCGTGTAGAGGTTGCCGATGGTATTGTACGTATCGGCCAAACCCGTTTTGTTACCGAGCTCCTCGTTGATGACGAGCGCCTTCTGGCACATGGCCAACGCCTGTGGGAGGTCGCCTGTGTTCTTGTGCACGTTGCTCATGTTGCGGTAAGCGTTCGCCTCCCGCTTGCGGTCACCGATCTCCTTCGCCACGGCCACGCACTGTTCCAGGTATTCGAGCGAAGCCTGGTTATCGCTCTTCATGCTACTTCCCACCGCCAGCGTCGTGTACGCTTCGTAGCGCGCCCGACCGTCCTTTGCCTTTAGCGCGAAGGCCAGTTGAAGGTCCGCGAGCTTCATCCCGCTGTCGGGCTGCTCGAAGACGGCTTTCCATGCGAGCGTTTGAATCGCTTGCAGGCGCAAGCTGTCCGGCAGCGAAGTGTCGCTCCAGGCTTTCCAGAGCGAATCCGGCTGGGAAAAGCCGCTGGTGATCCCGCTCAGCACAAGACATCCGGCAAGGAGGCGCCGCACCATGATGTCAGGGTCAACTGTGCACCGCCTCGCTCAGCGCGAAAACGGCTTCGGGATCTTCTTCCACCGCTGTGCCGACAACGACCACATCCGCACCCGCTAAGCAAAGTGCGCGTGCTGTGGCGCCATCGCGGATACCGCCACCAACAATGATCGGCACATCAACGGATGAGCGCACGGCTGAGATCATGGCTTCGCTCACGGTGCGCTTGGCCCCGCTCCCTGTGTCCATGTACATGGCGCGCAAACCGAGCAGCGAACCGGCCAAGGCTGTGGCGCCCGCGATGCTGGGCTTGTCGTGCGGTATGGGCGAGGTCTGGCTCACGTAATGCGCTGTGGTCATGCGGCCACCGTCCACGAGCATGTAGCCGGTGGGTATAGCTTCGATGCCAAGCGCTTTCACCCGAGGCGCTGCTGTAACATGATGCCCGATAAGCAGCTCGGGATTACGCCCGCTGATCAGGCTGAGGAAAAGCACTGCGTCGGCATGTGCGCTCAGCTGCGCCGGACTTCCTGGGAAAAGCACCACTGGCCGGTCGCTCAGATCCTTCACCCGCCGCACGCAGGCATCGAACCCATCTGTGGCCATGAGGCTCCCACCCACGAAGAGCAGATCGGCCTTGGCCATGCACGCGTTCTGAACGGTGCGTTCCAATTGGCGCGCGTCCGTTGCCTGGTCCGGATCGATGAGCACGGCCAGCAGCTTCCGCCCTTCGGCCTTCGACCTGTCGAGGAACTGCAGCACGCCCGCCATGCCCGCGAACATACCACACCGCCTGCTGGTCCACGGTAAGAGGCTACTTTCGCGGCCCCTTCGCGTCTAGCGATGGAACAAGCAGAACAATGAGCACCAAGACCGCAGAACAGTTGAAGTACAAAGTGAAGGACATGGCCCTCGCCGATTGGGGCCGCAAAGAGATCGAACTCGCCGAGGCCGAGATGCCAGGCCTCATGGCCCTGCGCGAGAAGTACGGCAAGGAGAAGCCGCTGAAAGGCGCCCGCATCGCTGGCTGCCTGCACATGACCATCCAGACCGCAGTGCTCATCGAGACCCTGAAGGAGCTTGGCGCCGAAGTGAGCTGGAGCAGCTGCAACATCTTCAGCACGCAGGACCACGCCGCCGCCGCCATCGCACAAGCGGGCATTCCCGTTTACGCTTGGAAAGGCATGAACAACGAGGAGTTCGACTGGTGCATTGAGCAGACCATCTTCGCCTTCGAGGGTGGTAAGCCGCTGAACATGATCCTGGACGACGGTGGTGACCTCACGAACATGGTGTTCGACAAGTTCCCCGAGCTCGTGGCCGGTATCAAGGGCCTCAGCGAGGAGACCACCACGGGCGTGCTGCGCCTGAAGGAGCGCGAGAAGAACGGCACCCTGGTGATGCCCGCCATCAACGTGAACGACAGCGTTACCAAGAGCAAGTTCGACAACAAGTACGGCTGCAAGGAGAGCGCCGTGGACGCCATCCGCCGCGCTACCGACATCATGATGGCCGGTAAGGTCGCCATCGTTTGCGGCTACGGCGACGTGGGCAAGGGCACTGCGGCTTCACTGCGTGGTGCCGGCGCTCGCGTGATCGTCACCGAGATCGACCCCATCTGCGCGCTGCAGGCGGCCATGGACGGTTTCGAGGTGAAGAAGCTGGTGCCGAACGTGCATCGCGCGGACATCATCATCACCACCACGGGCAACTTCAACATCGTTACGGAGGCTGCCTTCCGGAAAATGAAAGACAAGGCCATCGTTTGCAACATCGGCCACTTCGACAACGAGATCGACATGGCTTGGTTGAACAAGGCCTACGGCAACACCAAGGTGGAGATCAAGCCGCAGGTGGACAAGTACACCATCGATGGCAAGGACATCCTCATCCTGGCCGAAGGCCGCCTAGTGAACCTGGGTTGCGCCACGGGCCACCCCAGCTTCGTGATGAGCAACAGCTTCACCAACCAGACACTGGCGCAGTTGGAGCTGTGGAAGAACCACGCGAACTATGAGAACAAGGTCTATGTGCTGCCCAAGCACTTGGACGAGATGGTGGCTAGCCTGCACCTCGCCAAGATCGGCGTGGAACTGGAGGAACTCACCGAGGCCCAAGCCCAGTACATCGGTGTGCCGAAGAACGGCCCCTTCAAGAACGACGCATACCGTTACTGAACGTTCGATCCTTCAACGCGAAAGGCCTTCGGTTCCCCCGAGGGCCTTTCAATTCCCCCCAGCGGGTCAGTTGTAGATGCGCAAGATGCTGCCGTTGAAGGTGGTGTTATAGCTTTTCAACGCAATGCCCGCTGGACCTTGGGTGACGCTGCCGTCGATGATCAGGAAGCCTGATCCACAGCAAACCGTGTCGCGTGCCATCACTTGCGTATCGTCCACATGCACTTGGCAGACGTTCTCGGGCTGGTAGGTACAATGCCGGTCCAGTGCAACGAACTCGTCCATGCTTTTGCGGTACACAATGATACCGCGACTTCCACCGGAGATGTACACCCAACCGCCCGGCACTTGGATATCAACATAGGCGGGGTTGTTCACATTGAACTGGATGTCCACCAGCGTGTAAGGCACCCCGCCCCTCTCCTCCTTCTTGCAGGCGGTAATGATGGTAAGGACCACCGCCAAACCGAAAAACCAATGCTGAGGGCGTATGAACATGCCTGCGTAGAACGTTCGCCAGCGAAAGTAGGTATGTAAGCGGGGCCATGACATTAACCTTGTGACCATGAAACGAGCCATCACCCGGATCCTGGTGCTAATTGCACTGCTTGGCGGAGGAGCCCTTGCCGGGTATGCGCAAGAGGGCATTTCGAAGAAGGAGGCCGAGAAGATGCAGGCCAGAAAGGAGAAGGACGAGAAGAAGGCCGCCAAGAAGGCTGAAAAGGAGAAGCAGAAACGGCACTTGGGCATCCAGGACAAGGCCACGCGCAAACGCATCAAGCAACACACAAAGCGGGCCGGCAAGCATGGCACCAACATGCACCGCGACCCCTTCTTCGTGCGCTTGTTCGGACGCCGGCACTAGACCGGACGTGTATAGCCCGGAACCATGATCGCGGGCCCATTTCCCCGTGTTATGGAATGCTGGCCGATATATTTCGCCATCACATCGGCCATGACGAACGGCGAATGCACTGTACGACCGGGAGGCATAAACGCCCCGAACGCGGGAAACCTGCGCCCATCAAGGGTTTCAGCGCATTTGGCCGGAAGCGTTCTTTTTCGATCTTTACCGCCCCTCGTTGCAACCCTGAACAGTCCTAAATCCTTCAGTTGATGGTGAGAAGGTTCCTCTCATTGGCCGCCCTTTGCCTCGCGACGGCAGCCAGCTATGCTCAAGTCGGCTCCGGAAGTCTAAAGGGCACGATCACCGATGGCAAGTCGGGCGAGCCGTTGCCGTTCGTGAACGTGCTGATCGAGAACAAGGGCACCCAAGCGGCCGGTGGCTCCACCGACTTCGATGGGGTGTACCTCATCAAGCCGATCGAACCGGGGACCTACGATGTCACCTTCAGCTATGTGGGTTACCAGCCCGTGAAGCAGACCGGGGTGGTGATCAACGGTAACAAGATCACCTTCTTGGACATCAAGATGGAGAGCGGGATGGAGCTGAAAGAGGTGCGCGTGGTGCGCTACCAGGTGCCGCTCATCGAAAAGGACGGAGGCGCCAGCGGTGGAACGGTGACCCGCGACCAGATCAGCAAGATGCCGGGCCGTACGGCGAACAGCATCGCCACCACCGTGGCCGGTGCCAGCACGGCAGGTACTGGCGGTGGCGTAAGTATCCGCGGTGCGCGCACGGAGAACACCTATTACTACATCGACGGGGTGAAGGTGCCGGCTGGTGCTGGAACCGGCCTGCCCAAGAGCGCCATCGAGGAAGTACAAGTGATCACTGGTGGTGTGCCCGCCAACTACGGTGACGTTACGGGCGGTGTGATCAACATCACAACGCGTGGGCCGAGCCGTTCGTTCTTCGGCGGCGTTGAATACTTGACATCGGGCTGGAAGGTCGGCGAGGACATCAACGACATCGTTGGCCTCGACGCCTACGCTTTCAACCAGTTGGAAGCCAGCTTGAGCGGCCCATTGTTCTTCAAGAAAGACAGCTTGGGCAATAAAGGGAAGCCCCTGCTGGGCTTCTTCCTGAGCGGCCAGTACACCAACGTGGTGGACGATGCGCCCCAATACGTTAACGATCCACGGATCAAACCCGAGGTCAGGGACCAACTGATAGCCGAACCACTGACCGTGCGCGACGTTGCTGGCCGGCCTACAGCGTTCTACAATTCCAACTATGTAGGCACGAGCGATCTGGAGAACTTGAGGACCCGCCAGAACGCTGCTCGTAAGGTCTATCTCGCTTCGGGCAAGCTCGATATCACCACCACACCCACCGTGAACCTGACCATCGGGGGGTCGTTCGAGTACGCAAAAGCACAAGACTACAACCGCAACAACACCCTGTTGAACGCGGAGAACAATAACCGCTCGCGTGATATCACGTGGCGTGGCTTCGTGCGGTTCACACAACGGTTCAACGCCAAGGAAGAGGGTGAAGAGGGCGCTGCAGCCAAGAAATCCGGCATCAAGAACGCCTTCTACAGCGTTCAGTTCGACTATTCGCGATTCGACAGCAGGAACGAAGACCCTGTGCACCAAGACCGACTGTTCGACTACGGGTACCTCGGCAAATTCGAGACCTACCGCATGAACAGCTACGACCTGCCCACGGTGGACAAGCCCTACTTCGAGCAGAACGGGTGGGTGGACACCTTGGTGACGTTCGAGGCCAGTGACCTGAACCCCGATGTGGCGGCGATAACCGATCAGTACTTCCAACTGTTCGACCAGGCCCCCTACAACCCGTTCAACCCGGCTGAGGAGGACGGCCCGTACCAGAACTTCAATGCCATCCAGAGCGGACAAGGTCTGCTGAACGGCCAGGGGCCGGACAATGTGTACGGCCTATTCAACAACATCGGCTCCCTGGCCAACGATTACCGCAAACGCCAGACCGACCAGATGCGCCTTGCAGCCACCGGCTCAGCTGATATCGGCTCACATGCCGTAAGCATTGGAATTGAGTATGAGCAGCTCACCCAGCGCGACTACCGCTTGTCGCCAGTGGGTTTCTGGGGCCTTGCCCGCAACTACGTGAACGATCACATCCGCGAGATCGACGCCACGTTGGCTGATACGAACTATGTCATCGGCCAGTACCCCTTGGTGGACCATCCACGCCTGATCGACCTGCAGAACCAGTCCTACTTCGATCGTCAGTTGCGTGAGGTGCTCGGTTTGGACCCCAACGGATCCGACTTCATCAATCTCGATGCTGTTGATCCTTCGCTCCTGTCCATCGACATGTTCAGTGCTGATGAACTGATCAACAGTGGTGAGAACATCTTCACGCCCAGTGGTGGTCTGGTGAACAGCTACTTCGGTTATGACCACACCGGCAACAAGCTGACCGGTCGACCTTCGTTGGACGATTTCTTCAACGACCGCGATGCAAATGGCAACTACACGCGTTTGCAGGCGCCCTTCCAGCCCATCTACATCGCTGGCTACATCATGGACAAGTTCTCGTTCGACGACATCATCTTCAACGTTGGTGTGCGTGTGGACCGTTATGACGCCAACCAAAGCGTACTGAAAGACCCCTATCTCTGGCAGAACGCCTACTCCGCCGGTGACGCTGTTCGTGACGGTAACATCCAACAACAGCTGAACAACCGTCCGAGCAACATCGGCGATGACTTCGTGGTGTACGTGAACGACTATACCGGACCGCTGAACGTGGTCGGCTACCGGGACGGCGATGACTGGTACAACGCCTTGGGAGAGCGGGTTACCGACCCCAGCATCCTCCAATCAGCGAGCGGCATCCAGCCCTACCTCATCGGGCGCGGCGAGGACAACCAATTGAACGGTAGCCGCCTGAACCAGAATGCGTTCAGGGACTATGAGCCGGTGGTGAACATCATGCCGCGCGTGGCCTTCAGCTTCCCCATCAGCGACGAGGCCGTGTTCTTCGCGCACTACGACGTTTTGACGCAGCGCCCCACAAGCGCAAGCCGGCTCGACCTGATGAACTATTCGTACATCCAGACCACGCAGAACGTGGTGAACAACCCGAACCTGCGGCCCACCAAGACCATCGACTATGAGCTTGGTTTCCAGCAGGTGCTTACAAAGAGCAGCTCGCTCAAGATCGCCGCGTTCTACCGCGAGTTGCGCGACATGATCCAAGTGCGCAACATGGCCCAGGCCTGGCCAACCAGCTACCAGACCTTCGACAACATCGACTTCGGTACGGTAAAGGGTTTCAGCCTCACGTACGACATGCGCCGCACGGGCAACCTCTGGATGCGTGCCAGCTACACACTTCAGTTCGCCGACGGAACCGGTAGCGACCCGAACACCAGCCTTCGCCTGATCAATAGCGGCCAGCCCAACCTGCGCACCATCGCACCGCTCAACTTCGACCAGCGCCACGCCTTCCAGATCACGGCCGACTTCCGCTACGGGCGCGGCAAGGACTACAATGGTCCGATGCTGTTCGGCAAACCCATCCTGCAATCCACGGGCGTGAACGTGGTGACCAATCTGGGCAGTGGAACACCGTACAGCGCCAGCAGCCGCATCATCAACGAGGGCGAGGCAATCGGTAGCCACAGCTTGAACGGGGGTATCAACGGCAGCCGCCTGCCTTGGCAGTTCAATATGGACCTTCAGTTGGACCGCGACCTACCGTTGAAGTTCGGCAAAGGCGAGGACAAGGCGAAGAGCGCCAACCTGAACATCTACCTGCTCGTGACCAACGTGCTCAACACCCGCAACGTGGTGGACGTTTGGCGCGGCACTGGATCCCCGGATGACGATGGTTACTTGGCTGCGGCGGAATACCAGGATGCGATCAACGCAGAGATCGACCCGGCCCGCTACCGTGAATTGTATGCCCTGAAAGTGAACGACCCGGGCAATTTCGGTGCCCCGCGCACCATTCGTTTGGGCCTCCGTTTCGATTTCTGAACCGACTGAACAGAAGGACATGAACCGCATCACCATACGAACTGTTGTCCCTGCTCTCGGCCTGCTGTTGATCAGCACTGGGGCGAGCGCTCGTGAGAACCAGAACGGCCGCAGGGCCGATGCAGGCAGCAGGGGTTCGGCCAAGGCCGACAACTGCTCCCCGTCGACCGCACGCACGGAGATCGACCTGAACAACGTACGTGCGTTGATCGAGACCGGCGGCAACATGTGGCAGGACAGGTCAAGCCCCGGGGGGCCGGCCTACGAAGTGCCCAAAACGGACGATCGCTCGGGGCCGCACGCCCTGTTCGCCGGTTCCCTCTGGATGGGCGGTTTGTCGCCCGACAATCAACTGAAGTTGGCCGCCGTAAGGTTCCGGCAGGTCGGTAACGACTTCTGGCCGGGTCCGCTCACGAACGATGGCACCGCATCCATACCGCAGGAAGTCTGTACCGCGTATGACAAAACGTGGAAGACCAAACGCGACGACGTGGCCGCGCATGTTGCTTACCACAACTGCATTGAGGATCCGAACTGCAACGAGCAGGTAGAGTTCCCCGGCTATAACTACCCCGCGATCTTCGCCGAGTGGCCGGCAATTGGTGATGTGGCCGGCGGTCAGGACATCTATCTGGCGCCCTTCAACGATTTCGACGGCGACGGCGATTACAATCCGGACGACGGCGATTCGCCCGGGTATGACCTTGACGGGACCATCGACTGCAAAGCGCGTTTCCGGGAGGATCCCATCCCATTGTTCGGCGATGAGAACATCTTCTGGATCTTCAACGACAAGGGCAACGCCCACACCGAGACCAGCGGCCAGCCGATCGGCATGGAGATCCGTGCGCAAGCGTTCGCCTTCGCCACCAACGACGAGGTGAACAACATGACCTTCTACAACTACGTGGTCATCAACCAAGGCACACAGACCCTCACGAACACCTATTTCGGGCAATGGGTTGACGCGGACCTCGGTTGCGCCAACGATGACTACGTCGGCTGCGATGTGCAGCGCGGATTGGGCTATGCCTACAACGGCACCGACAACGACGCAGGTGCGGCCTGTGCTGGCGGCGCCGTCGGGTATGGTGTGCAGCCACCTGCCATCGGCGTGGACTTCTTTGAAGGCCCCTTCCAGGATGCGGACGGGGTGGATAACCCCTTGACCACCGACTGTAACGCAGCTCGAGCCGGCTTGGGTATCCCGTACAAAGGCATCGGCATCGGGTACGGTGATACAGTAGTGGACAATGAACGCTACGGGATGCGTGCCTTCCTGTACCACAACAATGATGGTTCCGTAACCGGCGACCCAAGCATTGCGATCGACTACTACAACCTCCTGCGTGCGATCTGGAAGGACAACTCGCCGAACTTGTATTTCGGCACTGGCCACATCGGTGGTGGGGGGGATCCGAACATTCCCGCCCTGTACATGTTCCCTGGTGACAGCGATCCGCTAGGCTGGGGCACGAACTGTGTACCTCAACCGGACTGGTCGGAGATCACTGAAGGCAATGCGGAAGGCGATCGTCGGTTCATCCAGAGCGCCGGGCCGTTCACACTGGAACCGGGTGCGTACAACAACATAACCGTGGGCGTTGTATGGGCCCGTGCCACCACCGGTGGTCCCTTCGCCAGTGTTGAGGAAGTGCGCAAGGCGGATGACAAGGCGCAATCGCTCTTCGACAATTGCTTCAACATCCTGGACGGTCCGTTCGCACCTGACCTGACCATCACAGAACTTGATCGCGAGCTGATACTTTACATCAGCAACCCTGACGGTAGCAACAATAACGACAGCATCCCCGAGGATTATGAAGAACTGGACCCGGCGATCCCCGAAAGTGCTTCGGACCGCACCTACAACTTCCAGGGCTACATGGTCTACCAGTTGAAGAACTCCCTCGTATCGGCCGCTGAACTGAGCGACCCCACCAAGGCCCGCCTTATCTATCAAGGGGATATCGAGGACGGCATCGGCCAATTGGTGAACTACAACTTCGATGAGCAGATCGGCCTCCCGGTTCCCACGGAGATGGTGAACGGTGCTGACGAGGGAATTGCACACTCCATCCGGGTAACCGAGGACAAGTTCGCTCAAGGGGATGTACGCTTGGTCAATTTCAAGACCTACTACTTCATGGCCATCTCCTATGGGTACAACAACTACCAGGATTACAACCCCTCGCAGCTAACGGGTCAGGCGTTCCCCTTCAAGAGCGGCCGTAAGAGCACACGTGGCGAGATCATCTCCTTCTCCGGCATTCCCCACAAGCCCACCCCGGCCAATGGCGGCACGATACAGCAGTCAGGCTACGGGGACGGCTTCAGCATTACCCGCTTGGAGGGCGAGGGCAACGCAACGAACCTGCTCGACCTGGAAGATTCCACCGTTGATGACATCCTGAGCGGCTACCCATGGCGCGCCGATGAGGTGACCTACAAGCCGGGTTTGGCACCCGTGAACGTGAAGGTGGTGGACCCACTGAAGGTGCCCAACGGGAAGTTCGAGCTGTGGTTCAACGATGCCACGCCGGACAATCTGAAAGATGCTTCATGGACGCTCGTGGCTTTGGATATCGATGCGAACGCTGATGGTGCCCCGGACAGTGTCCACAGCGAGCGCGCTATCGAGGTCCTGAACGAACAACTGGTGCTGGACTGGGGGCTTTCCGTGACCATCCAGCAATCGGCCTACACAGACAACAACAACTTCACCGAGTTGTTGGATCTGGGGACCTTCCAGATCGAAGGCGCCCAAACACCCTGGTTCACCGGGATACCTGATGGTGAAGGTGAGATCGCTTTCAACTGGATCCGTTCGGGCACCAGTGACGAGGATGGCAACAGCTACAATGATTATTTGGGCGAGGACGACAACGAGGAATACGAAGGCATCCTCGCCGGTACGTGGGCGCCGTGGGTACTTTGTGGTGACACGGCGTTCCAGCCGTGTTCGCCGGACCTGGAATCCTCGCGCAACGTTTCGCGGCTGAGCAACTCGCGCAGCGTTGTGGTGGTAATGACCCCGGATCGCAGCAAATGGACCCGCTGCCCCGTGCTGGAGAACGAAGAAAACGATGCCATTTCCGAAGGCGGCGTGAAGAAGAACTACCTGCGCTCTGGCGCCAGTGTGGACAAGTACGGCAACCGGGCTGGTAGCGGGAACGAAAACCCCGCAGAGGCCACGCTTACCGGATCGAACGGCATGGGCTGGTTCCCCGGGTATGCCATTGACTTGGCCAGCGGCGAACGGCTGAACATGGCATTTAGCGAGAACAGTTTCTGGGGCACGCCCGATCCGTACACCGGCCAACAGAACGGCAAGGACTTCTTGTTCAATCCTAGCGATCGCTTCGTTACCAACTTGGGCGAGCCGCTCTTCGGCGGCTGCCACTGGATCTACGTGTTCGGCAATATGCGCCGCCAGTTCGAGGATGAGGATTTCATGCCCCAGTACGACGAGGGCAAGTTCCTGTACGATCAACTTACCCTCGGCACGGGGACTTCCCGCCGGAACGCCTTCCGCTCCTGCATGTGGGTCGGCAGTATGATGCCCGTGCCGGGCACGACCATGCTCAGCATTGCCGATGGCCTGGTGCCGGCCGAAACCAAGATCCTGCTGCGCACGGCGCAGCCGTACCGCGAATACGTGAACCCGTACAGTGGCTATTCGCCCGAAATACCCTTGACAGGCCAAGAAAACGACCTGCGCAACGGTGGCAAGCCTTTGTACACGTTCAACAGCAGCCCTCAGGCCACCATCACCTCGGTAGCCGACGTGGCTGAGGATGCGCTGGATATGATCAGCGTTGTGCCCAATCCGTACTACTCGTTCAGCGGCTATGAGACCAGTCGCTTGGACAACCGGGTCAAGTTCATCAACCTGCCTCAAACGTGCACCATCAAGATCTACAACGTGGGCGGCACGCTGATCAGGACCTTCCGCAAGGACAACGACCTCACCTATCTGGATTGGGACCTGAAGAACGGCAACTCGGTGCCCATTGCCGGTGGCACCTATATCTGCCACATCGATGTGCCCGGCGTGGGCGAAAAAGTGGTGAAGTGGTTCGGTGTGATCCGTCCCGTTGACCTGCAGAACTTCTAAGCCACCGATAACGACAACGACGAGATGGAAACGAAGAAGAACAACATGGGCAAAGCGTTCGGGCTGCTCTTGTGCGGTGCTCTGATCGGTGTGCAGGCATTCGCCGGCAATCCTGATCGGGCCGGCCAGGCGGGTGGTTCGCAACTGCTGATCAACCCGTGGGCCCGGAGCAGCGGCTGGGGCTTGGCCAACTATGCTTCGCTTCGAGGCGTGGAAAGCATGTACGGCAATGTGGCGGGCCTCGCTCACACACGCAAGACCGAGATCTACTTCACCAACACCACATGGTTGCAAGGCTCCGGCGTTCGCATCAACGCGATCGGCTTGGGCCAGAAGGTGGGCGAGAGCGGTGTGCTCGGACTGAGCGCCACCGTGATGGGGTTCGGTGATCTTCAGGTAACCACGGATGCTCAGCCGGAAGGGGGATTGGGCACGTTCAGCCCAACGATGAGCAATATCTCGCTGGCGTATGCCAAGAGCTTCAGCAACAGCATCTACGGCGGTTTGCTGATACGCGTTGTGAGCGAGAGCATTGCCAACGTGCGCGCCACGGGCATTTGCTTTGACGCTGGGATCCATTACGTAACGGGCGAAAAGGACAACATCAAGTTCGGCATCGCGCTCAAGAACGTGGGACCGGCCATGCGCTTTGCAGGTGATGGTCTCGGGGTCCAGGGCCTCGTCAGCACGGGGAGCGATGTGCTCACCCTGCAGCAACGCAGCGAGCGCTTCGAACTGCCCAGCATGCTCACGATCGGGGCTGCGTGGGACGTGGTAACCGGTGAGATGCACCGCTTGACCTTGGCCGGGACGTTCGTGAGCAACTCCTTCACCCAGGACCAAGGGCTGTTCGGCGTTGAGTACGGGTTCAAGCGGATCTTCCATCTGCGCGGCGGGTACCTCTACGAAAAGGACATCACCAACGAGGACCGTCAAACGGTCTTCACGGGTCCTAGCGCCGGCCTTAGCGTTGACCTGCCGTTCGGCGAGGAAAAGAAGAGCGCCATCGCCTTCGACTACGGCTACCGTGCCACCAATCCGTTCGGGGGCGTCCACAGTATCGGCGTGCGCATCAGCCTCTAAGCCCATCGTCGCTTACATTAGCGGAAGAGGACCCGTCGGGGTCCTCTTCCTTTCTTTCCACCATCATCGAACGTGCCATGAGCACTGCTTACTACACCGAAGAGGGCCTCAAGAAACTGCAGGACGAACTGCACCACATGAAAACCGTGGAGCGCCGTCACCTGAGCCAGCAGATCGCTGACGCCCGCGACAAAGGTGACCTGAGCGAGAACGCCGAGTACCATGCGGCCAAAGAAGATCAAGGTCTGTTGGAAGCCCGTATCGCCAAGTTGGAAGGCGTGGTCGCGAATGCGCGCATCATTGAAGCCGGCATGCTTGAAGAGGGCCGCATTTACATCCACAGCAAAGTGATGGTGCGCATGGTGGACAACAACTCGCACCGTGAGTTCATACTAGTGGCGGAAAGTGAAGCGGACATCAAAGTCGGGAAGATCAGCGTGAGTTCACCCATCGGCAAAGGCTTGCTGGGCAAGACGAAAGGAGAAGTGGCCGAGGTAACCACCCCGACGGGCAGCACCATGCGTTTGGAGATCATCGAGATCAGCCGCTGATGCCGAGCATCTTCACGCGCATTGTCAACGGCGATATCCCCTGCCACAAGGTGGCCGAGGACGATCGCTACTTGGCCTTTCTGGACATCAACCCGCTGCGCGAAGGCCACACGCTAGTGGTACCGAAACTGGAGGTGGACAAGTTCTTCGAACTGCCTGAGGAGGTCCTGGCGGGCATCATGCCGTTCGCCCAAGGTGTTGCCCGGAAGATCGCTGAAGTGATCCCTTGCGATCGCATCGGTGTAAGCGTTATCGGATTGGAAGTGCCGCACGCACATGTGCACCTCATTCCCATCGACACCGTGCACGACATGGATTTTTCGCGGCCCAAGCTGAAGTTCAGCCAGGCGGAACTGGCCGCCATCGCCGAGCGCATCCGCCTGGCTTAAGGCTTCTTTACCCTTCCCGGGTTGTTGCGCACGAACGAACCCCAGGTGCTGCTGCCCCGGGCCACACCGCCCCTGCGGACCGTGTTGCCGCGCGAGAAATGATGGCACAAGGCCACTGCCACGGCATCCGTGGCATCGGTGCTGGTGGGCAGCTTTGCTCCTTGAAGCAGGCCGCCCAGCATGGCCGCAACCTGCTCCTTGCTCGCGTTACCATTGCCCGTGATGGCCTGTTTCACACGTTTTGGGGCGTACTCCACCACCGCGATCTGCCGGTGCAATGCCGCGGCGATCGCAACACCCTGTGCACGCCCTAGCTTGAGCATGCTTTGCACATTCTTCCCGAAGAACTGTGCTTCAATGGCCAACTCGTCCGGGTGGTGCTGATCGATGATGGCCAGCGTCCGATCGAAGATCTCCTTGAGCTTCAACGTATGGTCGTCCAGGCCCGGGAACCGTACCACCCCGGCATCCACGAGGGCAATGCTGCGTCCTTGTTCCAACAGCACACCGAAGCCCATGGCCGTTGTACCCGGATCAATGCCGAGGATCACCCGCTCAGCGGGACTATTTTCGGCGACGGCCATGGGACGCGACATCAAGAACGGGATACGATGGGTGGTGCTCTTGGCGGTGGCCTTATACCTGTTCTTGGCCGTGCAGGCGCAAGATAGCCGCGCGTGGAGCGGAGCTTGGGGCACGCTCTTGCAATGGCCTCTCCTGCTAGCGCTGTTGCTGGGCGGTGCCAGTTGGGCGGTCGAAGCGCACAAGTGGAAACTCTTGATGCAACCACTGAGCCCGTCGTCGTTCGGCACCGCGCTGCGCGCAACACTGGTCGGCACAAGCTTGGGGATCTTCACCCCGAACCGCACCGGCGAGTGGTTCGGTCGCGCCATGCAGGCCGACAAGGGATTGCGGACGCGAACAGGTCTGGCCGCGTTGCTCGGCAGCACTGCACAAACAGTGACCACCGCATTGTTCGGGCTACTGGCTCTTGCAATGCTGCCCATGGTGGCCGGCTCAGGCGGCTCCTTCCATGCCGCCCTTCCGACGTTGGCACTGATCGCCGGTGCCTGCACGGCGGCGCTGCTCTTTCTCTACTTCCACACGCGTGCCTTGCACACCCTTGCACGCTTGCTTCCCTTGCCCGTCAACATCAAACGTTCCTCGGAGCATCTCCTTAAGTACGCACCGCTCGACCGCGCCCGCTTCCTCGGATGGAGCATTCTCCGTTACCTTCTCTTCGCTGCACAATTCGCGCTTCTGATCGTACTCTGCACTCGAACGACCGACGGGGCGAGCGCCATTGTTGCAGTGCCGATCATTTATCTGGCCACCACCATCGTACCTACCATGGTGCTGAGTGAATTGGGGGTGCGCGGCTCCGCGGCAGTCGCCTTGCTGGCGCCCGCCGGCATGAGCGAGCCAGGGATCCTGGTGGCTTGCCTCGTCATGTGGATCATGAACGTCGTAGCGCCTGCTGTCGTTGGGATCGTCCTTCTCTGGGCCCAGCGCAGGGAAACGGCGTTCGAAAAACCCATCGAAATAACGGCTGCCTGAAATGGAGGGCTGGCCGTGGTGGATCATTCTAGCCACGGCGGCATTGGTGATCGGCCAGTTGTTCTTCGCCTTGCACGCCATGCGGCTACTGCTTGGTGATGATGAACTCCCCGATTTCAGGCCAGCAGTTGCTCCGTTCATCTCCGTGGTGGTGCCTGCGCGGAACGAAGAAGCAACGATCAGCTCACTGCTCGGTGATCTGCGGGTGCAGGACTATCCCCCGGACAGGTTCGAAGTGATCGTGGTGGACGACGGTTCCACGGATGCGACCCGACGGCTCGCGGAACAATGCGTTGGTGCGACTTGGAGACTGCTCGACCTGCACGACGGCTTCGGCAAGAAGGCCGCGATCGAGCGCGCGGTTGTGGAGGCCCGAGGGGACGTGGTGCTGGTGACCGATGCCGATGCCCGCTGTGGGCCACTACGATTGCAGTTCGTTGCGCGCGCTTGGCAACGTGACCCGTTCGATCTTCTATTGATGCCGATATCCGTGGCAACCGACGGAAGCTGGCTCCAAGAGCTGCAGACCAACGAACAGTTGGGCTTCATGGCCGTAGCGGCGGCTTCGGCGGGTGGTGGCCGGGCGCTCATAGCGAACGGAGCGAACATGGCCTTCCGTCGCAGCACCTTCGAATTGCTCAGCGGCTTCCAACGGCACCGGCACATTGCCAGCGGCGACGACATGTTCCTGCTCCGCAGCATGCAAGCGGCCAACAAAACCGTGGCTTACGTGGCGGCTGCTGAAGTACTGGTGAGCGTGCGATCGGAACCAACGCTCAGCGCGTTCGTTCACCAACGGCTGCGGTGGGCAGGCAAAATGCGGCGCGGCGGCATCGGCATCACCGGCATCATCCCGGCCCTGGCGCTCATGGCGCCGGTCATGCTCTGGGCAAGCACATTGATGTTGTTCACCCGCCCGGCTGAACGCCTCGCAGAGGACGGCTGGTCCGTTCCTGCTCCCATCCCGGTGGTTGTGCCACTACTGCTTTGGCTTGGCTGGCTGCTCCCGATCGTCGTGCTCGCACAAACCATGGGAGCGCGGATCGGACAACGAGCTTCCTCACAGGGCCTGGCCGGGAGCCTAGTGCTCTTCTCGATATACGCGCCGATCCTGGCCGTGCTCTCGCTTTTCCTGCGCAGCACATGGAAAGGCCGTCGCGTTTGAGCGATCAGAACGGCAGATCGTCGTCGTCGCCAGCGGGCGGAGCATCAGCCGCCGTGGGCGGAGGAGCGGCTTGGTAGCTTCCACCTCCTCCACCGGCGTTGCCACCGGCGCGCTCGATGCGGTTGCCGCTAAGGCTGAGGAAGTACTTCGTCACACCATCCTTGCCCGTCCATTCGCGGCCGTTCACGTAGCACGTTACGGTCACTTCATCGCCGGGTTTGAAACTGTCCAGCAGGCTGGTGCGGTCCTGCGTGAACTCGACCGGGATGTGCTGCGGGCGCTGGCCGCTTGGTTCGGTGATGACGAGCTCGCGCTTGCTGAACTTGTCGCTGACCTGTTGGGTCTTGCCGACCACTTTGATGCTTCCTGAGATGGTGACTTGTGCCATGATGTGATGCCGTTACCGGCGCTTGTTATCGGTTGTTGAAGGCCAATACGGTTTTCCACGCCTCATCCGTGCGGCCGTGCTGCAAGTGTCCCTGTGCGCGAAGGTGCAACGCGCGCAGCAATTCTTCCGGGCGGCCTTGCAGATCAATGAAAACTTCGCTCAGTTCGGTGAGCTTGTGCTCGTTCACACTTGTCTCGTCCGGCACGGTGGGGCAGTTGGCCAATTGGCCCAGGTCGTTCCCCGTAAGTACTTTGCTCGCTCTCACTTCGGGCGGCAGCGCGCCGAAACCGACGCCAACATGCGTCATTGGCTGGGCCAGCTCAAAAAGCGCATCGCCATTGGCTCGGCAGTACCAGTGGCCACTCATGCGACCCACCAGGTCGATCTTGTGCGGATCGATGGTGCCGCGTTCGTTGAGCACAGTTTCGTTCACGTGCATCACCAGCACCTCACAGATGATGAGGTTGCCAGCAGCGCCTTGGTCGCCGGTTTCGATCACCTGTTTCACCACGCACTCCATCTGTACCGGGCTTTCCTTCACCCTGAACGGCTTCACGCGCTCGCTGGCCATGGGCGTGAAGCCGGCCTGTTCGAACTCGCTCACACCCTCAGGGTATTCACCGCTTGCAACATTGGACTGTTGCACCATACCGTACGTCACAACGTTGATCACCACCTCCGGCACGGCCTTCACATTGTGGTAGGTGTGCTTCGTAGTGTTGTCACGACCGCGGCGAGCGGGTGAAAAAATGAGCGTGGGCGGGTTGCTGCCGAAGCAGTTGAAGAAACTGAACGGCGCAAGGTTCGGGCGGCCTTGGGCATCGATCGTACTGGCGAACGCGATGGGCCGCGGGCCGATGGCACCCAGCAACAACCCGTGCCGCTGGGGCACCGGCAACTCGCTGAGCACATGCGTTTTCATTCCGTTCGCAAATGATCCCCTGACATCCGGAAATCACAGGTCGGCGAATGTACCCACGCTATAGCACCGGGCTATCTTCGCCGCCCTTTCGACGGAAATACGGACGTGGCGGAATTGGTAGACGCGCTGGTCTTAGGAGCCAGTACCGCAAGGTGTGGGGGTTCGAGTCCCCCCGTCCGTACTGAAGTTGGTTGGTGATTGATGGTCGTTTGGTCGTGGGTGCAACGACGACCACCAGAAGAACAGACCAACAACCAGCAACGAAGAACGAACAACTACCCCGGATGAACATCGAACGCGAACAGACCGGTCCGCTGACCGCCACGCTGAAACTGAAGCTGACCCCCGAGGACTATTCACCCGGTGTGGAAGCCCAGCTCAAAGAACAACGCCGCACTGCCGTGCTGCCCGGCTTTCGCCCTGGCCAAGCGCCCATGCCCTTGATCAAGAAACGCGTGGGCAAAGCCGTTCTGGTGAACGAAGTGGAGCGCCTTATCGGCCAGAGCATCCAGCAGCACATTGAGGGTAACCGCCTTCGTGTGCTGGGCCAGCCGTTGCCCAAGCAGGATCTCGCCAACGCCAACAACTGGGACGAGCCTGGTGAATTCAACTTCCACTATGAGATGGGCATTGCGCCCACCTTCGATATTGAACTGAACGGGAACCTGGGCGTTTCCATGCCTGTGGTTGAGATCGACGAGCCCACGCTTGACAAAGAGATCAGCGACATGCGCCGCCGCTTCGGCAAGGTGGAAGATGCGACCACGAGCGAAGCCAACGACATGGTGATCGGCGACATGATCGAGCTGAACGCCGATGGCACCGTGAAGGAGGGCGGAATCATGAACCGCACCACCATCAGCCTGGAGTTCTTGAAGAACGAAGCCGCAAAAGCCCTGCTGATCGGCAAAGCCGCAGGCGATGAAGCGACCCTGGACCCGCATGCCGTGAGCGATGGCCACGACGACCTGGCACGGATGCTGGGCGTTGACCATGACCGCGTGCACCACCTTGAGGGCAACTTCCTGTTCCGTATCGACAGCATCAAACGGATGGTGTCGGCCGACATGGGCCAGGAGTTCTTCGACCGCGTCTTCGGCCAGGGTGCGGTTACCGACGAGACGGCCTTCCGTGCCAAAGTGAAGGAGAGCCTGCAAAGCGGCTTTGGGCGGGATACCGATCGGATCTTCACCCGTGAAGTCCTGAAGGCCCTTTATGATCGCACCAACATCGAACTGCCGGACACCTTCCTGAAGCGTTGGATCCTGGAAACGAGCGAGCAACCGACCACACCCGAAGAAGTGGAGGCCAACTACGCCCGCCATGCCGAGGGCATCAAACGGCAGTTGTTGCAGGACCGCATAGTTGAGAAGTACGGCCTGGAAGCCAAGGGCGAAGAGCTCGACGCCTTCGCTAAGCGTTACGTGGCCGACCAGTTCATGCAGTACGGCATGCCCGCCCCAGAGGGTGAAGAGCTGCAGAAGATGGCCGCACGCCTCTTGGGCGACCGCGAGCAGATCAAGCGCATGCGCGACAGCATCGTGGAACGCAAGCTCATCACCCACTTCAAGGCCATGCTCAGCCCGAAGGAGGAGCGCATGAGCCTCGATGCGTTCATAAACTTGGTGAAGAAGGGTTGAGCCCCCCTGACGACGACCCTTCCTTTACCGCACAAGCAAAACACATGTTCCCACCCGACGAGTTCCGGAAGTACGCGGTGAAGCACCGCGGCATCAGCAGCGCCAGCTATGACAGTTACGTGAGCAGTGTACGGGCCGACTACATCAGCCCGACGATCATCGAGGAACGCCAGTTGAACGTGGCTTCCATGGACGTGTTCAGCCGATTGATGATGGACCGCATCATCTTCCTGGGCACAGGCATCAACGACTATGTGAGCAACATCATCCAAGCGCAGTTGCTGTTCCTGGAAAGCGCCGATGCCAAGAAGGACATCCAGATCTACCTGAACAGCCCGGGCGGCAGTGTCTATGCAGGGCTCGGCATTTACGATACCATGCAGTACATCAACCCCGATGTGGCCACCATCTGCACAGGCATGGCCGCCAGCATGGGTGCCGTTCTGCTCTGCGCCGGCACCAAGGGCAAGCGCAGTGCGTTGAAGCACAGCCGGGTGATGATCCACCAACCCATGGGCGGCGCCGAAGGACAGGTGACGGACATGGAGATCACCGTGCGCGAGGTCATCAAGCTGAAGAAGGAGCTCTATGACATCATCAGCCAGCACAGCGGCCAACCCTTCGACCGGGTGGAGAAGGACGGCGACCGCGACTACTGGATGACCAGCGAGGAGGCCAAGGCCTACGGCATGATCGACGAGCTGCTGGTGCGCAACCCCAAGTAGCACAGCATACCAAGACCTGTGCGGGGCCCGACTGGACGACCGGTCGGGCCTCGGCATAAATTGCCGAACTTTTCCGCTGCAAGGCCCGTAAGCCATCCCCCATGGACAAAAAGGAAGTGAAGTGCTCGTTCTGCGGACGTGATAAGCAGGACACGAACGTGCTTATCGCTGGTATCACCGGGCACATCTGCGACAGCTGCATCGGACAGGCGCAGAACATCATCGCCGAAGAACTGAGCCAGCGGAAACGTGCCGACATCGCGGGTAGCATGATCCTGCAACGGCCTGCTGACATCAAAAAGCACTTGGACGAGTATGTGATCGGCCAGGACGAGGCCAAGAAGGTGCTGAGCGTTGCGGTGTACAACCACTACAAGCGCTTGATGCAGAAGCCTGCCTCCACATCCGATGAGGTGGAGATCGAGAAGAGCAACATCATCCTGGTAGGCGAAACCGGCAGCGGCAAAACACTCCTGGCCAAGACCATCGCCCGAATGCTGAACGTGCCCTTCGCCATTGCCGACGCCACGGTACTCACCGAAGCCGGGTATGTGGGCGAAGACGTGGAGAGCATACTTAGCCGCCTACTGCAAGCCGCCGACTACGATGTTGCTAAGGCCGAGCGCGGGATCGTGTTCATTGACGAGATCGATAAGATCAGCCGTAAGAGCGACACGCCGAGCATCACCCGCGACGTCAGCGGCGAAGGCGTGCAGCAAGCGCTGCTGAAACTGCTTGAAGGAAGCACGGTGAACGTGCCCCCGCAGGGAGGCAGAAAACACCCCGAGCAGAAGCTCATCCAGGTTGACACGCGGAACATCCTCTTCGTCTGCGGTGGTGCCTTCGACGGCATCCAGAAGATGATCGCGCGCCGCGTGAAGAGCACTGCGGTGGGCTACCAGGCAAGCCGCGACAGCGCACGCATCGACGACGAGCACTTGCTGCAATACGTTAGCCCGCAGGACCTCCGATCCTACGGCTTGATCCCCGAGCTCATCGGCCGCTTCCCCGTGCTCACCTACTTGGAACCCCTTGACCGCGAGAGTTTGCGCAGGATCCTGACCGAGCCCAAGAACGCGCTCATCAAGCAGTACGTGAAGCTTTTCGAAATGGACAAGGTGAAGCTCACCTTCGACAAAAAAGTGCTCGACTTCATCGTGGAGCGTGCCATCGATTACAAGCTCGGGGCCCGCGGCCTCCGTTCCATCTGCGAGGCCATCATGACCGATGCCATGTACGAGATGCCCGGTGCCACCGATCGGCCTGCCGACCTGCGCATCACGCTCAGCTACGCACGGGAGAAGTTCGAGCGCAGCCGAATGAGCCAACTGAAAGTGGCTTGACCATGCGCATGTGTTGGATGGGGTAGCTTCGCATCCCCATTCCAACGAACATGAAACGCACCAGCATCTTTGCCCTTTCGCTCGCCTTAGCGGCGACAGCACCAGCACAGAACCTGCCCGCACCCAGCCCGCTCTGCAAAGTGGAGCAGATCGTGGGTCTCACCAAAGTCACCGTGGAATACAGCCGCCCCAGCGCGCGCGACCGCGGTGTATTCGGGGAACTCGTCCCCTTCAACACCCTTTGGCGCACAGGGGCCAATGCTTGCACCAAGATCTCTTTCGATGGCCCGATGGACTTCAGCGGACAGGTGGTCCCCGCCGGGAAATATGCCGTGTTGAGCACGCCCGCGAAGGATGGTTGGCTCATTTATCTGAACAGCGATACCACCTTGGGAGGAACCGACGGGTACGACGAAGCCAAGAACGTGGCCACATTGAAGGCCGAGGCCCAGGAGACCGGATCGTACACGGAGACCTTCACCATTGGTTTTGATGCCGTGAAGGACGACCATGCTGTTCTCCAGTTCCGCTGGGAGAAAACCCAGATATCGGTGCCGTTCCATGCCGATGCGCTGGAGCAGGGCAAACGCAACATTACCGAAGCAATGGCGGCCAAGGAAGTGAAAGCCGGCACCTACCATCGCTGCGCGCGCTTCTACCTTGATCGTAACATCGATGCGAAGCAGGCTCTGGAGTGGGCCAAGAAGTCGGACAGCATGGAGCAACGGTACTGGGTGAAACACACCCTCGCACTTTGCTACGCGGCCAACGGAATGAAGGCTGAAGCCATCACCACGGCCAAGGAGAGCATGGAAATGGCCTCGAAGGACGGCGATGCACAATACGTGAAGTTGAACGAGCAGAAGATCGCGGAGTGGAGCAAGTGAACTGCGCGTAGTCCCTGGAACGAAGAGCCCCGGCAAATGCCGGGGTTCTTCGTTCCATGATGCCCAATACACCCACGCGCTACTTTCCCGGCCTTAACCGTACTCCATGAGCATCCTGCCGAGCATCGTACTCGCGATCCCGTTCGCAATAGCCGACACGCCAGACCCCACCGACACGTTGTCCTCAGTGCCCACCGGTGACCTGAGTGATTCCTCCGCGTTGATGTTCATGGCCTATGTGGACAGCGTGGAGGGCAGCTTCAAGTGGCAGACCGGTGCCGTGCCCTTGGCCGATGGGGCGGCTACCATCAATGTACCCGCAGGATTCAAGTTCCTCGATGCCGCTCAGTCAGCTGTGGTACTGGTGGAACATTGGGGCAATCCCAGCGCCGAAGGCACATTGGGCATGCTCTTCCCGGAGAACGAAGGTGTACTGGATGAAGGCGGCTATGCCTTCATCATCACCTACGACGAGATGGGATTCGTGGAAGACGGTGATGCTGCGGACATCAACTACGACGACATGTTGGTGCAGTTGAAGGAAGAGGACAAGACCGACAACCAAGCGCGCGCCCAAATGGGCTACGACCCCGTTTACACCATTGGCTGGGCGTCCAAACCGTATTACGACAACTCGAAGAAGGTGCTGCACTGGGCCAAGGAGCTCCAATTCGGCGACAGCACGACGAGCAATACCCTCAACTACAACGTCCGCATCCTGGGCCGGAAAGGCGTGCTCCAGTTGAACGCTGTGAGCGATATGTCCGAACTCGACAACGTGAAGGCCAACATTCCGGCCGTGTTGTCCATGGCCACGTTCAACGACGGCTACCGCTATGACCAGTTCGATGATAGCACGGACGAGATCGCGGCGCTGTCCGTGGGTGGACTTGTTGCTGGCAAGGTGCTGGCAAAAGCCGGGTTGTTCGCTGGTCTGGGCAAGTTCCTGAAGTTCATCATCCTGGGTATCATTGCCGCAGGAGCTGGCATCTGGCGCCTGATCAGCGGACGCAAGAAGAACGCTGTACCCGAAGGCGCACAGATCATCAAGCCGTGAGGAACAGCGCGCGGACTGCATTGAAGTGCATGCAGTAACAGTCGAACCGAAGTTCCGCAGTGGACCGCAGACGTGTCCTTATCGCCTGGGCAGGGCTGTTGGTAGTGCATGCCTTGGGCGTGCTGGTGCCGGTGATGGATGTGGATGCGGCGCAGTATGCGAGCATGAGCGCGCAGATGCTGCGCGAAGGCAACTGGCTACAGGTGTTCGACAGGGAGGTATCCTACTTGGACAAACCGCCTCTCGTGTTCTGGCTTAGCGCCTGCTCCATACACCTGTTCGGACAGGTCGCCTGGGCCTACAAACTGCCCAGCGTACTATTCGCCTTTGCCGGTTGCTGGGGCGTATTCAAGTTCACTCGTCTGCACCACGACGGACGCACGGCACACCTCGCGGCGCTCATGTACGGCAGCTCCGTTGCGCTGCTGCAAATGACCAATGATGTCCGCTGCGATACGCTGCTCACCGCCAACGTGATCCTCGCAACCTGGGCAGGGATGGCCTGGTTGGGCCAACGGCAACTGAAGCACCTCCTGCTCGGTGCGTTGTTCATCGGCTTGGCCATGCTGGCCAAGGGGCCCATCGGTGCGGTGGTGCCGGGCCTCGCCATCGGAGGCCATCTCGCCATCACCGGTCAATGGCGTGCACTAAGTGATGCGCGCTTGCTGCTGGTGCCTTTGGTCATCGGGGCGATGCTGGCCCCGATGTGCTACGCACTCTACCTGCAGCACGGATGGCAAGGTGTGCAGTTCTTCTTCTGGGAACAGAGCTTCGGTCGCATTACCGGAAGCAACCGCTGGCATGATGACAGCACCGGGTTCTTCTTCCTGCATACGCTTGTATGGGTAGCCGCGCCGTGGACGCTCTTCATCGTCTATGGCACGGTAAAAGAGTTATTCGGTGTGGTGCGCCGCAAGTCGCGGGTACCGGAATATGCGAGCCTGTGCGGAGCCGTACTCACCCTCACGGCGCTCAGCTTCTCGCACTACAAACTGCCGCACTATCTCTTTGTGCTGATGCCCTTTGCGTGCGTCATTGGGGCGCGTACACTGGTCGGGCGCCACGCACGGATCTTCGACCTCTTGCAACTGCTGCTGGCACTGTTGACCTTTGGTCTTGGATCATGGTTGGCCTTGGTCGCATTCCCCAATAGCGGCACTCCTTGGGCGGTGGCGGCGGGTCTTTGCTGCATTGTAGCACTGGTCGTTTATGCCCGAAGCCGGGAACACGCCCGCGCTTTGTGGCCGACGTTCATAATAACCATCGGCGCTGCGCTCGTCATCAACGGACACTTCTACCCCACCCTGCTCCGTTATCAGGCCGGCACACAAGTGGGTGATAAGGTGCGCGAGCTCGGTGTGGCCCAAGCCGACCTGCGCAACTTCGCCACGTTGAGCCGTGCACTCGACTTCCACGCCGGATACCGCGTAGAATGGCTGCGGGACATCCGCGAAGCCAGCGAGAGCATCCGTCCCGGGCGCTACGTCTATTGCAACGACGAAGGTCGCGAGGCTCTCATCCGCGCAGGGCACCCCCCCCTTCAAGAATGGTCGTTCCCGGCGTTCCCAGTCCAGGTCGTCACCATCGACTTCCTGCTGCCAGCACGCCGCCCTTCCGTCGTCGGGACGCACTACTTGCTGCGGTACTGACATCCATCCTACCGACCGCCCGCTCGTACAACCGGTCAGGCGCCCAGCACGGGTGCGGCTACATTCGTCCGCCCTGCAATTGCGCACCGTATGCTGAGACTGGAGAACATCGTGAAACGTTATGGCGACCATGTGGCGCTTAACGGCGTTAGCATGGAAGTACCTACTGGCAAGGTCTTCGGGCTCTTGGGCCCCAACGGCGCGGGCAAGACCTCGCTGATCCGCATTATCACCCGTATCACTGGCCCTGACGAGGGACATGTTTGGCTGGACGGCCAACCGCTCACCGACGAGAGCGTGGCCCAACTCGGCTACTTGCCCGAGGAGCGCGGCCTTTACAAGAAGATGAAGGTGGGTGAGCAGGCACTCTATCTGGCCCAGCTCAAGGGCATGCCGAAAAAGGAAGCCACCAAGCGATTGAAGGAATGGTTCGAGCGCTGGGAGATCGGTGGATGGTGGAACAAGAAGGTGGAAGAGCTGAGCAAGGGCATGGCGCAGAAGGTGCAGTTCATCACCACGGTGCTGCACCAACCCAAGTTGTTGATCCTCGACGAACCGTTCAGCGGCTTCGACCCCATCAATGCCGAGCTCATCCGCAGCGAGATCCTGCGACTGCGCGACGAAGGCGCCACCGTGATGCTCAGCACCCACAACATGGGCAGCGTGGAGCAGTTGTGCGACCACATCGCTCTCATCGACAAGAGCCGCAAGGTGCTGGACGGTGAAGTGCGTGCCATCCGGCGGCAATACGCGACCAACACCTACCGCATCGAGTACGAAGGCACACGGGTGGCCTTTGCCAATGCGTTGAGCTTCGTAGGCACGCTGCTGGACACCGAAGAGAAGAACGGCATGGCGACAAGTCGCGTGCAGCTGGGCGCTGGCGATACACTGAACGACGTGCTCAAACAAGTGCTCCCTTCCGTCCGCATCCACGGTGTGCAGGAAGAAGTGCCCAGCATGAACGAGGTGTTCATCCGCGTGGTGGGTGGCGAAGACGCACCCGCGGTTCCCAAAGACATGACCGAATGAACAAGATCGCCCTCATCATCAAGCGGGAGTATTGGACGCGCGTGCGCAAGCCCAGCTTCCTCATCATGACGATCCTCGGGCCGTTGTTGCTCATAGGCGGCATCGTGGCAGTCGTTTACGCAACGCTTCACGAGACCGGCGACCACAAGGTCCTCGTTGTGGACCCGGGAGGGCTGGTGACCGGCAAACTGAAGAACACGGAACACCTCGCCTTCGCCTATTCACCTGTGGACATCGACGACACACTACTGACCGGTGGACCCTACACGTTGAAAGCGCTGCTTTCGGACGACCCGATGAGGAACACAACAGTGGAGCTCAAGTACGTCAAATTTCCAAGCCAGTTCGTCCAGAACCAGATCAGTGCAGAACTGGAACGCGTGCTCCATGCAGAGAAATTGAGGGTGAACAACTACGATCCGGAGAAATTCAAGGAGATCACCCGTCCGCTTGAGTTCCAACTGCTTGACGCGACCACCGGTGGGGATGATGGGAATGTACAGGCCAGAGCTGGCATCGGATTCGCCTTCGGGTATCTGATCTTCTTTTTCGTGTTCCTCTACGGGATCCAAGTGATGCGCGGTGTTATGGAGGAAAAGCAGAACCGCGTGGTGGAAGTCCTGGTGAGCAGCGTCAAACCGTTCCAGCTGATGATGGGCAAGATCATCGGCATTGCCATGGTCGGACTCACCCAATTCCTACTGTGGGTGATTGTTTCCGCTATCCTGGGCACGATCGCCATCGGTCTTGCACACGAAAAGATCGCACAGTTCGCCAAGGAGCAACAGGGCACCATGATGACCTCGGAACTGCAGCGGGCCATGGACCAAGGCGCCAACCCCAGCATGGACGAAAAGGACAATGTGAAGAAACTGGAGGAGGCCCTCAAGGTCGTCGACCAACTGCCCATCGCCATGATGCTCGGACTTTTCGTCTTCTACTTCCTGGGCGGATATCTGCTGTACAGCTCCCTTTATGCAGCGGTGGGTTCAGCAGTGGACAGCGAGAGCGATTCGCAACAATTCATGCTGCCCGTTACGCTGCCCATGATGCTTTCCATCTTCGTTGCACAAACCGCCGTCGCCAATCCCGATGGACCAGCGGTGTTCTGGTGCAGCATCATCCCCTTCACGAGCCCGGTGGTGATGCTGGTCCGTGTGGCCATGGGCGACGTTCTGGAGCATCCGTGGCAGCTCATCCTGAGCATGGCTCTTTTGGTCGCCACCTTCATCTTCACCACATGGTTGGCCGGTCGCATCTACCGTACGGGCATCCTTATGTACGGCAAGAAGGTGACTTGGCGCGAACTGGGCAAGTGGTTGTTCTACCGGGGATGACGCCATGTGCTCATGTGGCCATGCGACCATGGGCACATGAACACATGGGCACATGGACCTATGGCCTACCGCACCGCCATCATCGATCTCGGGACCAATACGTTCAACTTGTTGGTGGTTGAGCATGCACCCCCAGTTACCGGGTTCAGCATCGTTCACTCCTCAGAGCTGCCGGTATTCCTTGGCCGCGGCGGTATTGAGCAAGGTGTCATTGCAAGGGATGCGTTCGAGCGTGGGCTTGATGCGCTCAAGGCACATTCGGTGCACGCCAAGGAACTGGGAGCTTCCCGCTGCGTCGGCTTCGGCACGAGCATGTTCCGGAACGCACGTAATACCCACGACTTTCTCCGGGCGGCTCGTGAGCTGTGCGGCGTGGACATCACCGTGATCAAAGGCGATGAAGAGGCCGAACTCATCCTGGAAGGTGTCCGCCTCGCCGTTCCGTTCAGTGCACGTCCGGCGTTGGTGATGGACATCGGAGGCGGCAGCATCGAGTTCATCCTGGCCACCGACAAGGCGCTCATGTGGAAGCGCAGCTTTGAGCTGGGCGTCACGCGCATCCGTGACCGTTTCAGGTTCAGCGATCCAATGACCACCGAAGAGCAGTTCAGGCTAGCGGAGCACTTCGATGCCCAATTGGAGCCGCTATGGAACATCATCGATCGCCACGAACCGCATGAGCTGATCGGTAGTGCAGGTTCGTTCGATTCACTCGCTGCCATGGTGCATTCAACCAGGGGAAGCACCCATGACCAGACAGCAACTTCTCTCGCCTTCAGCGCGTTGGAGTTCGATGCGCTGAAGGACCGGTTGATGACCATGCACGGAAGTGAGCGCCTGACGGTACCAGGACTTCCGGAGCACCGTGTGGACACCGTTGTCATTGCCTTGGTCGCGATAGAGCGGGTGCTCATTGCGGGCGGCATCCGCGAACTGCGCTGGAGCAAGTACGCACTCAAAGAGGGCGCTGCGGCCAGGCTACTGCGCACCTGAAGGCCGTATCACGGAAGTTGCTGCTGCCGCACCGCAGTTGGCACGCTACCTCCTATGCACAGTAGAATAGGGTCACGGTCGTTCGCGATGCCGGTGTACTTGACCAATCCGTCCATGTTCACATCCTCGCCGCGGTATTGCATGGTGATCAGTCCGGTGGGAACCGTCCCTCCTATTGCAGCGAGGATCGGGTCGCGGTCATTGTTCGCGCCCGTATACTTCACCACACCATTGAAGCCCGCATCGCCAGGCCACAGAACCATCACACCGTTCACTTGCGTCCGTGCAGCAGAACCATACGTGGCCATGGACGATAGCGTGAAGTCCACCACAGTTGGATTCGTCGATAGTGCAACGTGCTGAGCTGTCATCACGCCCAAATGGTTGCGGTGCCGCACCGCAACGAAGTAGCTGCCTGCCACAACGTTCATCGTCACTGGCGAAGTGCCGTCGGTCTCCACCACATCCCCATCGCGCTGCACCAGCGCAGCCCGGGAAGCCGTGATCGTTGCTGGTTGAAGTGCGTTGCGCAGTTCAACCCAAACCCAATCGACGATGGCATTGTTGCCGGTTGCCGACAGCACTGCCGATGAAGTGCTCGTGTTGCCACCACCCACCGGCACAAGGCCCAGCTGGGTGTAGGGTTGTGTGGTGGGCACCAACCCGAGCACGGCAAGGTTGTTCTGCATCAGGCCCGTGAACTGGTCATAGGCGCCCCCGAGCATCACCTTCGGAGAGACCTTCACACTTGTCTGGCACGCCCCCCACGACGTGAACGTGTGGGTGTAGCTGGTCGGTGTGGTCGGCACCACGATCATCTGGTAACCTGTCCCACCATTGGACCATGTGGACGGGCCGTATTGCTGTCCGGCATAGCACTGCACTGGCGCGTTGATGTAGTGATGGAAACCGACCAGATCATCCAGCACATAAGGCGTCTGACGCTGCACGCCATCGATCTCCACGAACAGCCCGGACGGAACACTGTTGAAGGTTAGCACCGTTTTCTCCGGCCACACGCGGACCGTATCGTGCGCTTGCAAACCGTCGGCATCCGTTACCGTCAACCGGATCTCGTAGCCGGTGTTACCACTGAAGTCGTGACCATCGTACGGAACGGTGAACGCACCACTGGTGTAACCGCTGGATGGGCCCGATTCCGGGTGTGCATGTTCGTTGTGAACGAACACAACCTCCCAGAGGTAGTTTGCCGGGGTGAGCGCGCCGTTCGGGTCGGAGGCACTACCACCGTACAGGATCACATCACCGGCTTGGAACGATGACCCTTCCGGCGGATAAGTGATGCTGCAAGCCGGGCCTTGACCAACGCTCACGGGGGCCGAAGGACAATCCACCGTATTGCTTCCGTCCGAAACACGCAGAACAGGAGCGAACAGGCCGCTCGCTGCGTAGGTGTGGGGAGAGGAAGGCACCGTTCGCCATCCACTACCCGCTGCTAGCACGTGCACGCTCTGAGAACCATCATCCCACAGCCATGTGCAGGTGAGCGCTGCTCCTTCCGGGTCCAGCACCGAAGCTGCACCAGTTGCGTTCAGGGGAACAGGCCCGGAAAGCGGCGACACTGCAACACCACTGCACTGCGGCACTTGATTCGAGCCTGTGTAGCCGATGCGCTTCACCGATCCGTTCAGATCGCCGTAGTACAGTGCCCCGTCAGTGCCCACCTCCATGTCCGATACCAGCCCAGCGCCTGTCATGAAACCGTTGTCCGAAAGAACAGAAGCACCGTTGGAGGAAAGCTGCGCACAACGGATCCAACCATGCACGAAGTCGGCGTAGAAATACGATCCCTGGTAGGTGGCCGGGAACAACGCGCCGCGATAGACAAGTCCACCGATAACCGCACCACCACCCATCCCGGGATGCGGATAGTCGAACAACGGCGACACTAGGTTGGCCGGTGGCGAGATCGGCCAGTTGCACTGCGAACCCTCGCAATGCGGCCATCCGAAGTTGGCGCCTGATGAGGCGACGTGCACTTCCTCGCGCGCGGTGGTGGGGTCATTGGCACCCACATCGCCCACGTAAAGCTTGTTGTAGGTCGCATCCCACGAAAGCTTGAAGGGGTTCCTCAAACCTTCGCACCAGATCGCATCGTAGTTCGGTCCGTTGCCATCCGCGTACGGGTTGTCCGTCGGCGCGCTACCGTCCAGGTTCAACCGTAGGATCTTCCCATGCGGTACGGATATGTCCTGAGGATGCGCCGCGTTGTTGTGCTCACCGATGGCCAAGTAGAGCTTGCCGTCCGGGCCGATGTCCATACCACCGCCGTAGTGGCAGCAGCCGCTGTAGGGCAAGGGGTCTTCCCAGATCACCACTTCACTTGTTGTCGAAGAAAAGCTCGCCGCGCCACCACCGTTCTGCACGTGGGTGAACCGCGAAACCCGGAAGGACGATGAGGAAAGCGCGCTATAGTACAAGTAGAACCAGCCGTTCTGATCGAACTGAGGATGCAGAACGATGCTCTGCAGTCCCCTTTCCTGGCTGTTCTCGATGTTCAATAGCTGCAGGTAAGCACTCTGTTGCGACAGGTTCGTGCCGCTAGCAAGGGTGATCAGGCCCGACTTCTCGGCTACCAGCAGACGCCCATCGGGAAGAAATTCCAACGATACGGGCTGCCCATAGAGCCCCGCCAACGTGGATTGACTGAACGAAGGCGGCAATTGGGCCACTGTAACACCGCAAACCAACAGACCAGCGGCGAGCAGGGCCCGCCATGGTCGGGCCAGCATGGTAAGATGCTTTCGCGACATTGGCATTGGAGGACCGGACAGGGAAAACGAAAGGGCGCGGCAAAATAGGCCGATCGCAAGGCCTGTTCAAGGTCTTGACAAGTCGCCCACCTTGTCAGGGGAGTTGCTGCAAGCGTGTTGCGGTTGACGTGGTTCCGCCGATGTTCTGAAGAATGATGTCCCTATCGTTGTTCGCACCCGTGTACTTCACCGCACCATCCATGTTGACGTCTTCCAAGCGGTATTGCCCAGTGAGGGTCGCAGTAGGCGTACTCCCGCCGATCGCCACCGAAATTGGATCGCGATCATTACCGGCACCGGTGTAGGCAATGGTTCCGTTCCTCGTGACGTCTCCCGCCCATTGGCACAAAACGGCGCCATTGAAATACCTGGCACTCGTACCGTACGTCGACGTTGAACCCGTCTTGAAATTCGCAAGGGAGGCATCTGCCAATGGGTTGCTCGAGAGCGCCAAAGCGGTAGACGACATGATGCCGTGGTGGTTACGATGCCTCACAGCAATCCGGTAGTTCCCGTTTGCTTGGGGAAACGAGACATACCCCGCTCCATCGAGATCCATGATATCCCCGTCACGCTGCAAAAGAGCAGGTTTGGAATGGACAACAGGGTAAGGCGATATCGCAGAACGCAACTCGACCACCACCCAGTCGACCACGGCGTTGTTTCCAGTGGTTGAGAACAGCGCAACCGGCACGGAGGCTCCAGGTGAGGTTCCGGTGTACGCATAGCCCAAGGCAGAATAGGGCTCCGTGGTCGGGATCGATCCTGCAACCCGAAGATCATCGTTCATCAAACTCGCACCTGATGGTGTTGGGCCTTGCAGCATCGTACGCACCCGGGCGGTAATACAATCGCCCGGACCTGGCACTTGGAACGAGCGTACGGAGAACTGCGGGCAATAGGCCGTGTTCGGGCTGCATGTGGAGGTTTGAAGTAACTCCAGATCGTAGTCTCCCTGCGTGAGGCCAGGAAAACCCAGCCGTGGCGGCCCTTGTAGCAAAACGCCGCTCAATAGTCCGGTTTGAAGCACCGAACCGTTCTTCTTCAGTGTATAGGTAATGCACGAAAGGTCCGCGGAGAGCAATTGGAACGCTGGGGGTGGCTGATCGGTGAGCGTTGCGGCGAACACCCCTGCAGCGCAATTGGTCGCGGCGAGCGAGAATTGAAGACCTACAAGGGACATTAGCGCGGCAGGCGGTGGATAGGTGATCTGCACTTGGCACTGCATGGCGTCAGTGATCACTATCGCAACGGATGGATACACCACATGCGGTGCGGACGGATAGTAGGTGGCCCGCACGGCCGAGTTCGTAAGGACAACCTGCTGTTGCCCTGGAGCCCATTGCACGGTGAACGGCGGTGTGCCGCCGATCCATGCAACAGATTCGTTCAGGTCTGCTGCGGTGCCCGGGCTTGCGCAAGTGAACCACCAGTTGCCACCGTTCGATGCCATGTTGCATTGGGCTTTGGCGCTCAGGGCGAGGCCCATGTGAAGTGAAGCGGCCAACAGTGCCGGTAGCGGTTTCATAGCGCCAGCTGCAGAGGTGTTCATGATCCAGACGCATGAAGCCAAAAGGGCTGCCTGACGATACTTACAGAACCGGACCCGGTCGCAGGCAAAATCCCCTTTGCCATCTTCGGCCCGACACATCAGTGCTGGACTGATATCGAAGCGACGAACAACCATGGCCAAGATCCTCATCATCGACGACGAGAAAGCGATCCGCAACGCGCTGAAGGACATCCTGGAGCACGAGAAACACACCGTGGAGGAGGCCGAGGACGGCGCGGCAGGTCTGGACAAGGCCAAGAAGGGGGCCTTTGACGTGGTGCTCTGCGACATCAAGATGCCCAAGATGGACGGCTTGGAGGTGCTGGAGAAACTGATGGCGCACAACGATGACCTGCCCGTGGTGATGATCAGTGGCCATGGCACCATCGACACCGCCGTTGATGCACTGAAGAAGGGCGCCTTCGACTACATCCAGAAACCACCGGACATCAGCCGCATTCTCGTTACGGTCCGCAATGCACTTGACCGGAAGAACTTGGTGCAGGAGACCAAGACGTTGCGACAGAAGGTGCAAAAGGAAAAGGGCGGCCCCAACCGGATGATCGGTGAAAGCAAGGCCCTGACCGAGATCCGCACCATGATCGAAAAGGTAGCACCGAGCGATGCACGCGTTCTGGTGACCGGAGGCAACGGCGCCGGTAAGGAAGGCGTTGCGCGCATGATCCACGAGAAAAGCGCCCGGAAGGACGGTCCATTCATTGAAGTGAACTGCGCCGCGATCCCGAGCGAGCTCATCGAAAGCGAGCTCTTCGGGCACGAAAAGGGCAGCTTCACCAGCGCCATCGCCCAGCGCAAGGGCAAATTCGAACTGGCCGATGGCGGCACGCTCTTCCTGGACGAGATCGGGGACATGAGCGCCAGTGCGCAGGCCAAGGTGCTCCGTGCATTGCAGGAAAACCGCATCACACGGGTCGGCGGCGACAAGGACATCAAGGTGAACGTGCGCGTGGTGGCCGCCACCAACAAGGACCTGCGCAAGGAGATCGAGCGGGGCAACTTCCGTGAAGACCTCTACCACCGTCTGAGCGTCATCCCCATCCACGTCCCTGCGCTCAAGGACCGGCTGGAGGACGTTCCCCTGCTGGCGGAGCATTTCGTTTCCATGGTGTGCACCGAGCAGGGCATCCCAGTGAAGAAGATCAGTGAGAAGGCGGTGAAGGAGCTCCAAAAGCTCCCGTGGACCGGCAACGTGCGCGAGCTGCGCAACGTCATTGAACGGCTCGTGATCCTCAGTGACAAGGAGATCACCGATGCGGAGGTGAAAGCGTACGCCGTGCCCAAGGCCTGATAGCCTTTTGCCGCTCCTCTTGCTTTCTCAACCGTTCATCGGTGCAGAACTTCCACAGGGCGAACGTGCACACGCTCCAGGGCCCGGGTAACGTTGCATAGGCAACCAAACCCCGCAACGAGCGTCTCCCAAGCACCTGCAACGGAGTAAACGTGCGCTAACCTCTAATACGTACCCTGATGGACGCCTTATGGACCTGGCTCGTAGGTGTGCATGACAGCATTTATGCCGTCATGGGCCACACCATGTACTACATGTTCGGTTTCCTGGCCGTCGTGGGTTTGCTGGCCCAGTGGAAGTTGTATGAGAAGGCCGGGCAGCCGGGACTGGCCGCGTTGGTGCCCATCTGGAACTTCATCGTGTTCCTGAAGATCGTGGGCCGGCCCGCAAGCCACTTGCTCTTGTTCCTCATCCCCGGCTATAACCTTTACATGTTCGGCAAGGTGTGGATCGAGGTGGTGCAGAGTTTCGGCAAGCGCGACACGATCGACTATGTGCTGGTGATCTTGCTCAACGGGATCTACATCCTGAACATGGGCCTTAGCCACGAAACCCGTTACCGTGGTCCCGTGTACAACCAAGCGCCGTTGGCCAAGCCGCACAAGCTGACGCCCCGCCCTCAGATGGCGTGAGGAAATAGCTCGCTCCAAGCGCTCTTCACGCCGCACCGAGGCCTCTGCGACAAGTCGTGGGGGCTTCGCTGTTCTGGACCCGCTCAGTTCAAAAGCGATCCGGCCGCCTCGATGGCTGCCTTCAACCCTGCGGGGTCCTTGCCTCCGGCTGTTGCGAAGAAGGGCTGTCCGCCGCCGCCGCCTTTGATGTGCATGCTGAGCTGCTTGATGATGTCGGTGGCTTTGAGGCCCTTGCCCGATACCAGTGCATCGCCCACCATCACCGCGAGCAATGCCTTGCCGCCCTGTTGGCTGCCCAGCACCATCAACAGGTCCTGGTGCTGTTCGCGCAGGCGGAATGCCAGGTCCTTCATGCCCGCAGCGTCAAGGTCAACCTGCGTGGCGATGAGCTTGGCTCCGTTCACCTCGCGGACCTGTTGCATGATGCTGCCTTGCAACGCCGCCACTTTCTGTTTCGCCGCTTTCTCGAGCTCCTTTTCCAAGGCTGCGTTGCGATCAAGCAGCTGCTGCACGGCCCCCACCAGGTTCTCCGGATCCTTGAGCAGAGCACTTACCTGCTCCAGCTTTTCCAGGCGTTCGCTGATGTAGTGATCAGCCTCAACGCTGGTGATGGCCTCAATGCGGCGCACACCGGCCGCCAGGGCTGCTTCGCCCACGATGCGGAACGCTCCGATCTCGCCGGTGCGAGGCACGTGCGTGCCTCCGCATAGCTCCACGCTCGGTCCGAACTTCACCACGCGCACCTCATCCCCGTACTTCTCCCCGAACAGAGCCATGGCGCCCATGGCCTTCGCTTCGGCGATCGGCATGCGCCGGAAATCCTCGAAGCCCAGGTCTTCTGCGATCATGGCGTTCACCTCGCGCTCCACAGTGGTCAGTTCTTCGGCCGTCACCTTGGCGAAGTGGCTGATGTCGAACCGCAGCCGATCAGGAGCTACGAGCGAACCCTTCTGTTCCACGTGCGTGCCCAAGTGCTTGCGCAGGGCGTGGTGCAGCAGGTGCGTGGCGGTGTGGTTGCGCTGCGTGAGCTTGCGGCGCGACGCATCCACATGTGCGGTGAAGGTCGCACCGGTATCGGCCGGCAGGCTCTTGCAGGAATGCACGATCAGCTGGTTCTCGCGCTTCGTATCCACGACTTCCACCTTCTGATCGCCCGCTATGAGCCACCCCTTGTCGCCAACCTGACCACCGCCCTCCGCATAAAAGGGGGTGCGGTCCAGCACCACTTGGAAAAGGTCGCCACCCTTGCCCGATACCTTCCGGTGTCTCAGGATCCGTGCCTCGCACTGGAGTTCATCGTAACCGACGAAGGTGGTTCCGCCTTGGGCCAATTCAACCCAATCACCGGTGGTGATGGATGTCGCGGCACGGGAACGCTCTTTCTGCTTCTGTAGTTCCACCTCGAATCCCTTCATATCCACATCGCGGCCATGCTCGCGTGCCATGAGCTGAGTGAGATCGATGGGGAAACCGTACGTATCCAAGAGCTCAAAGGCCTTGTCCCCGGGCAAGGTGCCCTTCGATTCAACCAACAGTTGTTCCAGGCGCCGCGTGCCTTGTGCCAACGTGCGCAGGAAAGCCTTCTCCTCCTCCATCACTACGGCCTCTATGGTGCCTTGCTGTTTGCGCAGCTCAGGGAACTGATCGCCCATCTGGTCCGCGAGCGTCTTCACCAGCTTGTGGATGAAAGGCTCATTGAGGTCCAAGAAGCTGTAACCGTAACGCACAGCACGGCGAAGGATCCGACGGATCACATAACCAGCGCCGGTGTTGCTCGGCAGTTGTCCATCTGCTATGGCGAAACTGATGGCGCGCAAGTGATCGGCGATTACGCGCATGGCGATATCGCTCTTCTCGTAGTGGCCGTAGTTCTGCTTGCACAGCTTGGCGATCGCTTGGATGAGCGGCTGGAAAACATCCGTATCGTAGTTGCTGCGTTTTCCTTGCAGCACCATGCACAAGCGCTCGAAGCCCATCCCCGTATCCACGTGTTGTGCAGGCAGTTCCACCAATGAACCGTCGGACTTCCGCTCGAACTGCATGAACACGTTGTTCCAGATCTCGATCACCTGCGGATGATCGTTGTTCACCAGCTCGCGACCGGGCTTTGCCTTCTTCTCCCCTGCGGTGCGCACGTCAACATGGATCTCCGTGCACGGGCCACAAGGGCCGGTGTCACCCATTTCCCAGAAGTTGTCCTTGCGGCTGAACGGCAGGATCCGCTCCTCAGGCATGAACTGCTTCCACAGGTCGCGGGTCTCGTTGTCGGCGGGCAGCTTGTCCTTCTCGTCGCCACCGAAATAGGTGACGTAGATGTTGTTCTGATCAATGCCGTAAACGTCCGTGAGCAGTTCCCACGCCCACTGGATCGCCTCCTTCTTGAAGTAGTCGCCGAAACTCCAGTTACCGAGCATCTCGAACATGGTGTGGTGGTAGGTATCGATACCCACCTCCTCCAAGTCGTTGTGCTTGCCCGAAACACGTAGGCACTTTTGGGTGTCGGCGATGCGCTTGTGCTGCGCGGGCCGATTCCCCAGGAACAGGTCCTTGAACTGGTTCATGCCCGCGTTGGTGAACATCAACGTGGGGTCGTCCTTCACCACCATGGGAGCACTGGGCACGATCTCGTGCTGGTGGCGTTTGAAGTGATCGAGGAACTTCTGGCGGATCTGTTGGCTGGTGAGCATGTCTCTGCGGCCCGTAATGGGCTTCGTTTGCGGGCCGCGAAAGTAGACGTGGGCCCCGTCGACCTTACGGCACGGCGCGCTTGGTCGGCATGGGCCGGATTGCGTTCACCACTGGTCATAGCCTGACTTTCCCCTCTACAAGAACCTGTTGGAACAGCGCTTCCGCCATGGACTTGCCCGCCTTGACCGCCCGGCTACATTCGCACCGCTTTCCAAAAAACGAAGCACACGAATGGCAAAGTCGAACAAGGCCGTTGATGCCTTCATGGCCGAAGTGAAGAAGCGCAACGGCAACGAGCCGGAATTCCTCCAGGCCGTGCACGAAGTGGCTGAAATGGTGATCCCCTTCATCGAGGCCAACCCCAAGTATAAAGGCAAGATGCTCCTGGAGCGCATGGTGGAGCCCGAGCGCACCATCATCTTCCGCGTGCCCTGGGTGGATGACAAGGGCCAGACGCAAGTGAATCGCGGCTTCCGTGTGGAGTACAACAGCGCGATCGGTCCTTACAAAGGCGGTCTGCGTTTCCACCCGAGCGTGAACCTCAGCATCCTGAAATTCCTGGGCTTCGAGCAGACCTTCAAGAACAGCCTCACCACCCTGCCCATGGGCGGTGGCAAAGGCGGCAGCGATTTCGACCCGAAAGGCAAGAGCGATGCGGAGGTGATGCGTTTTTGCCAGAGCTTCATGACCGAGCTGTGGCGCCACGTGGGCCAGTTCACCGATGTGCCCGCGGGCGACATCGGCGTGGGCGGCCGCGAGATCGGTTTCATGTTCGGCCAGGACAAGCGACTGCGCAATGAGTTCACCGGTGTGTTCACCGGGAAGGGCCGCACTTGGGGCGGTTCGCTCATCCGTCCGGAGGCCACGGGCTACGGCTGTGTGTACTTCGCCGCGGAGATGATGAAGGAGAACAAGCAGGACTTCAAGGGCAAGATCGTGGCGGTAAGCGGCAGCGGCAACGTGGCCCAATACGCCATCGAAAAGGCCACCCAGTTGGGCGCCAAGGTGGTGTCAGCGAGCGATAGCGACGGCGCCATCTACGACCCCGCCGGCATCACCGGTGAGAAGCTCGCGTACATCATGGACCTGAAGAACGTGAAGCGCGGCCGTATCGAGGAGTACGCCAAGAAGTTCAAGGGCAGCACCTACAAGAAGGGCGCCCGCGTGTGGGACATCGTGGCCAAGTGCGACGTGGCACTGCCCTGCGCTACGCAGAACGAACTGAACGACAAGAACGCGAAGGACCTGGTGAAGAAAGGCGTGAAGTACGTGGCCGAAGGGGCTAACATGCCCACCACCCCGGAAGGCATCACCGTGCTGCAAGGTGCTGGTGTGGCCTTCGCCCCCGGCAAGGCGAGCAACGCAGGTGGTGTGGCAACGAGCGGCTTGGAGATGAGCCAGAACAGCCTGCGCATGAGCTGGACCCGCGACGAGGTGGACCACCATCTGCACCGCATCATGAAGGACATCCACGCCGCCTGCGTGAAGCACGGCAAGGAGGGCAAGGGCATCAACTACGTGAAGGGCGCCAACATCGCCGGCTTCGTGAAAGTGGCCGATGCGATGCTCGACCAGGGCGTGGTGTAGTACCCGGAGACCAGAACATTGAAAAGGGCCGGCGCATCAGCACCGGCCCTTTTTGCTTTCAATGCATGGGCCTGTCGAAAAAGAGAAGGCCGCCTTTCGGGCGGCCTTTCACTGGAGCGAGAAACGGGACTCGAACCCGCGACCCCGACCTTGGCAAGGTCGTGCTCTACCAACTGAGCTACTCTCGCTTGGGGGCGCAAATATAGAAGCGTGATCGATCGGCGGTAGCCTTGGAAAGAACTTCGTTCAGGCCTTCCGTAGCTTGGCCTTGGGAACCACCAAGCGCTTGATCTCGTTCAGTTTCAGCAGGGCCTCCACGGGAGTGAGCGTGTCGATGTCCAGCGCCGCGATCTCTTCCCGGATGCGCTCCAAGGCGGGGTCGTCCAGTTGGAAGATGCTGAGCTGCAGATCATTGCCGATCCCGCTCAGGTCGGCTTTCAGGGAGTTCCTTTCAGGGGCCTCCGCACCGGGTTCTTCGCCGAGGTTGCCAGCGTGGCTCTTCTCCAGATGCTTCAGTACGCTGCCCGCGCGGTCCACCACGCTGCGCGGCATGCCGGCCATCCGAGCCACGTGCAATCCGAAACTGCGGTCCGTGCCGCCGGGCAGGAGCTTCCGGAGGAACAGCACCTTCTCTCCTGCCTCGCGCACTGCCACGTGGGCGTTCTTGATCCGCGGGAACACCGCGGCCATTTCGTTCAGCTCATGGTAGTGCGTGGCGAACAGAGTAATGGGCCTACCTGCATGCTGGTGCAGATGCTCAGCCACGGCCCAGGCAATACTGATCCCATCGTACGTGCTCGTGCCGCGCCCGATCTCGTCCAATAGGACCAGGCTCCGTTCGCTAAGGTTGTTCAGGATGCTCGCGGTCTCGTTCATCTCCACCATGAACGTGCTCTCGCCGGTGCTGAGGTTGTCGCTCGCGCCCACCCGCGTGAACACCCGGTCGACCAATCCGAGCGTAGCGGACTTTGCCGGAACGTAGCTGCCCACCTGGGCCATGATGCTGATGAGGGCAGTTTGCCGCAGCAACGCCGACTTACCGCTCATGTTCGGTCCGGTGATCATCAGGACCTGCCGGTCTTCACCGTCAAGGTGCATATCGTTGGGAACGTAGGTCTCCCCTGGCGGCAACTGTTGCTCGATGACCGCGTGACGGCCTTGCGCGATGCTGATCGCACGCCCGCTGGTGAAGGCCGGCCGGCAGTAGTTCCATGCCCGCGCGTTCATGGCAAAGGCCAGCAGAACGTCCAGTTCGCTCACCGCAGCACACAGCCTGCGCAGGCCCGGCATCTCCCCGCAAACTGCTTCCACCAGTCCATTGAAAACTTCCTGCTCCAGCACCAAGGAACGCTCCTCTGCGCCAAGGATCCGTTCCTCCAACTGCTTCAGTTCTTCCGTCACGTAACGCTCCGCACCAGTGAGCGTCTGTTTGCGCGTCCACTCTCTGGGCACCTTGTCTTTGTGCGTGTTGCGCACCTCCAAATAGTACCCGAACACATTGTTGAACCCTACTTTCAAAGAAGCAATGCCGGTGGCTCGGCTTTCCCGCGTCTGCACTTCCAGTAGCAGCTCTTTCGCGTGGGTGGCAACATGTCGCAGCTCATCCAGCTCGGTGTGCACGCCACCGCGCACGGCACCGCCACGCATCAGGTTCGTGGGGGCGTTGGGTTCTATGGTGGTGCCGATGCGTTCGATAAGCCCGGTCGGTACTTCCATGCGCCCGGCCAGATGCTCCAAGGCCTTCGTCCCATGAAGCTTCGCGGCACTTCGCCCAACGGCTTCCATGGCACGCTGCAGGTGCAGCATCTCGCGCGGGTGGATGCGGCCCACTGCGGCCCGGCCCACCGTGCGCTCAATGTCGCCCACGCTGCGCAGCTCCTCAGCAAGTGCCTCGGTCAGCGTGCTGTTCGCCAGCAGTTCGCCCACACCATCAAGGCGCTTCGAGACCACCTCTTCGTCCAATGAAGGGAACAACAACCAGCGGCGCAGCATCCTGGCACCCATCGGCGTCAGGCACCGGTCCATGGCAGCAAAGAGCGAATGCCCGCCTTCGTGTGCCGGTTGCACCAGTTCAAGGTTCTGAACGGTGAAACGGTCCAACCAGAGATGCCCGTCTTCCCCCAAACGTCCAACACTGCTCAAATGCGCCAGCTTGTCGTGCTTCGTCTCGGCCAGGTAGTGCAACACCGCGCCGGCAGCGCACTGGGCCAGCGCCAGTTCCTCAATGCCGAACCCTTTCAATGATGCCGTGCCGAACTGATGCAGCAAGCGTTCGCGGGCGAAGTCGTGCGTGAAAGCCCAGTCGTCGAGCCCGAATGAGTGGAACGAGGTGGTCCAAGCCCCAAGCTGTACGTCCCCATGTTGTTTCGGGAACAGTAATTCGCTCGGCGAGTAAGCCACCATGAACTTGCCGATACTGGCAGCGTCACCTTCGCCCACAAGGAATTCGCCTGTGGTGGCGTCCAGGAAGGCCGCGCCATACCATGGTAGGTTCTTGGACTTGGGGTGTTTGCCGGCCACCACCGCCGCCAACCAGTTGTTGGAGCGCTGGTCGACCACACGGTCGTTGAAGGCCACGCCGGGCGTCACCACCTCGGTAACGCCGCGCTTCACGATCGTCTTGGCCAGCTTGGGGTCTTCAAGTTGGTCGCAAATGGCCACGCGGTGCCCAGCACGCACCAGTCGAGGCAGGTAGCTCTCTATGCTATGGTGAGGAAACCCGGCCAGGTCCATGGACGCGGCCGCCCCATTGTTGCGCTTTGTGAGCGTTAATCCCAGCACGCGCGACGCCACACGCGCATCAGCATCGAACGTTTCGTAAAAATCGCCCACCCGGAAGAGCAGCACCGCATCGGGGAACTGGGCCTTGATGCGTGCGTATTGCTGCATCAAAGGCGTTTCCGTTCCTGAGCCGGACTTCACCGCGCGGTTCTTTTTCATCCTCTTTCTTTGCCGTGTGGGCCGAAAAGCCCGGAAATGTACCCCGGTCGCGGGTTCCAGACCTTCTTCAGCACCCATCTGTTGCCAACATCTTTCGCACATGCCCACCGGTGACCGGCAACTGTCCATGACCGAGCTCGGTCGTGTGAGCGCGCAGGAATACGGTGCCCGTGACCTGCGGCCGATCCGTTTGGTCCTGGACAACCTCAGGAGCCGCCACAACGTGGGCAGCGCTTTCCGCACAGCCGATGCGTTCGGCCTTGAAGGGCTGGTGCTCTGCGGGTTCACCCCGGCGCCACCGCACCGCGAGATCGAGAAGACCGCATTGGGGGCCACACTGTCAGTGCCGTGGATGCATGTGACCACAACGCTGGAGGCGGTACGGCAGTTAAAGGTGGACGGTTACCGGGTCCTTGTCGTTGAGCAGACGGAGCAAGCCGTGGACCTGAGCACGTTCGTGGCACGGCCGGACCAGCGCTTGGCCTTGATACTGGGGAACGAGCTCAGCGGTGTGGCTCCGGAGATCATTGCGGCGGCCGATGAGTGCCTCACCATCCCGCAGCACGGCAGCAAGCACAGTTTGAACGTTTCCGTTTGTGCCGGGATCGTGCTCTGGCACCTGACTTCCGGCGCGTTGCGCTGATCCAGACCAAGTGTGCGGCCGTTCAAAGGCAACCCCGGTCAAAATGGGCGGTCTTGACCATGTCCTGTTGACGGCTGCGCTTCCCGGTCGCCCCACCCCGATACACTCCTCTATATTTGAACGCTACTGGTCCCTGCCGATGACGCAATCCTACCGCCGTTTCCTGCTTCCCGCTCTATTGATGCTCCTGGTCTCCCCGGCTTTGGCGCAGTACTTCCGCAGCAGTAGTTACTGGAAGACCCATCGCAACGAGTGGAGCATCGGCATGGGCGTGTCGAACTTCCTTGGGGAACTTGGTGGCCGGAACCAGATCGGAAGTCCTTTCGTTTGGGACCTTGAATTCAGCCAGACGAAACCCGCACTGAGCATTACGCACAAGTACTACTTGCGTGAACGGGTTTCGTGGCGCAACGCGCTCACCTACGGTGTGCTCAGTGGCAACGACAACCTCACCACGGAGCCGTTCCGCCAGAACAGGAACATGGCCTTCCGCAGCGATGTGTTCGAGTTCAGCAGTGTGATCGAGTACCACTTCTACAAGGAGCAATTGGGCCACGTGTACGATCTGCGTGGCGTGAAGGGCCAGAAAAGCAAACGTGTAGGCTTGTACGTGTTCCTAGGCGTTGGCGGGTTCTACTTCAACCCGAAGGCCCCCGTGAACAACGGTTATGTCGCATTGAAACCACTGCATACGGAAGGCCAGGGACTGGAAGGCGGGCCCGAGGAATACAGCCTATACCAGTTCTGCGTGCCCATGGGCTTCGGGGTGCGTAAAGCGCTGAGCAAACAGTGGAGCGCCGGATTGGAACTCCAATACACCATGACCTTCACGGACTACGTGGACGACGTGAGCGGTGTATACTATGACAATGATGCCATTCGGGACAATTACGGCGACTTGGCAGCGTACTTGGCGGATCCGAACCTCGGCCAGATCCCCGGGCAGACCGGGACCAATGCGCAGCGTGGCGACAGCAAGGACAACGATGCTTACCTGTTCCTGCAGGCGCGCTTCCACTACAAGGTTTACAAGTACCGCACGAGCGGCGGCAAGAAGTACCGTACACGCATCCGCAGACAGAAGATCGTCTTCTAAAGGATGCCGATCCACATTGGTGGAGTTCTTCGCGCGGCTTTTCCAGCAGGGGTCCTTTGTTCAGTTCTTTCAGGGCTCTTGTTGGCCTGCAAGACCAAGCCACCTGCGACCACGGTTGTCGCGCGTACCGACAAAGAAGCCATTTGGAACATGCCCCTCGTGGCCCACAACTGGCTTCCGCATTTCGAGGACACGACCATCAGGCTTTTGAACGATACGCTCGAGACGCAGTGCTGGTGGAAAGGCCAACCGTTGATAGCGGCGTACATGAGCAGTTCGAAAAACCTGAGGCGAGTCGACAGTTGTTTGTGTTGGGATGTGCGCTACAGGAAGCGTACCTGGCTGATCGAAGGGGAGGCCGTCCATAAGCCGATCGATAGCACGTTGCTCGCTCGGCTTGACAAGAACGATGGGGCCTATTCGTATTCGAGCGTCGCAGGGGACCAGAGGACACTGTTCTTCGATACATCTACTGTTGTGTTGACCGACACACTTTATGTTGAAGACCTGCGCACCGGCGGGATGGTCATGGCGGCCACAAGGTTCTTCAAGGTGCGAACGGCCCCCTGAAAAGGAAAAGGGCGCCGCTCGGACACCCTTCTCAAAGAGGTCGGGTTCGTTAGATCCCCAAATTATCCTTGAAGGCGCGGAACTCGAGGTCCTTCTTCGCCTTGGCGGCCATGTTGGGGTCCTTTGCAACGGCCTGTGCCAAGCTGTTGCGCACCATGTCACCGTTGCTTTGGCGGGCACCGATGATGGCCATGAGGTAGTGGCCCGTGGCCGTGTCCTTGTCAGGAGCGGCTTCCAGGATGCGTTGTGCACCGGCGGCATCACCACCGAGCACTTTGGCCAACGCAGCGTTCACGCTGTTCGTACCACCGAAGTTGGTGCTGGCGCTGCCGTAGTTGCCGTTCTGGATATCGATGAGGCCCATGTTGTACTTCACGTCAGGGCCTGCGGCGGTGGCCTTCTTCAGCATTTCCATGGCCTTCTTGCGGTCGCCCTTCTGGCGTGCGATGACGGCCAGGTTGTTCGTGCTCACCGGATTATCGGTGATGCTGTTGGCCTTTTGGAAGCTCGCCTCTGCATCGGCCATGCGGTTCTGCATGAAGTGGATGGTACCAACGTTGTTGGAGCCGCGCCAATCGTTCGCGTGCACGCGCTCGCACTCCTTGTAGATGCGCAGCTTCTCGTTCGGGTCGTTGGTCAGCGTGGCGGCATACAGCAGCTCTTCAGCGTTCAGGCTATCGGGCATCGAGCGGCTCATGGTGGTGAGCTCTTCGTCGCTGTAGCCTACTTTCTCGTAGTTCACAGTGATCACGGTGCGGCGCAGGCTCGGCAGGATGTCCTCGGCGATCTTGGTGTAGGTGGCGGCCATGTCCTTGATCTGGCTTTCGCGCTTCTGCACGTCGGGTTCCATTTGCATCACGCGCAACACCAGATCCTTGTCCTCGAAGTTGCTGGCCTGCATGGCGCTCTTGAAACCTTCCCAGTCCTCGCCGTTGGCGTTGAGCACATAGAGCGAGTCGTTCTTACCGGCCGCGATCTTGTTCGAGTTCAACTGGCCCTTGAGCCAGTTCTTGCCGCTTGCGGCGCGATCGTCGGCCAGATTGGCGTTCATCTGGATCTCGCCCTCGGGGCTGGCCCAAGCGTCCATCGTGGCGTTCTTGATCACGATGCGCTCGTTCTTGGCAATGCTCTTGAGCCACTTGCTCATGTCCTTGATATCGGCGTCGTTCATCTCGCCGGGGCGCAGGGTGCTGCTCGCAACGAGGTAGTTCAGCTGGGCCGTGGTGGTGTGGCTCGTGATGCGCTGGAAAGCGTCGGCGCCGATGATCACTTTGTCGTCGCTCAGCATCAGGTAGGGCGTGGTGATCACGCCGTCAGCGATCTTCACTTCATCGAAGGGCTTCTCCTTCTTGCCTTGCTTGCCGAGGATCCGCACCTTCAACTCGCTCACTTCCATCTCGGGGCGGTAGGCGATCTTGTGGGTATAGGTGAAGTCCTTGCCGGTTTCGTAGGGGATGACGGTGCAGTTGCCAGCGGCCTTTTCACCCTGGAAGCAGGTCATCTTGTAGGGCGTTTCGCCACCTGCATAGACCAAGGTCGGGGTCAATTCCGCAGTGGCCTTCTTGTAGAAATACTTCCCCGGGAAATTGCCACGCACGTTCAGCTCCACACTATCGCCTTGTACGATCAGCGGATTCGGATCCACCGTGTACTTGATGTTCTCAACGTACTTGTTCATTTTGCCGATACCTCCGCAACCGATGAGCAGGGTGGCGGCAAAGGCAGTGGTGACAATGGCTTTCAACGGACGTGGTTGCATGTGCGTGGGAATAGGGGGCCTTAACAGGCCGCAAGTATAGCCGCGCCCATGGCGGTGTTTTCGGCCAACCGACCAACACTTGTCCACATTCGACGGGTGATTCAGAACCGCAGTACGGCAGGCGATCCCGGGCCTTCAGCCGCAAGGTTCATCAGCAGCCGATCGAAGGCTTCGACATCGTGCAGGAGGTCGGTCCGCTCGAGGTCCACGATCAGCACTTGGGAGCCGCTTTGCTTCTGAAGGTGGTCGAGGTAGCGCTCCTGCAAACGGGCCAAGTACTCCTCCGGTATGCTCTGTTCATAGGAACGCCCGCGCTGCTTGATGCGCTCGCGCACCCGTTCCATGGGCAGGTGCAGGTAAACGATGAGCTCAGGCTTGGGCAGGTCGCCGTACATGATGGTGTACAGGTCGCGGAAGAGGGCGTACTCGTCCGGGGGCAATGTGGCACTGGCGAACACCAGCGACTTGCCTATGCTGTAGTCGGCAATGGTCAGCGGAGCGAACAGATCGCGGTCGGTGATGCGCTTGAGCTGGTGGTAGCGTTGCGCGAGGAAGCTGAGCTCAACACTGAAAGCATAGCGCTCCGGCTCCTCGTAGAAGCGAGGCAGGAAGGGGTTCTCGTCGAATTCCTCCAGCACCAAGCGCCCGTTGTAACGCTCGCTGAGGCGCTTGCACAGAGTGGTCTTTCCGGCGCCGATCAGTCCCTCTACCGCGATGTAACCGTACTTCATCCAAGGCGCAATGCTAAGGGCGGCGGTCGCATGCGAACGCTGCCGACCGCCTCGTGAAGCGCGGATAATGCACTTGCGAGACGACCCTTTGCCACGGGCTAGCCTCAGATCGGCGCTGTGGCAGGTCGACGGATATGTCATCCAAGCGTCATGTTCAATCTTTTTTGCTTATCTCCTGAACATTTTGGACGACTTATTGTTCATGTTTGCCGTCGTAATGACTAAACAATAACACCGATGAACCCCAACCTAAAACCCGCAGCCTTCGCCCTTGGGCTGCTGTGCACCAGTGGTGCATTCGCCGAGGGTGGTGGTGTTGCCCGTGTACAGGTCATCCACAACTGCGCCGATCTCGCCGCTGCTTCCGTGGACGTCTGGCTGGACAATGCCCTGCTCTTGGACAATTTCGTTTTCCGCAGCGCGTCGCCGTTCATCGATGCCCCTGCGGGCGTGCCGTTAAACGTGGGGGTCGCGCCACCGAACAGCACCCAGGCCAGCGACGCCATTTTCAACCTGTCGTTCACATTGACGGCAGGAGAAACCTACGTGGTGGTCGCAAGCGGAACGATAAGCCCTATCGGCTATTCACCAGCGACGCCGTTTTCGCTGGAGGTCTTCGCGCAAGGACGAGAGGTGGCCAATGGTGGCCCTTTGTTCACGGACGTTCTTGTGCTCCATGGCGCGACCGATGCGCCTATGGTGGACGTTTACGAGAACGTGGTGACCAACTCCACGGTGGTCAATGACCTTTCATACCCCAGCTACGCGGGATACTTGGAACTGCCCACGCTAGACTTCGGATTGCAAGTGCGCACGGCCGATAATTCGACCATTGTGGCAGCCTATGAAGCTCCTCTTGCCACTTTGGGCCTGGGCGGGGCGGCCATCACTGTTTTGGCCAGTGGATTCCTCGATCCTGCGGTGAACAGCGGTGGGCCTGCGTTCGGCCTGTTTGCCGCGCTCGCATCCGGTGGTCCCCTTGTACCATTGCCAACGGCTTCCATCCCCACTGCCCGCGCACAGATCATCCACAATTGCGCTGACCTCGGCGCCAGCACTGTGGACATCTGGCTGAACAATACGCTGCTCATTGACGATTTAGAGTTCCGCACAGCGTCCCCTTTCGTGGACCTTCAAGCAGGGGTGGACCTCACCGTAGGCGTTGCACCGCCCAACAGCACCCAAAGCAGCGATGCACTGGTGCAAGTGAACTACAATTTGGAGGACGGTTTGACCTATGTGCTCGTGGCCAGTGGTACGCTTGGTGGTCCGGGTTATCAGCCTGCAACGCCCTTCAGTATCGAAGTCTTCGACCAAGGTCGCGAGGCTTCCAATGGTGGAGCGATGATGACCGACGTGCTCGTTTTGCATGGCGCCACGGACGCACCTAACGTTGATGTTTTCGAGAGCGATGTGGTGGGTGCAATGATCGTTGATGACCTGAGCTACCCCTCTTTTGCGGGTTACTTGGAACTTCCCACGGCCGATTACACGGTTCAAGTGCGTACAGCCGACAACAGCACTATCGTGGCAGCCTATGGTGCCCCATTGAGCACCTTGGGCCTGGGCGGTTCAGCGCTGGTGGTGCTGGCCAGTGGGTTCCTCGATCCCACAGTGAACAGCAACGGACCGGCGTTCGGCCTCTGGGCCGCATTGCCAAGCGGTGGTGCGCTCGTGCCTCTCCCATCCGCTTCCATCCCCACATCCCGACTGCAACTGATCCACAACAGCGCCGATCTGGCCGCGAGTACCGTGGATGTCTGGCTGAACAACACATTGCTGTTGGACGATTTCGAGTTCAGGACCGCATCACCGTTCGTGGATGCGCAGGCGGGGGTGGACCTCAATGTTGGCATCGCCTTGCCGAACAGCACACAGGCCAGCGATGCCATTTACAACCAATCGTTCAACCTCGAAGCCGATGAGACCTATGTGGTCGTGGCCAACGGCATCGTCAGTTCTTCGGGCTACAACCCTCTTCAGCCCTTCAACCTGTATGCCTTCGCCGGTGCGCGCGAAGTGGCGAACACTTCCACGAACACGGACATCCTCGTCTTCCATGGCGCCACGGATGCACCCGTGGTGGATGTAGCGGAGACCGCTGTTCTAGGAGGAGCCACCCTGGTGGACGACCTGGCCTACGGTGAATTCAACGGCTACCTCGAAGTAGCCACCGGCGACTATGCACTGCAAGTGCAGGACGAACAGGGTGCGCCTCTGGTGAACTACCAAGCACCGCTTGCGCTCCCAGGCCTCGATGGTGCCGCCTTGACGGTTCTTGCCAGCGGCTTCTTGGCGCCCACGCAGAACAGCAATGGACCTGCTTTCGGCCTTTGGGTAGCACTGGCCGGCGGTGGCGACCTGGTGGAACTCCCGCTCATCACCAGCGTGGAAGAGAACGATGTGTTCGCCGGAAGCGCGCTTTGGCCCGTGCCGGTGAGCGATGTCCTGAGCGTGGAACTGAAGGCCGATGGAGCCCGTGATGCACAACTCAGGGTGATGGACGCGACCGGTCGGGAAGTGATGTCGGTTGCCGACAACATCGCCTTGAACGGGGCCACTCGTCTCGAAGTACCGGTAAGCACTCTGGCACCGGGCCACTACTCGTTGCAAGTCCTCTCCGGCAACGCCGTGAAGAGCATGGTTTTCCATGTTGCACGCTGACAGGGGCAACGGTCCTGAGGAAGGGAGCTCCGGGGATCCGGGGCTCCCTTTCCGGCGTCCTTGGGCGAACAAACCCCGAGCCCTTGGCAATGCGCCGCAGCGAGGGAGCCGGGAAGACCGCACATTTGCGTCCGTGCCCACCAGTCCGTTCGCCACGCGCTTCAGCATAAGCGACCTCGAGAACCTTTCGGGGGTGAAGGCCCATACCATCCGCGTGTGGGAACGGCGCTATGGTCTCATTCGGCCCGCGCGGACGGATACCAACATCCGCCACTACAGCGTGGAGGAGCTGCGCGACCTCCTGAACATCGCATACTTGAACACCAGCGGTGTGAAGATCTCCAAGATCGCCGCGATGACGAACACCTCGCGCGAAGAGAAGGTGCGGGAATTGGCGAACGTTGCGGATGCTGGAAGCATGCTCAAAGAACTGGTCATGAGCATGCTTCACTTCGACGAGGCCCGGTTCGAGGATCGCTGCAACGTGTTCTCCATGGAACACGGCTTCCGGGAACTCGCCGAAGGGGTCTTTCTTCCCTTCATGATGCAGGTCGGGCTGCTCTGGCAGTCACGCAGTATCCGCCCGGCGCACGAGCATTTCGCCAGCAATCTCGTTCGTCGTCGTCTGGAAGCGGAGACCCGCTCATTGACGGTGGCGTCCGGCCCCCCCACCCACATCCTCTATTTGCGCGAATTCGAGGTGCACGAGCTCGGCCTGCTTTACGCCAACTATCTCCTACGAAGTGCGGGCAAGCATGTGATCTATCTCGGCCAGAGCGTGCCCCTCGGCGATCTGGTCCACTTGGCATCAACGCTCTCCGGTCCGTTGGTGATGGTGACCGTCCTCACCTCCAACTTCGATGGCGGTACGGACCGTTTCCTCTCGGACCTGGGAGAGCATCTGGGGCAGTCGTTCATATCCCATTGGCTGACCGGACCTAGCGCCGTATCCGGAAGTGGCACGGAGCTGCCATTGAACGTGCGTGTCTTCGGGCACTTCACGGATATGGTGCCTCTTCTGCTGCGGTAAGCCTCAGCCCTGCGGCCGGTAGAACGTTGCGCGCCCCTTCTTCACATGGGCCATGACGAGTTCCGTGGTGCCCACTTTCCTTCCGATGGGACCGAAGTTCTGGTGCGCGATGATGAATACGCCCGGTGCTTTCACCTCCATGACCACAGCCGTGTGATGGGGCATTGTCATACGGTTGCGGCTGTTGCCTTCCTCCCATTCCAGCTCAACGTCCTTGAACTGGATGATATCCCCCGGAAGGATGCTGTCCTTGCCGGGGTCGAGGACGACACCCCAGCCATAACTGCCGTCCCAAGTAGCGCCAGCATTGTTGAGGGCTTCAGCCGCAAGGTCCCAGCATTCACCGCGGCCGACCTTCTTGCCCATCCGTTCCTGCGCAAAGTCCACCACCTGTTCGTTCACAGTGCCCGGCTTCTGGCGATAAGAGGTGTTCGTGGCCTGGGCGCTCGTTGTTGATGCTGCAAGAAGAAGCATCAACGCTACCGAGGTCTGGCGTGCACCGATGCTCATGGAACTTGGCGGGTGTTGGGGACCGAAGGTATCCCCGGAAAACGGAACCGTCGGCTCAGGTCGGTCCGCTCGTACGCTAGAGCCGGGCTCCCCTTCCTGAAAAGCCAACGCAGGGTTCCGTCGTCAGCTTGTGCCACAAGTCGACGAACACGCAACAGCAGCACCTCTAACTTTCCACCCAAAGCAAATCGGTCAATGATGGTGGTTTCCCGTATCGTGTTCGTGATCGCCCTGCTCCTGGGCAGTCTCCATGTCCTCGCTCAACCATGTGCCGATCATAAACGGCTGACGAGTGCTGCAACGCACACCAAAGCCGACGCTTCGCGCAGTGACAGCATCGACATCCTGCACATCTTGATCGACCTTGATCTGACACCGGTGGACCAGGGCATCATCAAGGCCAAGACCACGCTGCGTTTCGCTCCCAAGGTGAACGGCATAACGGAGCTGCCGTTGGACCTGCTTGACCTCACCGTTGATTCCGTGACGATGAACGGCGGAACCCTCGCCTTCAACCAGAACGGTGAACTGCTCACCATCAACCTCGGCGGCACCTACGATCCGGCCGACACGTCGCAACTCACGGTGCACTATGGTGGCGACCCAACCATCGATGGCAGTGGCTGGGGCGGCTTCTATACCAGTGGCAGCATCATCTACAACCTTGGGGTCGCCTTCGAGTCCCAACCGCATTCCTATGGCCGGGCCTGGTTCCCGTGCTTCGACAATTTCGTGGAGCGCAGCACCTTCGAGTTCATCGTACGTACCGACCTCAACCGGCACGCTTGGTGCAACGGCGAGCGCCTTTCCGAGACGGACCTGGGCGGCGGCCTGTGGGAAAGCCACTGGAAGATGGAGGGCAACATCCCCAGCTACTTGGCCTCCGTGGCCGCCAGCAACTACACCGCGGTGAACGACACGTTCCCGAGCATTGGTGGTGGCAGCGTGCCCGTGCATTTGGTTGCCCAACCAGCAGACACCACGGACCTGAAGAACTCCTTCACTCACCTGAAGGAAGCCTTCGATGCGTTCGAGGCAACCTTCGGTGCGTACCGCTGGGAGCGCGTGGGCTACTGCCTTACACCGCAGGGCGCCATGGAGCATCCCTGCAACATCTCCTACCCTACCTCTATCGTGGATGGTGGCCTTCAGTTCGAAGCCACCATGGCCCACGAGCTCGCCCACATGTGGTTCGGCGATCTGATCACGTGCGCACGGGCGGAGGAGATGTACATCAACGAGGGCTTCGCGGAGTACCTCAGCTATCTGTTCCTGGAAGCGGTTTACGGCAACGAGCGCTACATGGAAGAAGTGCGCAACAACCACCACGACATGCTCCACACCGCACACGTGACGGACGAAGGCTGGTATGCGTTGAACGCGGTGCCGCAGGAGTTCACCTATGGTGAACACACCTACAACAAGGGGGCCGATGTGCTCCACACCTTGCGCGGCTACCTGGGCAATGCACTTTTCAGCAGCGGCCTGACCAACGTGCTCAATTCCTATGCGTTCAATGACATCAGTACCACGGAACTACGCGACCAATTGGCGGCATCCACCGGTGTGGACCTGACGGACTTCTTCAGCGATTGGATCGAGCAACCGGGTTGGGCCGCGTTCGAAGTGGACGGCTTTTCCTCGTCACCGAACGGTGGCGGATACTCCGTCACCGTGCAACTTCAGCAGAAGCTCCGCCACGCGGACCATCTGTACAGCAATGTTCCCGTTACGGTCACCTGTGTTGGTGCCAACGGCGCACTGCACAGTGAACTGCATTCCCTGAGCGGTGCGAACTCGACCATCCAGCTGCAATCACCATTCGAACCGGCCATGATCTGGTTGAACAACGACGAGCGCATCAGCCTGGCCATGACCGCCGAACAGGACACCATCACCGGCACGGGGACCAACCAATACAACCTCGCCAATTTCCGCATCACCGCCAACACGGTGCCCGACACGGCCATCGTCCGCGTGGAGGAATACTGGGTGGCAGCGGACGACCTCACCGATGAGCCGTTCGCCTACGTCGTTTCACCCGACCGCTACTGGCGCTTCACGGGCTTAGTGCCCGCGGGTTGCGACTTCAGCGGCCGTATCACCTTCGATGGAAGGCCGACCGCAGCGGGCTCATACGACGTGGGACTTGTCCAGGACTTCGGTGGTGTGGCATTCCATGAGGACAGCTTGGTGCTGTTGCACCGGAGCTCGCCCGGAATGCCGTGGACACGCGTGACCACGGCCACCGTGAACACCCAAGGAAGCCCCACGGACGGTGCGGGCCGCATCGATTTCACCGCACTGCAACTGGGCGAATACACCCTCGCTTGGCGCAAAAGCGCGGTGGGCATCGCCCCCACCACTGCGCCGGAAGTAGCTGCCTGGAACGTGGTGCATGATGCCGCCCATGGACTGGTCTTGGTGACGAATGTTGCGGGTGCGATGCCCAATGGAACCATCAGCTTGATCGATGCGCAAGGAAGAACTGTGAAAGACACCACCATCACCGGCGCCCGCTTGGAACTGAGCATCTCGGATATGGGCCCCGGTGCGTACCAAGTGCTGCACAATGCATTGAACACCGCGCCACGGTGCATCGGTCGCGTGGTGGTGGCCGCTCGCGGTCAGTAACCCAAGGTCCAGCGTGTAGCAAGCACCGCCGTCACCCGCGACGTGATGGGCCGCACCACGTCCGTGCTGATCATCTGGAGGCCTACGCCGTAAGTGCCTTCCAATGCGACATCCAAACGGCGCTTGATCCTGAAGCCGGCGCGCAATCCCACATGGCCACGCAGATAACTGCACCTCCTGCCCGGATACTGTTCCTCCAGGCTTTCCACCTCTTGCGTTCCATCGACCACACGTAGCTGCGTGTAGTTGAGCACGACAATGGTGTTGCTGGTGGTAGTGCCGATGTTGGCGCCGAGCGACGCACCGAAATAGAACGGCCGTGTTTCATCGGTGCGCCAACGCCGCTCCAGGCCCAGCGCCAGTTCGTTCTGTGAATAGAGGTAGATGGTTCCCAGCCGGTAGAGCGAATCCGTGCTCGCCACGGAATCATGCTCCACCACAACCCCTGAGGTGCGGCCGATGAAACGGTCCAACGAAACCCTCCATTGGTGGCCTGTGATGTTGCCATTGTCCCAGCGGCTGATGCTCACATCCTGTTGCGCATGGATGGCCAGCGAAGCCGACAGGAAGTAGATGAAGTCATAGTCTTGGTCCGCGTCAACCACATTGGCGCTGCGCGCGAACTGCTGCATCACGGACAGGTCGTGGGCCTTGGTCCACGCCGCTTCGAATCCGATGGTGTGCCCGAAGTTGCGCACCTTCCATTGGCGCTCCTGCTGCCAGTAGTTCGTGCTGTCGGTCGCGGCATCCTGGGCATGCAGGCGCACCCCGCACAACACGAGGAACAACGCACTTCCAGCAAGGCGGGCCATGCCCCGAAGATGGTGCACGCCGCGCGAACCCGCATTGCGCTCCCACCGATCGCGCCGGGTCAAAAGTTCTCCCCCCGCGCAATAAGCGGCCCTGTGCTGCGTACCCACACCCTAACACCTGACCTGTACACAAGCCGCACATGTTGGCATGGGCCCGTGCACTATGCGTGGCGCTGGGGAATAGGTTCGTGTTCAACCGCCAATGACCTCCCGGTCCGAGGTCCGAAAACACCTAAACCCTTACGAACATGGAGACGATGAACAGAACGTTGGGGAGGAACAGGCTTGCGGCAATGCGCGCAAGCAATGGCACTGGAAGTGCCATCAACAAGCAACACGGTAGCCGGGCCGACCGGCATGCAGGTGGTTGGTGGCGGCGATGTCGATGGGCGGGGATGATGCTGGCGGGGATGTGCGGAGGGGTGGTGATGGGGCAGCCTTACTACATCTCGGAGCTAAACGGAAGTGATGCAACAGGCGACGGAAGCTTGGGGAACCCTTGGAAAACCTTTCAGCATGTTCAGACCCTGCTCAATGGTGGAGTGGGGAACACCACGTTCTTCTTTGAACGCGGCGGGCGTTATCCGGGCAAACTCACTGTTGACGCCCCCGGGAACGATGGGTTGACTTTTGCCGCTTATGGTGCTGGTGCGAGGCCGGTATTCTACGGTGACGTTAGCGTGCCAAACCTGCAGATCGAGGGCGGTGGCGCGCCAGCGAACCGGTACATCAGCACGGGTTTTGGTTTTGTTCCTGGCTTCGTGTACGAGAACGGAGTGTTGCTGCATCATGCTCGATACCCGGATACCGGTTAGTTGGAAACAGATGCCGGCACCAACGCCTTTGAACTTGTTGATGCAGCCTATCCCGGAGCTGCCTGGATAGGCTCGGAGGTGGTGCTGCGTTGCGCGAACTGGCAGTATGACAAGGGTACAATGGGCGGCCCTGGTCTTCAGCAGAACGGTTGGTCGGTGGCTTCGACGCTGAACTTGGAATTCCTTTTCGACGGCACCACCGCTGGCTGGGGGTACTTCCTCCAGAAGCGCTTGGAGGATTGTGATGCTCCTGGTGAATGGCATGCGAACGGGCAGGATCTCAGGGTAATGAGTCTCAACGGGGGTGCACCGGGAACGATCACGGCTGCTGTCTGGGACAAGGGACTCGACTTCCAGAATGCCGATAACTGCACCGTATCGGACATACGCTTCGAGCGCTACATCATCACGGGGTTGTACAGCGAAGACTGCAACTCCTTGCATGTCACGGGTTGTGAATTCGTGGAGTGCACCCAAGGCATTGGCGAGGATCCGCCACCACCCGGCAATGCGAACTGCCAGTACACCAACAACCTGTTCCAGCGCTGCTACACGCTCGGTCTTCTGAGCAGTGGTTCCAACGCGTTGATACAAGGTAATGACTTCGTCGATATCGGCTTGGAGATCGGCATGGGCGCTGGCGTGTACGGTGACTACCGTGGATTGCTGTCCACCGGCCCCGGCGTGACCATCACCGAGAACACCTTCACGAACATCGGCTACTCTGCCATGGATGTGAACGGCAGTGGCACCATTTCACGTAACTACATCAACGGGGCCTTGAAAATCCTGAACGATGGAGGTGGAGTGGCTGTTGACGACTGTGATGGCCTTGTCATAGAGGACAACATCGTCAGCGGGCTCTCTACGAACTTCCCGAACAATGCGGTGAGCACGTCCAAGGCCTACTATGCCTATCAGGACATCAGCTTTGGCATCTACTTCGGTTTCTTCAGTGTGAAGAACACCCGCGTTGAGGGGAACACCGTCACCGGTTGCTCGGCGGGAACGCACATTGATCACACGCACTTCAGCGAGAACAATCGGATACTGCGCAATACCTTCTTCGACAATGCCGTGCAACTGAGCGTCAGCGATGCGTCGAACGAGCAAACGGACGACGATTGCTCCTGCCCTGTCTACAAACCCTCATACAACGACCAATACTCCGGCAACATCTGCTACAGCATCAAAGAAGACCAACGATGCTTGCAGGTGCTCAACGCGCACGCGGACTCATGGGCAGGCGCTGAGCCGCTGGTGGATTTCGGCACCTTCAAGGACAACTACTACTTCAACCCGTTCAGCGACCTGCCGGTTTGGATCGTACCGAAGTATGTGACCTACGACGACCAGCCGGTGCCGATGACCTTGGAACGCTGGAGAGCATGGTTCGATGAGGACGTGAACAGCCATGCAAGCCCAGTGCATGATGTGGAGCCGAATGACTTTACCCTCAACACTGGGGTGACGGTGACTGTGACGGACCCCGACTTCAGTTCGTCGGGTTCTGGATGGAGCAGCTCCAATGGCGCGGCCCCTACCTTTCCGAACCAGAACGGGAACATTTTCATGCGGACCTCGGGTGCGGAGATAGTCCAGAACCTTTCGGCATTCCGCAATGTTCAGCGACCGGCGGATGAGGGTTATTGGCTGTTCGAGTTCGACGCAAGGTCCGATATGCCCGGTGCGCTCGAAGTATTCCTGCTGAACAGGTTCACTTACCTCCCGGCCCCCACCGGCGGATTCGTTGATGTGGGCCCTGAGTGGAGGCACTACAGTGTGCCTATCCTGTTACCCGGGGTATCGCCTGATCCGAACTGCCCAATCGAATGGATCTACTCCCACTTCCGCGACCCCGAATTCCTTGTAGGTGCCACGCAACGGACCTTCGACATCGACAACGTGGCCGTTGCGAAGCAAGACGGCACCCTGGAACCCACTGACGAACACAGGCTCTTCATCTACATGGATGACGGTATCCTGGCGATGATGCGAACAACCCGTACGATATCGCGACCTACACGCTCGCCCCCGGCTGTTGGAGTGACGTGTACGGCAACATCTACACCGGTTCCGTTACCGTGCCTCAGGACTTTGGCAGTGTCGTTCTATACAAGCTCAACACCGGCTTCGACATCTCCGCAGGCTACATCGTTAGCGGCGACGAGGTATGGACCGACGACGCGAACATCAAGGGCGTGGTTGAGGTGCCAGCCAGCGCATCGCTCACCATCGACGGGGCCACGATCGGCTTTGCCGACAGCCGCATCGATGCAAATCCTCTCACACGCGTGGAGGTGCACCCGGGAGGTTTGCTGAAGGTGCAGAACGGCGCCCTGCTCACCAACGTTCCCGGAAATGGTTGCGCCAGCAGTATGTGGGATGGCATACGGTCCATCGGCGATTCCGACCCCAATACGGACAACGGACGTGTAGAAGTGTACTCCGGTGGTACGATCGCTAATGCCATGACGGGCGTTCTGTGCGGTGAGGCTGCCGACATCATGAACCCCGGCTTCAGCAGCGCCAACAGCAAACCCGGCTGGGTGTTCTGCACGGATGCCGTCTTCGAGAACAACCTGCACGATGTGGTCATTCACGGGCGACCGGGTGAGGTCTTCGGGGAAGACTACTGGGACATTCCCTACTTCGAGAACACCCAATTCCGAACCACGCGGCACTTGAACTACGCCGCCCTCGACCCCAAGACCCATGTGCGTGTAGCCGACCATGGCCAGGTGCTCTTCGTGGGCAACACCATGAGCAACGACCTGCCCACGCACACCGAAAGCCATCGCATGGGCTACGGCATCGAGTCGTTCAATGCCAACGTGGCCGTGTGGCCGAACGGTGCAACACCATCCCTCTTCAGCAACCTCGACCACGCCGTACACAGCACGGCGGCCTTCGGCTCGCCGTACACCAACATTATCCAAAGCCAGTTCACCAACAACATCTGCGGCGTGTATGTGAACGGCATGCCCGGCTTCAGCGTGCGCGGTTGCAACTTCGAGCTGGGCAAGTGGAGCGTGACATTGACTGACGCAAGCGAAGAGTTCTGGCTGGACCACCACCGCGCCATCTTCAGCACCGATGCTTACGCCTTCAGCATCCAGGACAACACCATTGCCCCCTCTGTGGATGCAAACCCGACTGTGGAGAAGGAGGGCATTGTGGTGGGTTATGTGCGCGACCACAACGACATCGTGTACAACAACACCGTAAGCGGCATGCGGCGCGCCTATGTGGGCGAGGGCATCAGTGCCGATGTGAACGGCGGGCAAGCCAACTTCCTGGGCCTGCAGTTCCAGTGCAACCAGAACAACGGCAATGCAACGAATCTCTCGAGCAGCATTGCCATTTCGGACCTGATCAACCCCGACTTGCACACCATCCGTGGCCACCAAGGCTCGCCACAATTGGCGGCAGGCAACTCGTTCGATCAGAACGTAACCAACTGGGACTTCGAGATCACCACGGAGTTCGTACCGCAGATCAACTACTATTACGAGCAAGGTCCCGCCGCACAGGAGCCGCTGTATTTCACCAGCGTTCCGGGCGTACACGAACTGGTGCCCGTGCCCCTCACCGGGCAAACCAGCGCCTGCACCAACCCCGGCCCCGGTGTGGTGGGCGGCGGGCAAACCGTGGGCACCCTGCGCCCCGCTTTGCAGGCACACAAGCTGGAGTACGGTAACACCCGCTACCTCTACGACCAGCTGATGGATGGCGGCAGCACCGATGAAGTGGTGCTGGAGATCACCAATGCCTGGCCCCAGGATGTTTGGGAGCTGCGCGACTACCTGCTGTCGCTAAGCCCCTACCTCAGCGCCGAAGCCCTCAAGAGCCTCATCAACAAACCTGCCCCGGTGGCCATCAAGACGGAGATCTGCGTGGCCAACCCCGACGGCACCAAGGAGGAAGGCTTCCTGGAATGGGCCCGCGACGAGGCCGACTATCCCCTGCCTCAGTATGCCCTGAACACCATTGTGGCCAGTTGGGACGAGCGCACCTACCGCACCGAACTGGAGGTGCAGTTGGGTACGCAGCACGCCAACATGACCCAAGCTGCCAACCACCTGCTGTACTTGTACCAAACCGATACGGTGCCACCGGACACCGTGCGCGCCTTGTGGCAACAAGTGCGCACCAACAGCGCACGTTATGCCGAGGCCGCCTTGCTCATGGGCACCGGCAACCACGCAGCCGCCTACGCCGTAGTGGAGGCCATGCCTACGGAGCGCGAACCCAACGAAAAAGAAGAAGGCGAGCGCGTGAACATGCTCGCCTTTATTGCTGTGCTGCGCGATGCCGCCTTGGACAACCGCGATGCCTATCATTTGGACGGCACCGAATTGGGCGTGTTGGAAACCCTGGTAACCGACCACTACGACAGGCCGAGCCGCTGGGCCGCCAACCTGTTGTGCGCCGCATACGGGCAGTGCAGTCCACCACATACCGGTGGTGCAGGCGAACCACGCAGCCCGTCGCAGGCCAACGCGAACGAGACCGACAACGCGACGGAGGTCACTATCGTTGTTCACCCGAACCCCGCTTCGCAATGGGCGGCAGTGGACTACGCACTCCCCTACACTTCAGATAGGGCTACTTTGGCGCTGCGCGACATGAGCGGTAGGCTCTTGATAACCGAACGACTTGGCAACCAAATAGGCCAACACTTACTGGACACCAGGGCACTGGCAAATGGCGCTTACTACGTGGAACTTGAAGTAAATGGCAAAGTGGAACACGCTGAGAAGCTCTTGATCGCACGATGAATCGGAACGTCTCCTTGGGTCTCTTGTTCAGCATGGCCGCTAGTGCGGCCATGCTGGGCAGGGCCCAAGCGCCGTTCTCTGTCGATACGTCTTTCCAAACAGAACTGATTTCACAAGCGGTGAACTCAGTGGTTGTCCTTTCCGACGGGAAAGTGCTATTCTCTGGGCAGATGATGTACCCCGGCGATCTGACTTGGCGAGGGGCATCCCGGGTCTGGCCAGATGGTACTCGCGATTTGGGTTTCCCTGGATTCCCAGCATCCACAGGGGGGGGGGGGATTGCCCCTTGGAATGGTCAGTACTATGTCACAAATGGACTTGTGCGTCGGTTGATGGCCGACGGCGTAGTGGATTCAAGTTTCATCATGATGAACAATGGGCCTTACTTTACCTCAGGGCAAAGCGGAGGATATCATGTGTACCCTGACGGTCGCATCCTGATGAGCGGTGGGCACACCTTAAGTGACACGCTCAGGGGGTTTATTGGCAACTATGGCTTGATCTGGTTCAGCAACACGGGCTACTTGGACACCACCATGATCCATCGGCGCGGCAATGGCGCTTTGCTGCGTTTCAAGGAACTGCCCAACGGCCAGTTCATCGGTGCGGGCAACATAACGGAGTGGGAAGGAGAGCAGGTGGATTGGCTCTTCCGGATGAACAGTGATGGCAGCCCGGACACCACATTCCGTACGGGTGTTTCCGTGGGCAGCGCCAAGTGCTTTTTGCCGATGAATGACGGCCGGGTGTATGTAGGTGGCAATTATAGGCGCTCCCAGGCGCCTAACGATACGATCGAACTCGCACGGTTCAACGTGAACGGTTCGATCGACAGCACGTTCGCCATTCCTGTGTTCACCGATGATACGCTCAACGGTCCGTTCATCGGGCCGAGTGTGATCAACCTATATCCATGGGGGGAAGGCATACTTGCAGTGGGGCAATTCCGGTATGTGAATGGCGAGCCGCGTAGTGGGATCTGTGTCTTCGATTCGATGGGTACTGTGCTGCCTTGGTTCGATGATTGTGGTGTGGGTTTGTTCGATGATGGATTTCTGGTCAACGCGGCAATTGTATCGGTCACCTTCGATACAGCGAATCAGCACATGTATGTCTGCGGTTCCTACTGGGATTACAACGATGGCACCACCAACGACCCGGGGCAACGCTTCGTGAGCCGTTTGCACTTGGGCAACTTCGGGATGGGGGTGCAGGAGGAGAACACAACTGCGCGCAGAGAGCAATTCCTTGTGTTTCCGAACCCGGCGAACCGCTCGGCAACCGTGCAAGTGCAACTGCCCGCTTCCATGCAGCGCAATGGTCCCGACGCGTCGGGACGAGGACGGCTGCGCTTGGTGCTCGTGAATGCACAAGGGCAAGTAGCCCACGAGCAAGCAGCGCAAGACGGCGCCAACACGCTCGACTTGTCTGCGCTAAGCGACGGGTTGTACTACGTGCATCTAGCGCAAGGCACAACGTGGCTCAGCGGGGCCAAGCTTGTTGTGGAGTAAGCCCCACCGCTTTTCCAACACCCGCCATTCACACGGGATCAGGCGCAAGCGATCGGTCACGCTAGCCCACGTACCGCAGGCGCCGACCCGGGTACACGGCCACCTTGCTCAACTGCTCCTCGATGCGGAGGAGCTGGTTGTACTTCGCGATCCGGTCGCTGCGGCTGGCGCTTCCGGTCTTGATCTGGCCGCAATTCGTGGCCACGGCCAGGTCAGCTATGGTGCTGTCCTCCGTTTCACCGCTGCGGTGGCTCATGACGACGGTGTAGCCGTTCTTGTGCGCCAGCTCAACGGCCTCCAACGTTTCGGTGAGCGTGCCGATCTGGTTCACCTTCACCAAAATGCTGTTGCCGATGCCTTCGGTAATGCCTTTGGACAGTCGCTCCGTGTTGGTCACGAACAGGTCATCGCCCACCAGCTGCACTTTGCTACCGAGCGCTTCGGTAAGCTGCTTCCAGCCTTTCCAGTCGTCTTCCGCCAGGCCGTCTTCAATGCTCACGATGGGGTAGCGCTTGCACCAGTCCTTCCACATGCCCACCATGTCGGCGCTGCTCAGCTTATCGCCCGTGCTCTCCAAGGTGTACACGCCCTTCTTGCTATCGTAGAACTCGGTGCTCGCCGCATCCAGTGCGAGCACCACATCGTCGCCGGGTTTGTAACCGGCCTTCTCGATGGCCTGCATCACCAACTTCAGGGCCTCTTCGTTGCTCTGTAGGTCCGGCGCGAAACCGCCTTCATCGCCCACGTTGGTACCGAGCTTCTTGCTCTTCAGCACCGCCTTCAGGTGATGGAAGATCTCGGCGCCCATGCGCAGGCCCTCGGCGAACGTCGAAGCACCCACGGGCATCACCATGAACTCCTGGATGTCCACCTTGTTGTCGGCATGCGCACCGCCGTTCAGGATGTTCATCATCGGCACGGGCAACGTGCGCGCCCCTGCCCCACCTACATAGCGGTAGAGCGGTAGCCCGGCTTCGCTGGCGGCGGCCTTGGCCACGGCGAGGCTCACACCCAGCATGGCGTTCGCGCCGAGGTTGCTCTTGTTGTCCGTGCCATCCAACTGGCACATCACGCGATCGATGATCACTTGGTCGGCCACGTTCGCGCCGTGCAGCTCGTTGTTCAGCGTTTCGTTCACGTGCTCCACCGCCTTCTGCACGCCTTTGCCCAGGTAGCGCTTCTTGTCGCCATCGCGGAGTTCAACAGCCTCGTGCGCGCCGGTGCTGGCACCGCTGGGCACCGCGGCACGGCCCATGTGGCCGGCTTCCGTGTACACGTCCACTTCAATGGTGGGGTTGCCGCGGGAATCGAGGATCTCGCGGGCGGCGATCTTGGCAATAAGGCTCATGCTGTTGGCTTAGGCGTTCTGGAGTTGGCCGCGTGATACGCTGATGTGCGTCCGCATGTTCTCCACGAAATCGTCGAAGAGGTAACGGGAGTCGAACGGACCGGGCCCTGCCTCCGGGTGGTATTGCACGCTGAACACCGGACGGTCCTTCAGGCTGAAGCCAGCAACAGAACCGTCGTTCAAGTGCACGTGCGTGATGGTGATGGCGCGATTCGCTTCGGCCTGCTTGCGGTTCACCACGAAGCCGTGGTTCTGGCTCGTCACCTCATCGCGGCTCGTGATGAGGTTCTTCACCGGATGGTTGATCCCGCGATGGCCGTGGTGCATCTTCTCCGTTCCGATGCCCTGGCTCTCGGCCAGCAATTGGTGCCCGAGGCAGATGCCGAACACGGGCAAACCACTGTCCACGATGGATCTCACCAAAGCAACACTTGCCGGCATGGCACCGGGGTCGCCGGGGCCATTGCTCAGCAGAAAACCGTGCGGCTTCCAGGCCAGCATTTCGCTCATCGGCGTGGTCATGGGGAAAACCCGTACGGTGCAGCCCCGCTCCACCAAGCAGCGCTCGATGTTGGTCTTCACACCGAAATCGACCAGCGCCACGCGGTACTGGCCTTCGCCCACTGTGTAGGCCGCCGGTGACGTGACTTTGCTGCTGAGCTCAAGCCCGGCCATGTCCGGGGCTTCGGCCAAGGTGGCTTTCAGCACGTCCACATCCAGGGTGGCGCTGCTGATCACGGCGTTCTGTGCTCCGTTATCGCGGATATGCCGCACCAGTTTCCGTGTGTCCACATCGCTGATGCCCACCACGCCGCCCTTGGCCAGGTGATCCTGCAAACTACCGGAGCCTGCGGGCCTGCTCCACACCTCGCTGAACTTCTTCACCACCAATCCGGCGATCTTCAAGCTCTTGCTCTCGGTCTCGTCAGCGTGCACGCCGTAGTTGCCCACGTGCGGTGTGGCCAGCACCATGATCTGGCCGGTGTAGCTCGGGTCCGTGAAAATCTCCTGGTAGCCGGTCATGCCGGTGTTGAAGCAGATCTCCCCAACAGTAGTACCGATGGCGCCGATGGCCCTGCCCCTGAAAACGGTGCCGTCCGCGAGCAACAACAAGGCTTCGGGACGGTGACTGATGAGCATCGGCTGGTAAGCGGCCCGGCCTGGCGGCAGGCGGGCGCGAAGATATCCGCACCCCAAGACCCGAATGTCCAATGTTCTGCACAGGTGTTAGCAAAGACCGCCCGCACCGGGCTGTGGAGAAATCACCTCCGCACCTATCGAACACCCGGCTAGTTTCCCTACCCCGAAACACAACCCATGAAGCACCACCTCATCCTGTTCTCAATGGCGGCCTTGTTGGCCGGTTGCGCACGTGAACCCCAAATGGCGCCACCCTCCACCGGACAAAACGATGGCGTGCTGAAGGACAAACCCACCACCGTGGAAGTCCCGGCTGGCGACCCGCTCTCGCAGCAAGCACTCGATCGCACCATCATCGGCCTTCTGGAAGAACGCAACGACTTCCGTTGGGAATGGGTGGATGTCCGCACGCTTTGGAGCGCAACGCTCTACAACGACCACAGCGTGTCCATCGGCTACAAGCCCGCGACCGCCGGTAACGTGGACGAGCAGCTGCACACCGTTGATGTGAAACGGTCGGAATGGCGCGCAGTGCACGACGCTATCATCGAGCTGGTCCTCGATGGACTGAACCGCAATGCCCGCGGGAAAGTGACGCTTCGCGACATCCTTGTGGAGGACGACCCTGTCCTGCCGATCATCACCCTGCGCATCACGGACAAGGATGTCATCACCCGCTTGCTGAACCTGGAGAACGTGCGCTACATCGAACCATTGGACTACTGGCCGCTGGTGGCCGCCATGGAAGAACGCAGCACCTCCGGTTGCAGCCCGAGCACCTACGCGTTGAACAGCGCCGACTACACCACGATCAGCCCGAACGCCAAGTTGCCCTGGAACTTCAACAACCACAACATCCCCTCGGCTTGGAACTCATCGCAGGGCGCTGGCATCACCGTAGGCATGATCGATGCTGGCCTCAGTTCGGCGCAGCCCCTGATCGGCAGCGACCTGAACAACGGCGACAGCAACGTGGGCCGCACCTTCAGCGCTTCTGCCACGTTGGGTACTTCAGCCTACACCAGCTGCTCGCACGGCACTAGCATGGGCGGACAGGCTGTTGGGCCGCGCAACACGAACGGCGCCACCACCGGCGTGGCCTACAAGAGCAGCTTCCGGTTCATCCGTGCGTGCGAGGATGTGGTGCTGGACAAGAGCAGCGAGCGCACGGCCGTGAAGAACGCCCTCATCGCCTTGGGCAACGATGCCAACGTGCGCGTGATCAGCATGAGCATCGGTTCGCCGTTCAGCTACAGCGTGCTGAGCGACGGCGTGAACTACGCGCACGGCCTTGGCAAGCTGGTGATGGCGGCCGGTGGCACGAGCTTCAGCTGGACGAGCTGGTGGGGCGTCATCTACCCCGCGGCCTACAGCAACTGTGTGGCCGTTACCGGTGTGAAGGAGAACGGCGGCAAATGCGGCAGCTGCCACGACGGGTCGCAGATCGACCTCACGATCTGCATGGAGCGCAGCAGCAATAGTTCGCGCAACTCCCTCTCGCTTGCACCCGCGGGCAATGCGCCCAACTACATCGGCGGCAGCAGCTCGGCCACGGCCACGGCGGCGGGCGTCGCGGCTCTGGTGTGGGCCGCCAAACCCACGGCTACACGTGCACAGGTCCTGAGCTGCCTCACGAGCACCGCCCAGTTCGCGGGCGCTCCAAGCAGTTCCAAAGGCTACGGGAACGTCAATGCCGCCGCTGCCGTGAATTGTGCGCTGGCCTTGTGATCTCCACCCTCCTACAACGACAAAGGGCTCCGATCAGAGCCCTTTGTCGTATCAATGTGTTGTCGGTTACTCGCTCTTGGCCTCTTCGGCAGCAGGAGCTTCGCCTTCGGCCTTCTTGCCCGTGCTGCGACGGCTGCGACGGGTCTTCTTGGCTTCGGCACCGGCCTTCTCCTTCACGTAGATCTCGTTGAAATCCACGAGCTCGATCATGGCCATCTCAGCAGCATCACCCAAGCGGTTGCCCATCTTGAGGATGCGCGTGTAGCCACCCGGCCGCGCGTTCACCTTCGGTGCCACGTCGCGGAACAGGGTGCTCACGGCATCCTTGTTCTGCAGGTAGCTGAACACCGTACGGCGGTTGTGCGTGTCGTCGCTCTTGCTCTTGGTGATGAGGGGCTCAACGAAGCGGCGCAGAGCGCGGGCCTTCGCCAGCGTGGTCTCAATGCGCTTGTGCTCGATGAGGTTCACCGCTAGGTTGCTCAGCAGCGCGTCGCGGTGGGCCTTCTTGCGGCCGAGCGCGTTGTTCTTGTTCCCGTGTCTCATGACTTTGTCGTCTGCGTTGTGCCATAACGGGCGGGACAGATCCCGCCCCTATGATCACTCCTTGTCCAGTTTGTACTTGCTCACGTTCATACCGAAGCTCAGGCCCTTGTTCTCCACCAGGTCCTCCAGTTCGGTGAGGCTCTTCTTCCCGAAGTTGCGGAACTTCAAGAGGTCGTTCTTGTTGTAAGCGACCAGGTCGCCGAGCGTCTCGATGTCGGCCGCCTTCAGGCAGTTCAACGCGCGCACGCTCAGGTCCATGTCCACCAGCTTGGTCTTCAGCAGCTGGCGCATGTGCAGGCTCGTCTCGTCGAAGTCCTCTTCCTTCACGCGCTCTTCCACCTCCAGGCTGATCCGCTCGTCGCTGAAGAGCATGAAGTGGTGGATCAGGATCTTGGCGGCTTCCTGCAGCGCGTTCTTCGGGCTGATGCTGCCGTCGGTCACCACTTCGATGGTGAGCTTCTCGTAATCCGTCTTCTGCTCCACACGGGTGTTGTCCACCGTGTACTTCACGTTCTTGATCGGGGTGAAGATGCTGTCCACGAAGATGGTCCCGATGGGAGCCGTTGCCGTCTTGTTCTCCTCAGCGGGCACGTAGCCGCGGCCCTTGCCCACGGTGAGCTCAATGGTGAGCTTCACGCTGCTGTCCATGTGGCAGATCACCAGATCGGGGTTCAGCACTTGGAAGCCCGTGGTCTGGCGGCCGATGTCACCCGCGGTGAAGCTGTCCTTCCCGCTGATGGTGAGGCTCACCTTCTCGGTGCTGACGTCCTCGAGCTGGCGGCGGAAGCGCACCTGCTTGAGGTTGAGCACCATTTCCGTCACGTCCTCGATCACGCCCTTGATGGTGCTGAACTCGTGCGCAACGCCGTCGATGCGGATGCTGGTGATGGCGAAACCTTCGAGGCTGCTGAGCAGGATGCGGCGCAGCGCGTTGCCGATGGTGATGCCGTAGCCGGGCTCCAACGGACGGAATTCGAAGGTTCCGCGCTGGTCGTCGCTTTCGATCATCATGACCTTGTCGGGCCGCTGGAAATCGAGAATGGGCATGTTTGGTTGCTGGTTGTTCGTTGATGGTTCGTTCGTTCCTCGTCCTCCGCGTTCGCGCCCTAAAGGCTTACTTCGAATACAATTCCACGATGAGCTGCTCGCGGATCGTCTCCGGGATCTGCGCGCGCTCGGGCATGGCGATCAGCTTGCCGCTCATCGACGTGGGATCGAACTCGATCCAATCGTGGCGGGCAGGAGCGCCATGGATGCTGTTGGTGATGGTCTCCAACGAGCGGCTCTTCTCGCGCACGGACACCACGTCACCTGGACGCAGGGTGTAGCTCGGCACGTTCACCAAAGAGCGGTTCACGGTGATGTGGCCGTGGCTCACCAACTGGCGGGCAGCGCGGCGCGTGCGGGCGATGCCCATGCGGTACACCGTGTTGTCCAGGCGGGCTTCGCAAAGCTGCAACAGCACTTCGCCGGTGATGCCCTTCTTGCTGGCGGCCGTGTGGAACATCTTCTCGAACTGGCGCTCGAGGATGCCGTAGGTGTACTTCGCCTTCTGCTTCTCCTGCAGCTGGGTGCTGTACTCGCTCTGTTTGTTGCGGCGCTTGCTGCCTACGCCACTGCCGTGCTGGCCGGGGCCGTAGGGTTTGCGCTCCATCCACTTGTCAGCGCCAAGGATCGGCTCCTTGAACTTGCGGTTGACGCGGGTCTTGGGTCCTGTGTAACGTGCCATTGTTCCGTATGGGCGCGACCTGTCGTGCCCTTGCTTGTTGTTGTGTTAGACGCGGCGCTTTTTGGGAGGGCGGCAACCGTTGTGCGGCATCGGTGTTTCGTCGATGATCTCCGTCACCTCCACACCGCTGTTGTGCAACGCCCGGATGGCGCTTTCGCGGCCGCTGCCGGGGCCGTTCACGAACACCTTCACCTTGCGCAGGCCCAGTTCGTGGGCTTCGCGTGCGGCTTCCTCAGCGGCCGTTTGGCCAGCGTAAGGGGTGTTCTTCTTGCTGCCCTTGAACCCCATCTTGCCGGCGCTGGCCCAGCTGATCACTTCGCCCTTGTTGTTGGTGAGGCTGATGATGATGTTGTTGAAGGTGGCACGGATGTGCGCCTGCCCGAAGGCCTCCACGAGGACGGTCTTCTTCTTCTTTTTGCCGGCGGCGGCGCCTCCTTTTTCGGCTGCTTGTTTGGCCATGGTCTGCTGGGTTGCGGGTCCGCTTGCGCGGGCCCTACGGTCTTACTTCGTGACTTTCTTCTTGTTGGCAACGGTCTTCCGGCGGCCTTTGCGCGTGCGGCTGTTGGTACGCGTACGCTGTCCACGAACGGGCAGCCCGCTGCGGTGGCGGTTGCCACGGTAGCTGTTGATGTCGATCAAGCGCTTAACGGAGAGCTGCGTTTCGCTGCGCAGCGCACCTTCCACCTTGATGTTCTCGTTGATCACCGTACGGATGCGGCCCTGCTGGTCGTCATCCCAGTCCTCCACCTTGATGTCCGGATCAACATCCGCCTTCTCCAGGATGGACAAGGCGGTGCTGCGGCCGATGCCGTAGATGTAGGTGAGGCCGATAGCCCCGCGTTTCTGTTTCGGTAGGTCGATACCTGCGATACGTGCCATGCTCGTTCGGTTGTGTTCTCAGCCTTGACGCTGCTTGAACTTGGGGTTCTTCTTGTTGATCACGTACAGGCGTCCCTTGCGGCGCACGATCTTGCAGTCCGCTGAACGCTTCTTGATGGAGGCCCTGATCTTCATGGGTCGTTGCTTCTTCTTCAGGTCTTGTATCGGAAGGTGATGCGGCCTTTGCTGAGGTCGTACGGACTCATCTCGAGCTTCACCTTGTCGCCGGGGAGAATGCGGATGTAGTGCATCCGCATCTTGCCGGAGATGTGCGCCACGATCGTGTGGCCGTTCTCCAGCTCCACCCGGAACATGGCGTTGGACAAGGCCTCTTTGATGATGCCGTCCTGCTCTATGTTGCCCGTCTTCGTCATTCCGTTCTTCCTTCCTTCCTATTCTTCGTGGCCGCTGCTTGTGCGTTGGCCGTTGTTTCAATTCAATACGCTCCTCTTCGCCCTGAGCACGGCTTCAATGTGCTCGAACGTTGAAAGGACCTCTGCTTTGCCGTCACGCACCGCCACGGTGTGCTCGAAGTGGGCGCTCGGTTTACCGTCGCGCGTCACGATCGTCCATCCGTCGGGTTGCTGGCGCACTTCTTTGGTGCCGCCGTTGATCATCGGCTCGATGGCGATGACCATCCCCGCCTTCAACCGCACGCCCTGTCCGCGACGACCGTAGTTAGGCACTTCGGGCGGCTCGTGCAGCTTGCGGCCCACGCCGTGGCCCACCAGCTCGCGCACCACACCGTAATCGTGACTTTCCGCGTGGTGCTGGATGGCGTACCCGATGTCGCCCACCCGGTTGCCGTCCACCGCTTGCGCGATGCCCAGCGCCAGGCATTCCTGCGTCACGCGCAGCAGCTTCTTCGCATCGGCGCTCACCTCTCCGATCATGAAGGTGTAAGCACTATCGCCGTAGAAGCCGTTCATCAGCACGCCGCAGTCAACGCTCACCACGCTGCCCTCTTCCAAGGGCACATCGCCGGGGAGCCCATGCACCACCGCATCATCAACACTGGTGAGCAGGGTGCTGGGGCAACCGTACAGGCCTTTGAAGCCCGGCACGGCGCCGTTGTCACGGATGAAGGTTTCGGCCAAGGTGTCGAGCTCGCGGGTGGTGACCCCCGGTCCGATCATCCTGGCCACTTCAGCCAAGGTCCTTCCAACAAGCAAAGAACTCTCCCTCACCAGCGCGATCTCCTCATCGCTCAAACAGATCACGGACTTGCCCATGATCTAGCTTGTCGCCATGCTGAACGCTGGATTCGTCCTACCCTTGATACGGCCTGACTTCATCAGACCGTCGTAATGCCTGTTCAGCAGGTGGCTTTCCACCTGTTGCAAGGTGTCCAGCAACACGCCCACCGTGATGAGCATGCTGGTTCCACCGAAGAAGTACGCGAACTGCTGCTTCACGCCGGCCATCATGGCGAAGGCGGGAAGGATGGCCACGAAGCCCAGGAAGATGGCTCCCGGAAGCGTGATGCGGCTCAACAGTTCATCAATGTGGTTGGCGGTCTGCTTGCCCGGTTTCACGCCGGGGATGAAGCCGCCATTGCGCTTCATGTCGTCGGCCATCTGGTTGGGGTTCACCATGATGGCGGTGTAGAAGTAGGTGAACACCACCACCAGCAGGAAGAACACCAGGTTGTAGCCGATGCTGGAGATGTCCACCGTGCCGGCGAGCCAATTCCACTGCGTGTACTGGTACACGTACAAGGGGATGAACATGATGGCCTGAGCGAAGATGATGGGCATCACACCGGCCGCGTTCACCTTCAGCGGGATGTAGTTGCGCACACCACCGTACTGCTTGTTGCCCACCACGCGCTTGGCGAACTGCACTGGGATACGGCGCGTGCCCTGCACCAGCAGGATAATGCCTGCGATGGTCAAGAGCAGGAACACCAGCTCGAGCAGGAGCATCACCAGTCCACCGCCACCGCTCGTGCGACCGATCACCTCTTGGGCAAGGGCCTGCGGGAAGTTGGCGATGATGCCGATCATGATGATCAACGAGATACCGTTGCCCAAACCGCGCTCCGTGATGCGCTCACCGAGCCACATCACGAACAGGGTGCCGGCCACGAGGATGGGCACACTGCTGAGCCACACCCACGACCAGCTGCGAAGTGCTCGGGTGCCATCGGCCATCAACATGGTCGAATCCTCCGGCACCGAGGTGTACAAGTAGCCGGGGGCCTGCGCCATGCAGATGAGGATGGTGAGGTAACGCGTCCACTGGTTCAGCTTCTTGCGCCCGCTCTCCTCGCGCTGCATCTTCTGCACCATCGGCACGGCCATGCCCATCAGCTGCACGATGATGCTCGCGCTGATGTACGGCATGATGCCCAAGGCGAAAATGCTGGCCCGTGTGAAGGCACCACCGGTGAACACTTCCAGCAGGCCGGCAAGGCCGCCGCTGTTGGTGCCCGAGCCGAGGCGCGTGATGTCCACTCCGGGCAGCACGATGTAAGAGCCGATGCGGTACACCAAGAGCAGCCCCAGGGTAATGAGGATGCGGTTGCGCAGCTCTTCGATGCGCCAGATGTTCTTGATGGTTGCGATCAGGTTCTTCATGGCCTGGTTCAGATCGTCTCCGCTTTTCCGCCCTTCGCTTCGATGGCCGCTTTGGCCGTTGCACTGAAGGCATGGGCCTTCACGTCCAATGCGCCTTTCACTTCGCCGCGGCCCAGCACTTTCAGCGTCTCGTTCTTGCCGAGGATGCCGTTGGCGCGGAGCACATCGGGGTCGATGGCCTTCAGTCCTTTCTTCTCCACGAGCAGTTGCAGTGCATCGAGGTTGATGCCCTTGTGCTCAATGCGCGTGGGGTTGCTGAAGCCGAACTTCGGCACACGGCGCTGCAGGGGCATCTGGCCGCCCTCGAAACCGCGCTTGCGGCTGTAACCGCTGCGGCTCTGCTGGCCCTTATGGCCCTTGGTGGAGGTGCCGCCCTTGCCGCTGCCTTGGCCGCGACCGATGCGCTTGCTGCTCTTCACCGCGCCCTTGGCGGGCTTGATCTTGCTGAGGTCCATCTCGTGGTTCCTTTATCAGAGCTGTTCGACTTTCACCAGGTGCGCCACTTTGGCCACCATGCCTTGGATCTGCGGCGTTGCATTGTGCTCCACCGTGCGGCCGATGCGGCCCAGGCCCAACCCCGTGAGGGTGTCCTTCTGGCGCTTCGGGCACTTGATCCAGCTCTTGGTCTGGGTGATCTTCAACTTGCTCATCGTGTTCTCGTGTTGGCCGTTACCGACCGGTTCATCCGTTGAATACGCGTTCCACCGCCACACCGCGCTGCGTGCTCACCGCGTTCGCATCGCGCAGGCTCTGCAGGGCCTGGATCGTGGCCTTCACCACGTTGTGCGGGTTGCTGCTGCCTTTGCTCTTGGCCAGAACGTCCGTTACGCCCACGCTCTCCAGCACGGCGCGCATGGCACCACCGGCGATAACACCGGTACCGTGCGCGGCAGGCTTCAGCAGCACTTTCGCACCGGCGAACTTCCCTTCTTGTGTGTGGGGGATGGTGCCTTTGCGGACCGGGACTTTCACCAGGTTCTTCTTGGCATCGTCCACGCCCTTGGCAATGGCCTCCTGCACTTCCTTGGCCTTGCCAAGACCGTGGCCCACCACGCCTTTCTCGTTCCCCACCACCACGATGGCGGCGAAGGTGAAGGTGCGGCCGCCCTTGGTCACCTTGGTGACGCGGTTCAGCGCTACGAGCTTGTCCTTCAGTTCGAGGTCGCTGCTCTTGACTTTGTTGCTGTCAGCCATGTTGCTGTGTTCAGAAGTTGAGACCGGCTTCGCGTGCTGCGTCGGCAAAGGCCTTCACGCGGCCATGGTACAGGTAACCGTTGCGATCGAACACCACCTTTTCGATGCCCGCTGCCTTGGCCTTCTCGGCCAGTGCCACGCCCACCAATTTGGCCTGCTCGATGCCGCTGGCACCATGCGCCTTTTTGTCCTTGAGGCTGCCGGTGCTCACGAGCGTGCGGCCCTCTTCGTCGTTGATGATCTGCGCGTAGAAATCGGCATTGCTGCGGTACACGCTCAGCCGCGGGCGCTCGGGCGTACCCTTCACGCGCTTGCGGATGTGGCGCTTGATCTTGGCGCGGCGGATGGTCTTGGTCGTTGCCATGGTCGGTTCTCTTATTTGCCTGCGGCCTTACCGGCTTTGCGGCGGACGATCTCACCCACGAAGCGCACACCCTTGCCTTTGTACGGCTCAGGCTTGCGGAGGCCACGGATCTTGGCAGCCACGGCGCCCAACAATTGCTTGTCGGCGCTCTCCATGCGGATGATGGGGTTCTTTCCTTTCTCCTGGGCGGCGGTCACCTTGATCTCGCTGGGCAGTTCGAACGCCACGTTGTGGCTGAAGCCCAACGACAGGTCGAGGCGCTGGCCCTTGGTGGTGGCGCGGTAACCCACGCCCACCAGTTCCTGCTCGATCACGAAGCCTTCCGTAACGCCCTTCACCATGTTGGCGATGAGCGCACGGTAAAGACCGTGCATGGACCGGTGCGGCTTGGCGTCGCTGGGGCGGCTCACGTTGATGCTGCCGTCCTCTTCCTTCACCGTGATGGTCGGGTCGACGCTCTGCACCAGCGTGCCCTTGGGACCTTTGACGGTCACCAGGTTCTTGTCGCTGATGTTGATCTGCACGCCTTTCGGGATGCTGATCGGTGCTTTTCCAATGCGTGACATGGTACTGTGCTCTTTGTGGATCAGCTGACGAAGCAGAGGACTTCGCCGCCCACGTTCAATTGACGGGCTTCCTTGTCGGTCATCACGCCCTTGCTGGTGCTGATGATGGCCACACCGAGGCCGTTCATCACGCGGGGCAGCTCGCGCACATGGCTGTACTGGCGCAGGCCGGGCGAGCTCACACGGGAGAGCTCACGGATGGCGCTCTGGCGCGTGGCGCGATCGTACTTCAGGGCGATCTTGATGGTGCCCTGTTTGCCGTCGTCCTCGGCCTTCCAGCTCAGGATGTAGCCCTTGTCGTACAGGATCCGCGTGATGTCCTTCTTCAGGCCGCTGGCGGGAACCTCCACGATCTTCTTGCGCGCCATGATGGCGTTGCGCAAGCGGGTCAGGTAGTCTGAAATGGGGTCGGTCATGGTCTTATGGTCTTACCAGCTGCACTTGGTTACGCCCGGGATCTTGCCTTCCAGGGCCATTTGGCGGAGCATGTTCCGGCTGATGCCGAAGATGCGCACGTAGCCACGGGGACGGCCCGTGAGCTGGCAACGGTTGTGCATGCGCACGTAGCTGCCGTTGCGGGGCATCTTCTGCAGCGCGTCCCAATCGCCTGCTGCTTTCAGGGCTGCACGCTTGTCCTTGTGCAGTTCCACCATGCGGGCGCGCTTGCGCTCGCGGGCTTTCATCGATTCTTTGGCCATGGTCTGCGCTTACTTGGCGAACGGCATCCCGAACGCGGTCAATAGGGCTTTTGCTTCTTCGTCCGTACGGGCCGAGGTCACGAACGTGATGTCCATGCCTTGGATCTTCGGGGTCTTGTCGATGTCGATCTCCGGGAAGATGATCTGCTCCTTCACGCCGAAGGTGAAGTTGCCGTTTCCGTCGAAGCCGCTGGGCTTCACACCGCGGAAGTCGCGGGTACGGGGCAGGCTCACGCTGATCAAGCGGTCGAGGAACTCGTACATCTTGTCGCCGCGCAGTGTTACGCGCACGCCGATGGGCATGCCTTTGCGCAACTTGAAGTTGCTGATGTCCTTGCGGCTCACCGTCTGCACGGCCTTCTGGCCCGTGATGGTGGTCATCTCGGTCTGCGCGTTCTCGATGAGCTTCTTGTCACCGACGGCGCTGCCCAATCCCTGGTTCACGCTGATCTTCATCAGGCGGGGGATCTGCATGGAGCTCGTGTAGTTGAACTCCTTCTTCAGTGCCGGCGCCACTTCGGCCCGGTACTTCTCCTTCAGGCGGGGTTGGTAGGTGCTCATCACTGGATGGTTGCGCCGGAGCGTTTTGCGTAACGGACGAGGTTGCCGTCCTTGTCCTTCTTGCGGCCCACACGGGTGGCTTCGCCGCTCTTGGGATCGATGAGCATGAGGTTGCTCAGGTGGATGGCCGCCTCCTGCTTCACGATGCCGCCCTGCGGGTTTGCCGTGTTGGGCTTGCTGTGCTTGGAGACCAGGTTCAGGCCCTCCACGAAGGCGCGGTCGGCCGTGCGGTCCACGTCGAGCACCCGGCCTTGCTTGCCGCGCTCGGTACCGCTCAGCACCTTCACCAGGTCGCCTTTCTTGATGTGTGTCTTCTTCATGGGATCTCTTGTTGGTGCGGTGCACGCACCGCCCTTAACGATCAGAGTACTTCGGGTGCGAGCGAAATGATCTTGGTGAACTTCTTCTCGCGCAGCTCCTTGGCCACCGGACCGAAAATGCGGGTGCCCCGCATCTCGCCGGCCGCATCGAGCAGCACCACGGCGTTGTCATCGAAGCGGATGTAGCTGCCGTCCTTGCGGCGCGTCTCCTTCTTGGTGCGCACCACCACGGCCTTGCTCACGGTGCCCTTCTTGGCGGTGCCGTTGGGCAATGCATGTTTGATGCTCACCACGATGGTGTCGCCGATGTATGCGTAACGGCGGGCGGTGCCACCGAGCACGCGGATGCAGAGCACTTCCTTGGCGCCGCTGTTGTCGGCCACCGCCAGGCGGGATTCTTGTTGGATCATGGCTCGGGTGCGGGATTACTTGGCGCGTTCAACGATCTCCACCAGGCGCCAGCGCTTCAGCTTGCTCAAGGGGCGGGTCTCTTCGATCTTCACCGTGTCGCCCACTTTGGCGTCGCGGTTCTCGTCGTGCGCCATGAAGGTGCTCGAACGCTTCACGAACTTGCCGTATTTGGGGTGCATCACCCGGCGCTCAACGGTCACCGTGATGCTCTTGGTCATCTTGTCGCTGGTGACGATGCCGATGCGCTCTTTGCGCAGGTTGCGCTCGATGGGGGTCTTCTCGGTGCTCATTTCGCGTTCAGTTCGCGCTTTCGCAGTTCAGTGAGGAGGCGGGCCACTTCCTTGCGCTTGGTGCGCAGTTGGGCAGGGCTTTCGATGGGGCTCAGCGCGTGGTTGAAGCGCAGCTTGCCAAGGGTCTGGCGCGTTTCCGCCACCTTGTCCTGCAGCTCCTGCACGGTGAGGTCCTTGATCTCTGTTCCTTTCTTTTTCATGGCGCTGTCTTATTGGCCCGCGTAGTCCTCGCGGATCACGAACTTGGTCATGATGGGCAGTTTGCCAGCGGCCAGCTTCAGGGCTGCTTTGGCGGTGGCCATGGGCACACCATCCGCCTCGAAAATGATGCGACCGGGGTGCACTACGGCCACCCAATGGTCCAGGGCACCTTTGCCCTTACCCATACGCACCTCGGCGGGCTTGCTGGTCACCGGCTTGTCGGGGAACACGCGGATCCACACCTGGCCTTCGCGCTTCATGTGACGGGTGAGCGCCACGCGGGCGGCTTCGATCTGGCGGCCGGTGAGCCACGCGCCTTCAACGGCCTTCAGGCCGAAGGAGCCGAGGGCCACGCGGTGCCCGCGCTGGGCCTGGCCTTTCATGCGGCCCTTGTGCATGTTCCTGAACTTGGAACGCTTCGGTTGGAGCATTGCCTTGGTTCTTAGCTGTTGTTACGATCACGTCCACCACCACGGCGATCTCCACCGGGGCCACCACGGCGATCACCGCCCGGACCACGACGGTCAGGACGATCGCCGCCACGGCGTTCGCGGTCGCCGCCCGGACGGCCACCACCACGGGCTGCCGTACCGGTCGTTTTCACTTGGCCCACGTTGGGGCTCAGGTCGCGCTTGCCGAACACTTCGCCGCGGCAGATCCAGCACTTCACCCCGATGCGTCCCATCTTGGTGTGCGCCTCGCTGATCGCGAAGTCGATGTCGGCGCGGAGCGTGTGCAGGGGCACACGGCCGTCGCGGTATTTCTCGGTGCGGGCGATCTCGGCGCCGTTCAAGCGGCCGCTCACCTGCAGTTTGATGCCTTCGGCGCCCATGCGCATGCTGCTGGCCATGGCCATCTTCATGGCGCGGCGGAAGCTGATGCGGCCTTCCAATTGGCGGGCGATGCTGTCGGCCACCAACTTGGCGTCCAGCTCAGGACGTTTGATCTCGAAGATGTTGATCTGCACGTCCTTCCCGGTGAACTTCTTCAGTTCCTCGCGCAGCTTGTCCACCTCGGTGCCGCCCTTGCCGATGATGACGCCGGGGCGCGCCGTGTTGATCGTCACCGTCACCAGTTTCATGGTGCGCTCGATGATGATCTTGCTCACGCTCGCCTTCTTCAAGCGGGCCATGAGGTACGTGCGGATCTTTTCGTCCTCCACCAGTTTGTCGGTGTAGTCGCTACCGCCGTACCAGTTGCTGTCCCAGCCCCTGATGAAGCCCAGGCGTTGTCCGATCGGATGTGCTTTCTGTCCCATTATCAGTTGGCTGCGGTATCGACGATGAGGGTCACGTGGTTGCTGCGCTTCTTCATGCGGTAGGCGCGGCCTTGCGGTGCGGGCAACATGCGGCGGAGGCCCTTGGCTTCGTCCACCTGGATGGTCTTCACCACCAGCTTGCTCTCATCGGCCTTCTTGCCTTCGTTCTTGGCCTCCCAGTTGGCGATGGCGCTCAACAGGAGCTTGCGCATCGGCAGGCTGGTGTGGCGGGTGCTGAACTGGAGGATGCCCAGGGCTTTCTCCACTTCGAGGCCACGGATCACATCGGCCACCTGGCGCATTTTACGCGGGCTGGTGGGCACGTTGCGCAGCGTGGCGATGGCCACCGTCTTCATGGCTTCCTTGCGCTTATCGGCGCTCAGTTTCTTGCGGGCTCCCATGGTTATGCGCCTTTGTTGTTACCGCTGTGGCCGCGGAAGGTGCGCGTGGGCGCGAACTCGCCCAGCTTGTGGCCCACCATGTTCTCCGTCACGTACACGGGGATGAACTTGTTGCCGTTGTGCACGGCGAACGTCATGCCCACGAACTCCGGAGCGATGGTGCTGGCGCGCGACCAGGTCTTGATCACGCTCTTCTTACCGCTGGCCGTGGCTTCCCCTACGCGCTTCGCGAGCTTGTAGTGGATGAACGGCGGTTTTTTGAGTGAACGGCTCATGTGCTATCAGATGGCGGCCGCTTTGCTCTTGCGGCGCGAGATGATGAACTTGCTGGAAGTGTTCTTCGGGTGGCGGGTCTTCTTGCCCTTCGCCAATAGGCCCTTGCGGCTGCGCGGGTGTCCGCCCGATGCACGGCCCTCGCCACCACCCATCGGGTGATCGACCGGGTTCATGGCAACGGCACGGGTGCGGGGACGGCGGCCCAGCCAGCGGCTGCGACCGGCCTTACCGCTCTTCTGCAGCATGTGCTCGGCGTTGCCCACGGTGCCCACGGTGGCGAGGCAGGCGCAGAGCACCATGCGCACTTCACCGCTCGGCATCTTCAGCGTGGCGTACTTGCCGTCGCGGGCGTTCAGCTGCGCGAAGGTGCCGGCACTGCGCACGAAGCTGCCGCCCTTGCCGGGTTGCAGTTCCACGTTGTGCACGATGGTACCCAAGGGCATCTCGCCCAGCGGCAGCGTGTTGCCCACTTCGGGCGGAACGCCGGTGCCGCTTACGAGCACCTGGCCCACCTTCACCCCGTTGGGCGCGAGGATGTAGCGCTTCTCACCGTCGGCGTACTGCAGCAGGGCGATGCGCGCGCTGCGGTTCGGATCGTACTCGATCGTCTTCACCGTGGCGTTGATGCCGTGCTTGTCGCGCTTGAAATCGATGATGCGATAACGCTGCTTGTGACCACCGCCGAGATAGCGCATGGTCATTTTGCCGGTGTTGTTACGGCCACCGCTCTTCACGCGGCCTTCGGTGAGGCTCGCTTCGGGCACACGCGTGGTGATGCCTTCGTGGTCGGTGATCACCCGGTGGCGTGTGCCGGGGGTGACGGGGTTCAGTTTCTTGATGCCCATGGCGCTCTGCTATCGCTGTCTTAGATGGCGCTGTACAGGTCGATGACCTCGCCCTTCTTCAGGGTGATCACCGCTTTCTTGTAGCTGCTGGTCCCACCTTGGAGGATGTTGGTCTTCGTGTAGCGGGTCTTGTTCTTGCCGCGCACGATCATGGTGCGCACGCCCGTTACCGAAACACCGTACTCCTTCTCCACGGCGTTCTTGATCTCGATCTTGTTGGCGGTGCGCGCCACAACGAAGCCGTAACGGCCCTCGTTCTCGGTCTGTTTGGTCACCTTTTCGGTGATCACCGGACGGATGAGGATGGTCTTGCTCATTTGCTCAGGGTGGCTTCGATCGGCGCGATCGCGTCCTTCACGATCAAGAGGCCGTTCGCGTTGAGGATGTCGTAGGTGCTCAGCTCGGTGGCCATCACCACGCGCGCACCTTGCAGGTTGCGGGCGCTCAGCAGCACGTTGTCGTTGCGCTCGGCCATCACCAGCAGGCTCTTGCGGTCCAGACCGAAGGCGCCCAGCATCTTGGCGTAGTCCTTCGTTTTGGGGGCCGTCAGCGCCAGTGCGTCGATCACCTTGATGGCGCCGTCCTTGGCCTTGTAGGTAAGGGCGCTGCGGCGGGCCAGGTCCTTCACCTGTTGGTTCACTTTGAAGGAGTAGTCGCGCGGGCGCGGACCGAAGGCGCGTGCACCGCCCTTGAAGTTCGGGGCCTTGATGGAGCCTTTGCGGCTGCCACCGGTGCCCTTCTGGCGGTGCAACTTCTTCGTGCTGCCGCTCACTTCGCCCTTCTCAAGCGCTTTGTGCGTGCCTTGGCGCTTGTTGGCCAGGTGCTGCTTCACGTCGAGGTAGATCGCGTGATCGTTGGGTTCGATCGCGAATACCGCGTCGCTCAGCTTGGCTTTCTTGCCAGTGGCTTTTCCGTCAGCGCTATGGATGTCGAGTTCCATTGTTGTCTTGTTGGGGCGGGACATGTCCCGCCCTTACCATATCTACTTCCAGATGATGACGTAGCTGCCTTTGGGGCCGGGAACGGCTCCGCGCAACAGCACGAGGTTCTTTTCTGCGTCCACCTTCACCACTTTCAGGTTCTCGGTGGTGATCTTCTTGCCACCGTCGCGGCCGGCCATGCGCATGCCCTTGAACACGCGTGCGGGATAGCTCGATCCGCCCAGCGAACCGGGGGCGCGCAAACGGTCGTGCTGACCGTGCGTTGCCTCGCCCACGCCGCTGAAGCCGTGGCGCTTCACCACGCCCTGGAAGCCCTTGCCCTTGTTCGTGCCGGTAACGGTAACGAAGCTGCCCTCTTCGAAGAGGCCAACGCCTACCGTATCGCCCAGCTTGAACTCTTCCTCGAATTCCTTGAACTCGTGGCTCTTCGCCTTGGGGGCCGTGCTGGCCTTCTTGTAGTGGCCGATGCTCGCCTTGGTGGCGTGCTTCTCCTTCTTGTCGCCGTAGCTGAGCTGGATGGCCGCGTAGCCGTCCTTCTCCGCCGTCTTGATGTGGCTGACCACATTGGGTGCTGCCTCGATCACGGTGCAGCCCACAAGGCTACCGTCCGTGTCGTACAGACTGGTCATCCCGATCTTCTTTCCAATGATCCCGCTCATGGCTTCGTAGTGCTATCGGTCAGACTTTGATCTCCACGTCCACGCCGCTGGGGAGCTCCAGTTTCATCAGCGCGTCGATGGTTTTGCTGCTGCTGCTGTAGATGTCCATGATGCGCTTGTAGGAGCACAACTGGAACTGTTCCCGCGCCTTCTTGTTCACGTGCGGGCTGCGCAGCACGGTGAAGATGCGCTTGTGCGTCGGCAGGGGGATGGGCCCGCTCACCACCGCACCGGTGCTCTTCACCGTCTTCACGATCTTCTCCGCGCTCTTGTCCACGAGGTTGTGGTCGTACGAGCGCAGCTTGATCCGGATCTTCTGGTTCATGGTTCTTGTTGGATCAGGCGGTCACTTTGCCACGCACTTTGGCGATCACGGCCTCCTGCACGTTGCCGGGGGCCTGGGTGTAGTGCGAGAATTCCATCGTGCTGCTTGCGCGGCCGCTCGAGAGCGTGCGCAGGCTGGTCACGTAGCCGAACATTTCGCTCAGGGGCACGGTGGCCTTGATGGCCTTCGCACCGGCACGGTCCTCCATGCCTTCGATCTGCCCGCGACGGCGGTTCAGGTCGCCCACGATGTCGCCCATGTTCTCCTCGGGGGTGATGACCTCGATCTTCATGATCGGTTCCATCAGCACCGGCTTGCACTTGGGCACCGCTTCGCGGAAGGCGCTCTTGGCGCAGATCTCGAAGCTCAACGCATCCGAGTCCACGTTGTGGAAGCTGCCGTCCGTCAGGGTCACTTTCAGGCGCTCCATGGGGAAGCCCGCCAGCGTACCGTTCTTGAGGCAGGCCTTGAAGCCCTTCTCGACGGCCGGGATGAATTCCTTGGGGATCGAACCGCCCTTGATCGAGTCCACGAACTCCAAGCCCTCCTTGGTCATGTCCGTCTGCGGCTCGATGGTGACGTGGATGTCAGCGAACTTACCGCGACCACCCGTCTGCTTCTTGTACACCTCGCGGTGGTTCACGGTGCCGGTGATGGACTCCTTGTATTTCACCTGGGGAGCGCCTTGGTTGCACTCCACCTTGAACTCGCGCTTCATGCGGTCCACCAGGATCTCCAAGTGGAGTTCGCCCATACCGCTGATCACCGTTTGACCGGTCTCATCGTCGGTGTGCACCTTGAAGGTCGGATCCTCTTCGGCAAGCTTGTACAGGGCAGCACCCATCTTGTCCAGATCGGCCTGCGTCTTGGGCTCCACCGCGATGCCGATCACCGGCTCGGGGAAGCTCATGCTCTCCAGGATGATCGGCTTGTCCTCCGCGCAGAGCGTGTCGCCCGTGCGGATGTCCTTGAAGCCCACTGCAGCACCGATGTCGCCGGCCTCGATGACCTCAACAGGGTTCTGCTTGTTGGCGTGCATCTGGAAGATGCGGCTGATGCGCTCCTTGTTGCCGGTGCGCATGTTCTTCACGTAGCTGCCGGCGGGCACGCTGCCGCTGTAGCAGCGGAAGAAGGCCAGACGGCCCACGAAGGGGTCCGTGGCGATCTTGAACGCGAGGCTCGCCATCGGCTCGGTCACGTTCGGCCTGCGCAGGATCTCCTCACCGCTGTCGGGGTCGGTACCGGTCACGGCGTCGATGTCCACCGGGCTCGGCAGGTAGGCCATCACGGCATCGAGCATCGTCTGCACGCCCTTGTTCTTGAAGGCGCTGCCGCACAGGATCGGCGTGATGCTCATGTTGATGGTGCTCTTGCGCACGGCATTCATGATCTCGGCCTCCGTGAGGCTGTCGGGATCAGCGAAATACTTCTCCATCAAGGTGTCGTCGCTCTCGGCCACGGCCTCGATCAGCTTGTCGCGCCACTCCTTCACCGTCTCCTTCAGGTCCTCAGGGATGGCCACTTCGTTCCAGGTCATGCCCTGGTCCGCCTCGTTCCACACCATGCCGCGGTTGTTGATCAGGTCAACAACGCCTTTGAAACCGGCCTCTGCGCCGATGGGCACTTGCAGGGGCACGGGCTTGGCGCCCAAACGCTCCTGGATCTGCTTCACCACGTTGAAGAAGTCCGCACCGCTGCGGTCCATCTTGTTCACGAAGCCCAAGCGGGGCACCTTGTATTTATTGGCCTGGCGCCACACCGTCTCGCTCTGAGGCTCAACACCGCCCACCGCGCAGAACAACGCAACGGCACCGTCCAGCACGCGCAGGCTGCGCTCCACCTCCACGGTGAAGTCAACGTGGCCCGGCGTATCGATCAGGTTGATCTTGTACAACTGGTCGCGGTACTTCCAGCTCGTCGTCGTGGCGGCGCTGGTGATGGTGATACCGCGCTCCTGCTCCTGCTCCATCCAGTCCATGGTGGCAGCACCGTCATGCACCTCACCGATCTTGTGCACAAGGCCGGTGTAGTACAGGATGCGCTCGGAAGTGGTGGTCTTCCCGGCATCGATGTGCGCCATGATGCCGATGTTGCGCGTGTATTTGAGGTCGCGTGCCATGTGGCTTTCGTTGGCTTAGAAGCGGAAGTGGCTGAAGGCCTTGTTCGCTTCGGCCATTTTGTGGACTTCTTCTTTCTTCTTGAAGGCTGCACCTTCCTCCTTGGCGGCAGCGAGGATCTCGCCGGCCAGCTTGGCGGTCATGCCGCGCTCGTTGCGACCGCGGCTGTAGCCGATCAGCCACTTCATGGCCAGGCTCTTCTTGCGGTCCTCGCGCACGGGCTGCGGGATCTGGAAGTTGGCACCGCCCACGCGACGGCTGCGCACTTCCACTTGCGGGGTCACGTTGCTGAGGGCCTTGCGGAAGGTCTCCAGACCGTCCTCGCCGCTCTTCTCGGCAACGATGTCGATGGCGCCGTAGAAGATGTCGAGCGCTTTGCTCTTCTTCCCGTCGTACATCATGTTGTTCACGAACTTGGTCACCATCACATCACCGAACTTGGGGTCGGGGAGCGTGGCGTGCTTGACTGCTTTCTTGCGCATGGCTCAGTGCTCTTATGCCTTCTTGGCCTTGGGCTTCTTCGTTCCGTACTTGCTGCGGCGCTGGTTGCGGCCTTCCACACCGGCGGTGTCCAGCACGCCGCGCACGATGTGGTACTTCACGCCGGGAAGGTCCTTCACCCTGCCGCCGCGCACCAGCACGATGCTGTGCTCCTGCAGGTTGTGGCCCTCGCCGCCGATGTAGGCGATCACCTCGTACTTGTTCGTCAGGCGCACCTTGGCCACCTTGCGAAGGGCCGAGTTCGGCTTCTTCGGGGTGGTGGTGTACACCTTGGTGCATACCCCACGGCGCTGCGGACAGCGGGTGAGGGCTACCGACTTGCTCGCGTAGGTCTGGCTTTCGCGGCCTTTGCGGATGAGCTGCTGGATGGTTGGCATCGCGCGGTTTTCTTCTGTCTTTCAGCCGGTTTCGCATGCGGCGCGAAAAACGGGCTGCAAATGTAGCCGAACCACCCTTTCAACGCATGCCTGTTCAATGAAAAATCTCACCACCCTCGTTCACCACCTCCCTGATCTGATCGGCCTTTCCCGCGGCCGACCCTCCGAAACCCTTGTCCATCAAGCACTCCAGCTATCCCCGTCCCAGGATCCCGCACCCTCGTTGATCTCCAGAACATCTCCATCTGCCCCACCCCTGTTCCCACCCCTCCGATCCATTCGATAGCATCATTTGATATCATATTGCCACCTTTGAAGCCCTTCTTTCGCGCCTAGCCATGAGCCTCAAGCCTCGCCCCACCGCGTTCCCACTTCTACATTCTTCATTCTACTTTTTTCATTCACTCCCACCCTACCAGCGCTCGCTGCTCATGGCTCACAGCTCGAAGCCATTTGCGCCTATGGCCTTGTGTCTTCAGTCTTCTTGAAGCTTGGGACTTGGAACTTGAGCCTTGACACTTGAACTCCATGCTCCCCTCCTCCTACGCCTTCTACACCATGCACAGCAGGATGCTCACCCTGCTCACGTCCATTTACCATCGCTTGGGCGAAGTGCACGCCCGCCACTTGGGGCGCCCGGCGGCCGACCTCGACCTGGCATACCGCATCCGCACCGTGCACGCCACGCTGGCTTTGGAAGGGAACCAGCTGGAGCCCCTGCCCGTGGCCGAACTCGTCGCGCACCCCACCCACACCGCCGGGCCCGAAGCCCTGGAAGCCGTGAACACCCAGCGCGCCCATGAGCTGCTGCCGGGGCTCGACCCCTTCATGGCCCACGACCTGCGCCACGCGCACGGGGTGCTCATGCACGGCCTGGCCCTCGATGCCGGCACCTACCGCACCGGGCCCATGGACGTCCTCTACGGCGAACCGCCTCCGCTGCGCGTGGCCCCGGCCGAGAACATGTCCGTGCTGGTGGAGGAGCTCCTGCACTTCGTGGAGAACGACGATGCGCCGCCCATCATCACCAGTTGTTTGCTGCACTTCGGCCTGGTGTACTTGCGGCCCTTCACTGCCGGCAACGGGCGCATGGCCCGACTCTGGCAGCGCCGCGTGCTCATGCGCCACTGGCCCGTCTTCGGCTTCCTGCCGGTGGAGGGCTTCATCCAGCGCACCCAGCCCGCCTACTACGCCGCGCTCGAGTACGCCGACCGCCAGGGCGACTGCGGCCTCTTCGTCACCTACCTCATGGAGCGCATCGATGAAGCATTGGCCGAACTCCTGTCCATGCCCGACCCCGTGCGCCGCGCGCCTGACCGCATCGCGCTCTTCCTGGCCCAAGCCTCTGACCGGCCCTTCCGCCGCAAGGATTACATGAACGCGTTCCCGCGGCTCAGCACGGCCAGTGCGAGCAGAGATCTGGCGGAGGCGGTTGCAACGGCGCGACTGGTGAGGATCGGGGAAGGCCGGGCTGCGGTGTACAGGCATCCGGCCAGTCACTGAAACAAACGACCGTTAGCACGCTAGATTTACGCGATCGATCCATTGCACCATGTCGGATGTTGAACTGAAAAAGCGCCTCATCAACCGCATTCAGCGCTCACGCGATAGTGCCTTGCTCCGCGAAGCCTACCGCTTGCTCGGCACCGACGCCGCAGACCTGGAACCGTATAAGTTGAGCAAGGAGCAGCAAGCTTCCATCAAGCGCGGCAAGAAAGACATCAAAGAGGGCCGTACGCTCTCGGCCGCGCAGGCCAACAAGGCCGTGGACGAATGGTTCGGCAAATAGTCTGGTCCGCGCAAGCCCACCGGCAGCGATTGGAGATCCTGGCTTATTGGGTCGAGCGCAATGGCTCAACGCTTTACAGCGAAAAACTCGACGGCATGTTCCGTTCCGCCCTCCGGCTCATCGCCTCCCAACCGAAGATCGGGCGACCGACAAGCGACCCTGACGTTCGAGTGAAGACCGTAGGAGACCATTTGATCTTCTACAGCGCCACGTCGAACGCCGTGCACGTCCTCACACTTTGGCACGTTCGGCGCAACCCGGCAGACAGGCCCTTCTGAATTTCGCGCAGACCAGTAGACTTCGCCTCGATGAAGCCCTGGCCGAACTCCTGTCCATGCCCGACCCCGTGCGCCGCGCACCCGACCGCATCGCGCTCTTCATGGCCCAAGCACCGGACCGTCCATTCCGCCGCAAGGATCACATGAACGCGTTCCCAAGGCTCAGCACGGCCAGTGCGAGCAGGGATCTGGCCGAGGCGGTGGCAAGGGCGCGACTGGTGAGGATCGGGGAAGGCAGGGCGGCGGTGTACAGGCATCCGACCAGTCACTGAAAACAAACGACCGCTAACGGTTTGCAGCTACCCGAAGGGCGGGACTTTTACCACAAAACCTGATTTGAAAAACTAATGTTTGATTAACCACAAAACTGTCTTTAGAACACGAAACCCCGCCTTTTGGGTAGGTGCTGTTATAGGGCGTTTTTTAGAAGTCTGCATCTGTTATTACTAAAATATAGTCGTGAGAAACAGTTTTTCTTTCGTCGTCCACACTAGATTGCCAATTCGACAAGAGTTTATAATCTTTCTGAAGTGTATCACTATTGGAATTAATAATTAGCAAATCATTTCCAAACATTGTCGTAGGTTCAAATAAGTCGGATTGAATACCTCGTTTTGACCAATTAGTGATTTTCATTTTTTCATTTTCAGATATAGTATAGTCTATATCCACCGAATGAATAATATCAGTTCCATCTATAGAAATCGAGGTTGAGGATTGGTTATCTATATAGTAATCAATAATAGTCTCTTTTTCGCAAGAGCTTAAAAATGCAGTTACTAGAAGAAGAAATATTAAATGTCTCAACGTTGTGTTCATATTTTCTTTTTTATTGTGTTAATCGAATTGACCTAAAAATTATTTTTCAATGTCTTTCCAAATTTAGAAAAAATAAGGTTTTGCATTATTGGATTGTATGAATATTTTTCCCTCCGAACTATCATTTTTGTCGTGCTTTTGTAGTCTTTTAAAATGCCCTATAACGTTTTGCAGCTACCCGAAGGTGGCGATTTCGAAGCACTTCACTGTCAACCAAGCACAAACTTTGATAAAAGCACAAAGCTTGATTTAACCACTGAACCGCCACTTTTGGGTAGGTGCTGTTACCTGCTGGGCTTCTCTTTGTTGTCATTGTCTTTTGGTTAGGTATTTATAGTTGTCACCTACTTTTAATAATACATACTTTTCCCAAAAATCTTTGTCGTCTAAATTTTTGTATGAAAAATTCCAAGTTGTCAAAGTATTGATTTGGTCCATAAAACTCGGTCCCAATTGCGAGTTCTTAAATTTTTTCGGGTCTAAGTAATTCCATTCATAAATGTCATAACTGTCTTTGTTTGGAATAAGAACAAAGTATCTTATAAACATTTCTCCATCTTTTTCTTTGACTTTAATAGGGGTCAGTATAATTGATTTGTCCGTAGGGTAGATTAACAAATAGTCCTTTGACATTTGTTTTAGAGAAACAATCTCGTAATTTCCTTCTATCTTGATTTTTTCAGAAAGTGGTCGTGTTATTTCTTCAATTATTTTTCGGTCAAAGTTTTCTGATTTCGCTGAAGCATCTTTTTTTAGTTGATTGGCGACAATTTCATAATGACCAATATAAGGACGGTCGTTTACTTCTTGAGTTTTCCATATAGTTTCACCGTATTTGTCCCAATCAGGTTCTTGTTTTAAGTCTTTGACTTTTTTGAATAGACTCGTTTCCCAAAAGTCAGGATTAAATTCAGTTGAGTTCTCTTTGAAAAAGTTCCATTTATTAAGGTTGTAAAAATATTTCTGTTTGCCTTCTTCAAGAGTTTTTGCTTCAAAGTAAGTAACATTTGATTTTTCGTAATACCACTTTTCATTATGTTTTACACCCTTAACAATGTAAGCATAAGTTTGTGGAATATCATCTAAGAAACCTTCATCTTTAATGTCTTTGCTTGATATGATATTTACATTTTTATCTCTCTTGTTGTCTTTCATAGCTTTGAAGTCCTGCGCAGAAACTTGTTCTATGAAAAAGGCAACAAACTTAGTTTGTGAAGGGTCTATCAAAATTTGATATTGGTCTTTTAACACAATATTGCTGTCAGGCTGAGTAATTATTGGTTTTAAAAACTCCTTGTTGTTAGTATTTGAATAATACTTTGAAACAAGCTCGTCAAAACGAAGTTGTGCAAGTTCTCGGTCTCTTTTTATTGTCGGACTGTTTGAAGCTACTTGATAAATTACATCTCCAAGTGCTTTTGATAAGGCGTTGCTAATTGTGCAGTCAATAGATTTGTCAGTACAAGCAAATTCAAAACCTGGGTTTGTCCAATCTCCTTCATATTCGGTATTTATTAGAAAGGTTTGAGAAGAATTGTCATATAGCTGAACGGTTATTTTCGCAAAACTAATCCCGTCTCTTTTATAAAGTTCTATTCGTGGAAAATTTAGAACATACTGAATTTTATCACTGTCTGCGATTTTCTTTAATTCTGTCGGACTGCCATTTGATTTGTTATTAGAAAGTAGAATGAGCAAATTTGGAAAACGTTCATAAAAACGATAAGCTAAATACTGCTGTGCAATAAAACTTGCTTGTTTTGAAAAGTCAAGTTTCTCTGAAAAGCTGATTTCAGAAAGCGTTATTCTTTGAATGTTGTCAGGCTGCTTTTTAAATTCTTCTGATTTTACAAAGTCGGTTTGTTCGGAATTCTTTGGTCTTTTTGAGAGTTCTTTGTTAGCTGATTTTATCTCCTTATCAAAAGTTTTTTCGTACTTGAACTCATTTGGTGTCAAAATTAAAATTTGAGGTTCAAATGTCTGTCCTAATGCAGTCAATGCAAAAGAGAAAGTCAATATTATTACAGTTAGTTTCTTCATTGTCGTGTCGTTTTTTAGCCTTGCAGGTAACTGAGGGTTAACGCATTGCGTCAATATCCGGGCTTGGGTGAGGAAGGGGGTTTCGTAAAGCCAGCCAACAACGGCTATAAAGCGAAACGCCCACACTCCAGGCCCCGCAAACGCTCGAACGTTGTCCATTGAACGCGCCCGAGTCTTGCCCGAGTAAGTCCCCGTCCCTACCGGGACGCTCTATGGCCTCTGGCCCGCCTCCTGTCCTGTGCATGGTCAATCCAAACGTATCCGAAATCCTCACACGAACAACAAGGCCCGGCTTTCACCGGGCCTTGCCGCCGCCAACAGGGCCACTTGTTGGCGTGTGCCCTGCGCAGCTGTCTTCTGCGCGGGCTTCCACATCACCGCCTTAAGGCGTAGGCGGCGGCGGTTCTTCGTCCTCTTCCTTCCCGCCCAGATCCACAATGATCCGGGCATCGAAGTACTGCTGCCAAAAGTCCGGCGCGCTGCTCTTGAACTCCACCATCAGCTTGTCCATCCGCTCGGTCAGGATCGCCGTGGCTTCCGTCACCAACTTGTCAATGGCCGTCGTGGCGCCTTTGCGCACGGTCACCGCCACACGCGGTGCGTCCACCACCGTCACGTAGGCGTTAATGGCCGTTTGTAGCGCGGTCATGTCGGCGGGCAGTATGCCGTACGGCGCCAGTTGCACCACCACCGCATTGGCCAGGTCGTGCACGTCCTGGCAGCGTTGGCCCACCACCGTATCGCGGCCCAGCAGCAGGTCGCTGCGGCTGTGGTCCATTTGGGCCTTCAGCACATCGTCGCCTTTGTCCACCGCCAAGGCGTAGGTGGCCTGCGCAACCTCAAGGGTCTTGTCCACCATCGCCTCCTTCTTGTGCCGCTTGTCCTCGGCGTAGCCCTTCAGCTCGCTTTCCTGCAGCTGCACAGCGTCCTCCAACAACAGGATCTTGTCCTTCAGTTCGCCCACGGCCGTGGCGTAGGGCACCAAAGGGGTCCACACGAGCGTGTGCTTGTCGCACACCCCCTCCACCGCATAGAACATGCTCATGCGGTTCTCAGCGGTCTTCTTCATGGTACTTGGTTTTACTGGGCGGTCCGGCCGCCCTTCGGTTCCCGGGCACAATGCCCGGGCTCGCACTCATCAACGTCCAAACCCACGCCCACCGTGCATTTCCGCCACCCGATCTCAGCAACGGTACCATTTAACAAAGCAGCGTCACCGGTACCCTGTATTACCCCGCTTGCCCTCGCGTGTTTGCCTCGGCAGGCAGTCGTGCGGGGATGTCCACGATCAGCGCGGCACGGCCCAGCCCGAAGGCCGTGCGTGGGCCTTGCGTGGGCTGGGCCAGTGCTTTGATCGTGGGCGCCTTTTGGCTCCACCTTTTGGCGAGCAAAAGGTGGAAACGACTTGGTGTTGGCAAACGCTCGCACACCGCTCCAAAAGCCTCTCTCCCTGACAAAACATCCACTCCCACCCTCCCAACAACCTCATCGCCCTTTCCAAGAAGCCCTCCGCCCTTGACAACAAGCTCTTCAAGCCTTCCAAGAAGATCTCCGCCCCTAAAAGGACAAGGTCAGCGCCGTGCGAGAAGCCCTCACTCCGCCCCAAGACACGCTCCACCTGACAATAGAGACCGTCAGGCACGTTCAATGGAACCACTCCGTCGCGAAAGACCTGGCGCTGTGGGAAGTTGAGCCTGTGCCGATAGCCAGCACAACCAATCGGCCGTTCCTACTGCGCGCACACCATCTTCCACACATAGTTCACCGTAACGATGGCCGCTACACCGATGAACATGTACTTCAACCAGGTGCCGCCCCGCTCGAACTTGAACACCAAGTGCAGGGCGAGGAAGCCCAGCATGACCATCATCGGGACCAACGCAGGGAACAAGTGGAAACTCTCGGAGAAGTTGCCCTCCAGCAGAGCGACCATTGATCGTTGCATGCCGCAACCCGGGCAATCAACGCCGAAGTATTGCTTGTAGAAGCACGGCAACAAGTGCTGCTCCAGCTCATCCATTGGACAGTGCGTCGAAAGCTTCGACCATCCATTCCAGAACTACTGCTGGTTCATGAGCTCCTGCAAAGGCAGGGTCATAAACGCAGCTCCGATGATGAAGACGTAGATGATAAGGAACACGACGTAGATCGACGAGAGGCAAATGCCGATGATCCCGCAGACACGTCCGGCGTTCAGGTTGTTGCGCGAGCCAGGGGTGTAAAAGCCCGGGTTCTGGGCATCGAGCTTCCTGCCTTTGTTCGCCAGCACCAAGGCCACGATCCCGAGCGTCAAGCCGATAACGCCATAGCACCAGCAGAACACAATGGACAAGATGCCCAGCACAAGAGCCGTGGTGGAATTGGGAATGGGCTCAGGGCCACCCAAGGGTGGAAGAGGCTGATCGATGCGGCCGGTATTGGATGTGTCCATGGAATGGGCGGGTATGACGTTCGTTCGTGCGGCAAGAAAAGGATTTTCCGAACTGCGGTCTGATGCGGGTTGCTTACCACTATGACAATGGACTGACAGTCGGCAGGCATAACAGTTGGACGCCGGGGTACTTTCGCCGGCCATGCGTGCGAAGTGGATGGTCATCGGAGCGGTGGTGGCGCTGTGCACTGCGTTCCTCGGCGCCGGTTACCGCGAGAACGACGCGGCCTACCCCACACTTTTCATTGAACGCGTTACCGCTGTGGATAAAGCGCTGGAGAAGGCGCTGCACACCGTGGATGCGCAAGATCCGGCCACGGAGAACGGGCGCGCCATCATCCTGGCTTCACTGCACGAAGCGCGTCTAGCCGTGAAGCGCGCCGATCTCTGGTTGCGCTACCTCGATCCGGTCGGGTACCGCTCGATCAATGGTCCATTACCGGTGGAGTGGGAGTCTGAAGCGTACGAGAAGAACGGACGCCCGCATAAGCGGACCGGTGCGGGCTTGATCCTGGCCGAGCTTCACATGACCGATGAAGAGCATCCGACCCGTGAAGCCCTTCGCTCGCTCCTGGCCCCTGCCCAAGAAGCTGTACAACGCTACAAGGGTCTGTCGGCCAAGCTGGCCCAGCCTGACCATTTCCTTTTCTGCGAACGACTGCAGATCCTCAACCTGGCCGCCATTTACACCACAGGCTTCGAGTGCCCGGACGCCGACCGGCTGGTGCCCGAGCTGGAAGCCTTGTTGAGCGCGGGACTGGAAGCGCATGCGGCCTTCAACGCCACCTACCCCAGCACGCCGATCACACCTGAACACCAACGCTTGTACTCGGCCGCATTGGAGTTCGTGCAAGCCGCGCCGAACGATGCTGACGCCTTTGACAGGTACACCTTCCTGCGCAACCATGTGGCACCGTTGTACCGCTCCGTGCAGGATATGATAGCTCGCTACGGCGTGCGCAGCAGCAGCACGGTGGACTATGCACTGAGCCCCACCGAGCGCGAGCTCTTCAGCAAAGGGCTCTACAGCGCACAGGATGGCAAGGGCGTGTTCGCGCAGGTGACGGATGCTGCAGACCTGAAGCGCTTAGAAGAGCTCGGACGCCAGCTCTACTTCGACCCGCTCCTTTCCGGGAACGGACAGCGCAGCTGTGCCTCGTGCCATTCCTCAGCGATGGCCTTCACCGACACCACGCGTGCTACGCCCATCGTGTTCGACCACCAAGGCACCCTGGACCGCAACGCGCCCACGCTCATCAACGCCGACCTGAACCACTTGCTGATGCACGATGGCAGGCACGCGCACTTGCGCGCACAAGCACATGCGGTGATCAGCGATGCGCGCGAAATGGGCGGCGAAATGACCGCCGTGATCGACCGCGTGCAGCGCAGCCCCGAGTACGTCAAGGGCTTCACACCGCTGCTCAAGTACACACCCAGGTTGACGGGGATCGGACCGCACCACGTACTCTCCGCCATCACCTACTTCTACACCCGGCAGAGCACCGGCTTATCGCCGTTCGACAGGGCCATGCAGGGCAAGGCGGCGGCACCGGCGGAAGTCGTGCACGGGTTCAACCTGTTCATGGGCAAGGCCGAGTGCGCCACCTGCCATTTCGTGCCGCACTTCAACGGGGTGAAACCGCCGTACGGCAGTAACGAGTTCGAAGTGATCGGCACGCCGGCCGATACGGCCTACACCGCGCTCAGCGAGGACCGCGGTCGTTTCGATGCGCTGCCGGAACCGGAAATGGACCATGCCTTCCGCACCGGTGGCCTGCGGAACATCGCACGCACGGCGCCCTACATGCACAACGGCGTGTTCCGCACGCTGCGGCAAACGATCGACCACTACAACAACGGTGGCGGTGCCGGGCGCGGGCTCGATGTGCCGAACCAGACGCTTTCCAGCGATAGTCTCCACCTGTCCGAAACGGAAAAGCGCGCGTTGGAAGCTTTCATGATCTCCTTGAACGAGGACCTGCCGGTCGTCACCGTTCCCGTGAAACTACCCGCATGCACCGCTGAGAGCATGGCACGCCGGAAGGTGGGCGGCGAGTACTGATCGCGCTCCTTCACGCCAGCGCCCACACCTTGCCGGGCAGGCTTTTCACCACGCCATTGAACTCCATGTTCAGCAGCAGCGCGGCCACCTTGCCTTGCGGCATGCGGCTGTGAAGGCAGAGCTCGTCGATCTCCGCTTTGCCGCTTTTCTTGAGCACTTCCACCAACTGCTGCTCCTCCGGGCTCAGGTCCACGAAGAGCGCGGATTGCTTGGGGGCCTTCTTCTTGCGTTCCTCCCACCCCATCGCCTTGATGATGTCTTCCGCCCCGGTGATCAGCGCTGCCTTATTCTGCTTGATGAGGGCGTTGCATCCGAGGCTGCGGGTGTCGGCAACACGCCCTGGAATGGCCATCACATCGCGGTCGTAGCTGTTGGCGATGTCGGCCGTGATGAGCGAACCGCCCTTGGGCCCGCTTTCCACCACAATGGTGCAATCGCCCAAGCCGGCGATGATGCGGTTGCGTGCGGGGAAATTGCCCGGAGCGAACGGTGACCCGCTCGGCAGTTCGCTGACCAGTGCGCCGTGCCGCATCATTTGACGTGCGGTGGCCGCATGTTCGCTGGGGTAGCATTTGTCCAGGCCGTGCGCAACGCTGGCCACCGTTGGCAGTTTGTGCCTCAACGCGGCACGGTGCGCGGTGATATCTATACCGTAAGCCAGTCCGCTGATGATGGTGGCACCAGTGGGCACCAGCTCTTCCACCAGCTGCTCGCAGGTGAGCTTGCCGTGCTCGGTGGGTTGGCGGGTGCCTACGATGCTCACGGTGCGTTGCGCATCCAGGTCCGTGTTGCCTTTGGCGAAGAGCAGCACGGGCGCGTCCTCGCAGTTGCGCAATCGTTTCGGGTAATCGTCATCGAGGTAGAAAAGCACACGCACATCATGCTTGCGCACATACTCCAGTTCACGTTCGGCCTGTTGAAGCACCGACCGGTCGAGGATGTTGCCGATGAGCTTTGCACCTATGCCCGGTACACTATCAAGCTTCCGCCTGATGTGTTTGTCGGTGAAGAGCACATCCACACCGCCGCAGTACGCCACCAAGTTGCGCGCGTTCACCGGGCCGATGCCTTTGAGCATGCTGAGCGCGATACGGTGCACCAGTGTGCGGTCGTCCATGGAACGGTGCATCCGACGGGATTACCGTCGAAGCCCCGGTGACAATATGCGAACGCGGCGGCGTTGTCCGGCCAACTTGGTCGCAACTGCGATAGGAATACATTCGCCCGACACCCACCCGTATGCGGATCTGCCTCTTCGCGCTTTGCGCTTTCCTTGTCACCACCTTGACCGCGCAGGACGCCGTGCTGGTGGGTTCCGTTACCGATGCCGAAACCAAGGAACCCTTATACGGCGCCGGTGTTTCATGGGCCGTTGGCCAAGGCACCAGTACCGACCTCGATGGCACGTTCCGCGTTGTAGCGCCGAAGGGAGCGCTGACCGTGACCTTCAGCATGATCGGTTACGAGCCTGTGCAACTGACCGTGACCACCGTGGCAGGACAGGACGTAACGCTGGATGCCGGGTTGAAGGCCACGGCCAAGCAGCTGGACCAGGTGGTGGTGAGCGCCGGGAAATTCAAGCAGCGCGTAGGTGAAGTGACACAAAGCCTGAGCGTGCTGCCCACCGAACTGGTGCGCAACAAGAACAACATGAAGGTGAGCGAGGCGCTGGACCAGGTGCCGGGCGTCATCATCATCGACGAGGACCCGCAGATCCGCAGTGGCAGCGGGTTCAGCTACGGTGCGGGCAGCCGTGTGATGCTGCTCGTGGACGATCTGCCGGTCCTCAGCGGCGACATCGGCCGCGCTCAGTGGGCCTTCCTGCCCACGGAGAACCTGGAACAGATCGAGGTGATGAAAGGCGCGAGCAGCGTGCTCTACGGAAGCGCGGCGCTCACCGGCGTCATCAACGTGCGCACGGCCTATCCGCGCTTGGAGCCACAGACGCGCGTGAACGTGTTCGCCGGCATGTACGATGGCCCCGGGCACGAGCCGGCGCGCTGGTGGGACAACAACTCTCCGTTGTTCAGCGGCGCCAACTTCTTCCATAGCCGTCAGTTCGGGCGGTTCGATCTGGTGCTCGGCGGCAACGCATGGTCCGATGCGGGATACGTGGGCCCAGAACCACTGCCGGCGGACAGCATCGGTGATCCGTTGCGGGTGGGTCCCGGCGGTTATGAGAACCGCGTCCGCTTCAATGTGGCGACGCGTTACCGGAGCAAGAAGATCAAGGGCCTCAACTACGGCATCAACGCCAACGCCATGAAAAGCCGTAGCACCAGCGTGTTCATCTGGGACAACGGCAGCGATAACATCCTTCGCCCGGAGCCCGGCACGGTTACCCGCACCGTGGGCACGCAGGTGTACGTTGACCCGTACGTGAACTACTTCGGCGCGCGCGGCACCAAGCACAGCCTGCGCGGCCGCTGGTACCGGCAGATCTTCGACAACGACAACGGCCAGAGCAACGCCAGCGACTTCCTCTACGGCGAGTACCAGATACAGCAGAAGGTGGACCTGCTCGGCGAAATGAACGTGACGGCCGGCTTCAGCGGGCAGAGCACCATCAGCAACAGCGAGCTCTACAGCGGCAACGTGGAGGGCAACAGCACCAACACCGCAGTGAACGCCAGCGGTTATCTGCAACTGGACAAGAAGTTCTTCGACCGCTGGATGCTGAGCGGCGGCATGCGCTACGAGCACTTCAAGGTGAATGATGACACGCAGGAGCAACCCGTTTTCCGCGCAGGCACAACCTTTCGGTTCCATAAGGCCACCTACCTGCGCGCCAGCTACGGCCAGGGCTACCGCTTCCCCACCATCGGCGAGCGGTTCATCACCACCAGCGTGGGGCAGTTGAACATCTATCCGAATCCCGGTCTTCAGCCCGAAGAGAGCTGGAACCTGGAAGGCGGCCTGAAGCAAGGCTTCAAGATCGGCAACTTCAGCGGCTACTTCGATGCTGTCGTCTTCCAGCAGGAATACGCAAACTACATCGAGTTCACCTTCGGGCAGTGGGGCGCCGTCACCATCGACAACTTCCTCGGCCTGGGCTTCCGCAGCACCAACACCGGCAACGCACGCGTGACAGGTCTGGAACTGGAGCTTGCGGCAAAAGGGAAGATCGGCATGGTGGAGGTGAGCACCCTGATCGGCTATACCAAGACCAAACCCGTCAGCACCACTCCCGACTTCGTTTACGCCGAAGCCACCCAACAAGGCGCCAGCTTCCCGGCAAGCACGTACAACAACACGAGCTACACCAATGTGGACAACGTGCTGAAGTTCCGCGTGGAGGAAATGTTCCGCAGCGATGTGCAGATGAACTACAAGCGCTTCGGCTTCGGGTTCAGCGTGCGTTACAACAGCCATGTGCGCAACATCGACGTCATCTTCGTGAACCTCGACCGGTCAGGCCAGTTGGCAACGGGCGTGGATCAGTGGATGACGGACCACAACAGCGGCGATTGGATCCTCGACGCGCGCGTGCAATGGAAACTGAGCGAGCAGGTGCAGGCCTCGTTCATCGTGAACAACATCAGCAACGAGGTGTACGCCATACGCCCGTTGAGCGTTGAAGCGCCGCGATCGTTCCAGGTGATGATGACCTACGCGCTCTGATCGCCGATGGATCTGCTCGGCATCATTCCCGCCCGATACGGCAGCAGCCGCTTGCCCGGCAAACCACTGGTGGACATCGGTGGCAAGAGCATGGTGCAGCGGGTGTGGGAACAGGCACAGGCATCAAATGCGCTTTCGCGCGTGGTGGTGGCCACGGATGATGAGCGCATTATGGACCATGTGCGCGTGTTCGGTGGGGAGGCCGTGATGACACGCACCGACCATCCGAGCGGAACGGATCGCTGCCACGAAGCCCTGCTCTTGGCCGGTGGCCGCTTTGATGGCGTGGTGAACATCCAGGGCGATGAACCGTTCGTGGCCCCTGAACAGATCGGTGAAGTGGCTGCCGTGCTGAACGGCACCGCTGTGGACATCGCCACGTTGGTGCAAGTGATCAGCGACGACCGCGAGATCGACGATCCCGGTGAAGCCAAGGTGGTCGTGGATCATGCGATGAACGCCGTACTGTTCTCCCGGGCGCCCATCCCCTACCTGCGCAACCCGGACCATCGTCCCCGCCACCAGCAGTTCAGATACTTGAAGCACGTGGGTCTTTATGCCTACCGGACGGAAGCTCTGGCGCGGGTTGTCCAGTTGGAACCCTCGCCACTGGAACGGGCCGAGTCCTTGGAACAACTGCGATGGCTGGAGGCTGGGCTCCGCATCCGGGTGGGGCTTACGGAGCATCCGTCCTTCTGCGTGGACACCCCGGCCGACCTGGAAGAGGCACGGCGGCGGGTTCTGTCATGGTGAGCCCGTCGAACCATGACCGGCGGAACCAGATGCCCGAACAATGCCCTCCACCCGTTTCCACAACTACTTCGTTTACATCCTCCGATGCGCGGACGGCAGTTACTACACTGGTGTGACAAATGATCTGGAACGGCGCATGTTGGAACATTTTGAAGGCGTTGACCGCGGCTGTTTCACGTTTTCCCGAAGGCCCGTAGAGCTTGCCCATTACGAATGGTTCAACCGGGTCGAACAAGCGCTGGCCCGCGAGAAGCAGCTGAAAGGATGGTCCCGGAGGAAGAAAGAGGCATTGATAGCCGGTGACCTGAGATCTCTTTCCCTCAACTCCTTGGCTTACAGCAGACGGGTCTTCCCACCGCTTCATAAAGGTGACATCTAGTCCTGCTTTGACAGAATAGCCCGCCTTGGGCTCAATAAGACTTGGAGTCGCCCTTCGACGGGCTCAGGGTGACAGATCGGTTTACGCAATGCCAGACCAGTCTCCATCCAACTTCACCACGACGGAAGAGATAGCACGGCGGCGGGTGGCTCACTAAGTTCGCCGCGCCATGTCCATCGACCAGCGCATCCGCGAACTGCTCTTCGACCACGATTGCGTGATCGTGCCCGAGTTCGGCGGGTTCCTGGTGCAGTACAAGGGTGCCCGCATCGACGAAGCACGCCGACTGGTGCATCCGCCCAGCAAGGAAGTGGGGTTCAACAAGCAGTTGACCCGCAACGACGGGCTGTTGGTGGACTCGGTGGCCAAGCAGGACGATGTGCGCTTCGAGCAAGCACGTACCCAAGTGGCCCAACAAGTGGAACAGTGGCAGCGCACGCTGGGCCATGGCGGCCGCGTGGAAGTCTCCGGCGTGGGCACCTTCTGGACCGATACCGCCCGGAACCTCCGCTTTGAACCGGACCCGCACGCCAACTTTCTGAAGGATGCGTTCGGGTTGCGGGCCGTGGCGGCATCGCCGATCGCCAAGCCGGTGGTGGTGGAGACGTTGAAAGAGGCGGTGGTGAGGAAGCTGGAGCCCGTCCTGGCCGACGAAGGCACTTCCGCATCGCGCAACCGTCCGCTGCTGTGGGCTGCTTCCGCGGCTGCAGCCGTGCTGGTGGCGGTGGCCACGTTCGTGCTCACCCCCACCACCGGCAACGAGCAATTAGGCGGGTGGGCAAGCTGGCTGCAGCGTGAAGCACCCGGTTATGTGCAGCGGGGTACAACACCTGTGATCGTGGAGGAATCGGGAGACGAGAACTTCAGCCTTCCCGAGACGCTTGATTCAGCAGTGACGGTGGATGTGGAACCCGGTGTGGAGCTGGTGGTGGCCCCGATCGTTCTCCCGGACACCACGCATGTGGCCGTGACACCCGTTACGCCGCGCGCCAAGGGTCTTTACCATGTGATGGCGGGCTGTTTCTCAGTGCGGGGCAATGCCGACAACCTGGTTGCCGGGCTGCGCGGACGCGGGTTCGATGCCGGCATCATCGACCAGCACCGGGGCTTGTGGCGCGTGGCCATCGGCAGCTTTGCCGACGAGCGCATCGCCGTGGAGGCTTTGGTCGCCGCTCGCAAAGAGGAAGCCCCCGGGGCTTGGATCCTGCACAAATAAGAGCGTGACGGACGGTGCACCGTCCGCATAGATTTGCGCCCCTTTCGCACTTCCCTTGCGCTCCATCGAACTCGACGTCTGCACGCTGACCTTCATCGAAGACGATGTTGTGCACGCGCACTTCAAGGACGGTCACACGGTGAGCCCCGAGGAAGTGCAAGCGATGTTCGAGGCCGCTGCCGAGGGCCGCAATGGCCGCAAGGTGCTGCTGGTGGTGAGCGTGGGCGTGGGCAGCACGCTCAGCAACGAAGCCCGCCAGTACGCCTCATCACCGGAGTCATCCAAGTACATCGCAGCGGACGCCATCGTGGTGCGGGACTTCGGGCACCAGCTCACGGCCAATGTGTTCGTGCGTTACAACAAGCCCCAACGGCCCATCCAGCTGTTCGGCGACATGGACAGCGCACTCACCTGGCTGGATCAGCAGCGGCACTTGGTGGGTTCGGCCTAGGCTGCCTTTTCACCGTCCGCGCTTTTCCCGTTGCGGAGCTTGCGCACCAGCAGGAACACGGCGGTCGCGAGCATCACGCCTCCCAGCACGCCCCACAGCGTGCCCAGCTCGCCGCGACGAACGACCACATAGATCAGCGCGAACAAGAGCAACATCGCCAACGCGTTCCACAAGCGAACGGTGATACTCTTCCAACGCAGTTCGCCAGCTCGCGCCTTCGCCCACAGCCCATGAGTGACACTGTGATGCACGATGAGCAGGGCGACAAGCCCGGTCTTCGTGTACATCCACGGTTCCATGAAGAGCCCACTGTTCTTCGCGATCAGCAGAACACCCATCAGCAGCATGCCGATGAGCGATGGCCATGCGATGTGCAGCCATGTGCGCCGCATCATACGAGAGAGCTGGGCCGTGATGATGCCCCGGTCGGGATCGAACTTGCGCTCCGCCTCCTTCAGCTGGGCTATCATCCACAGTGTGCTGAACGTGCCTGCGAAATAGCCCACCGTGAAGAACACATGGAGCACGTGCTGGCCCTCGTAGCTGAACATGCTCCGAAGGTAGCCCGTGCTTGCGGCCCGCCGAACGGTTGAAAAGAGTTGATGCGCCCACGGAGCGCTGCACAGGACCTGCGCACCTTTGCGCCATGAACATGAAGAGCGCCCGACCGGCCACGGACAGCTACGCGGAGACCACCAACCTGGTGCTGCCCAACGACACCAACACCTTGGGCAATCTGTTCGGCGGGCGTCTGCTGGAATGGCTGGACATCTCGTGCGCCATCAGCGCCCACCGGCATTGCAAACGCGTGGTGGTCACCGTGGCCGTGAACCACGTGAGCTTCGACCGGCCCATCAAGCTCGGCGATTTCGTCACCATCAAGAGCCACGTGAGCCGTGCGTTCGGCACCAGCATGGAAGTATGGGCCGACGTGTGGGTGGAAGACCAGCTGACCAGCGAGCGCATCAAGTGCAACAGCGCCATCTACACGTTCGTGGCCGTGGACCATGGCGGACATACCGCGACGGTGCCGCCCGTTGAACCCACCAACGAAGAAGAACAAAAGCGCTACGACGGTGCCCTGCGCCGCCGCCAGCTAAGGCTCATCCTCAGTGGCAAGATGAAGCCCGAGGAAGCGACGGAGCTGAAGGCGTTGTTCGAGTAGTAGCTACAAGCTCTCGTCCAACGCGTCCGTGTCGAGGAACTCGCCTGTGGCCGTGTCCAGGGCACGCAAGCCAAGCTGTTTCACGATGGCTGCCACGCAGGCCGCGCTCTGCTCGCCGCCGTGCACATGCACAGTGATGTAGCGCACCAGCTCGGGCGTTTCCATCTGGAACGAAATGCTCAGGTCGATGCCGCTGCCTTGCACAAAGAGCCATCCATCTTGCTTCTCCGCGTGCCCGACCGCTGCGGTGATCTTGTCTTCGAGCTCAGCCCGGGTTCCGATCGGCTTCAGCTGGAAGTCCGCCGGAAGGTCACGCACGCTCTTTACAGGCGGCAGGTCCTGGATGTAGATGTCCCAGCTCATTGGTTGACCAATTGTGCAATGCGTCCAATGTCCTGTTTCTCCATGCAGTGGAAGTGGCCCTTGGGGCATTTGTCGTAGCCGAGCTTGCTGCACGGTCTGCACCCCAGGCCCATGACTTCCACCACATGGGCGCGCTCCTTGTGCTGCGGCATGTATGGCCCCATACCGAAGTGCGGCACCGTGTTGCCCCACACGCTCACCAGTGGTTTGTTGAACGCTGCCGCCACATGCATTGCACCGCTATCGTGAGCAACAACACTGCGCGCCTGACGGATGAGCGAGGCACTGCCCAAGAGGTCGAACTGGCCGGTTGCATCGAACACGCGCGGTCCGATCTCCGTGGAAATGCGTTGCGCAGTGGCGCTGTCCTCGTTCCCACCGATGATGACGATGGGACCCTGCACTTCCCTGGCCAGTGCCAGCAGTTTGTGCGGCGGCAGGCGCTTGGTGGCATGACCACCACCGATGCATAGTGCCGTGTAGCCATTCCTGTGCGGCTCTGGGAATGCTGTGAGCGGCACCTCGCTGTTGGCAGGAACGAAGAAGTCCAAGCCCATACCGTCGTTCTTGACCCCGAGGCCGTTCACCGTTCTCAAGTAACGGTCCACGATGTGCTCCTTCGGCAGCCGGTCGGCCTTGAGATTCACCATCAACCACTTCTCCCAGTTCAGTTTCGGGAAGCTGTGGGAGGGCAAACCAAGCGCACGCTTCACCCGCCAGGTCCGCAGGTTGTTGTGCAGGTCCACAACCGCATCGAAACGCTCATTCTTCAGCACGGGAAGGATCGAACCGAGCCCATCATCCAACAGATGCACCTTGGCGATGTGCGGCGAGTGCTGAACCAGATCGGCGAAAACACGTTTGGTCAGGAAGTGGATCTCGGCATCCGGACGCTGCAGCTTCAGGCAACGGACCACAGGCGAGGTGAGCACGATGTCGCCAATGGACGAGAAGCGGATGATGAGGACTTTCATGTGCCCATGGGCCCATGTGGACATGCGCTCATAGGGGGCGAATGTAGGATCGCGCGCCGTGCAGCTTCCGCACGGTCACATGGCCACATGGGCCCATGGTCACATGTCCTCATGGCCTTTCTTCGCACCATGTTCGTCGACACCCATGCCCACCTGTACGCGGACAGGTTCGCTGAGGACCGCGTAGCCATGGTGCAGCGCGCCCTGGATGCCGGTGTCACGAAGCTCTACTTGCCGAACATCGACATGGCAAGCGTGGGGCCGATGCACGATCTGTGCGCTGCGTACCCGGACGCGTGTTTCCCCATGATGGGCCTTCATCCGTGCCATGTGGGTGTGGACCCCTCGCAGGAACTGGCCAATGTTGAGCGCTTGCTCAGCGAGCGTCGCTATGCAGCCGTCGGCGAGATCGGCATCGACCTGTACTGGGACAAGAGCAACCTTCCGCAGCAGCAGTTGGCTTTCCGCCAGCAGATCCGTTGGGCCAAGGAGAAGAAGCTGCCCATCGCCATCCACTGCCGCGAGAGCTTCGCGGAGACCGTTGCCATCGTGGAAGAAGAGAAGACACCGGAGCTGCGTGGCGTGTTCCATTGTTTTACCGGCAGCGCCGACGAGGCACGTCGCATTCTCGCGCTCGATGGATTCTACCTCGGCATTGGTGGAGTGATCACCTATCCCAAAAGTGGTTTGGCACAGACCATTGCCGAGGTGGGCGCCGACCGTTGCGTTCTTGAGACCGACGCACCGTACCTCTCCCCGGTCCCGCACCGCGGCAAGCGCAACGAGAGCAGTTACATCCCGTTCATCGCGCAGGCTTTGGCCACGGCAACGGGCCTGTCGCTCGACGACATTGCCCGCACCACCACGCGCAACGCACAACAACTCTTCAGCTGATGGCCAAGCACCGCAGGGTATTGCTGATCTACACCGGAGGCACCATCGGGATGATGAAAGACCCGCGCACAGGGGCTCTGCAACCCATGGACCTCGAGCATCTGGAAGACCTGGTGCCGGAACTGGGCAACATCCCCGCCGCGCTTAGCACTGCATCATTGGAACCGGTAATGGACAGCAGCGATATGGGGCCCGCCGATTGGGTGCGCATCGCACAGCTCATTGCCCAACATCCCAACGAGGACGGTTACGTAGTGCTGCACGGCACGGACACCATGGCCTACACGGCAAGCGCGCTGAGCTATCTCCTTGAAGGCCTGACGAAACCCGTGGTGCTCACCGGGGCCTTGTTGCCATTGGGCGTGCTGCGGACCGACGGAAAAGAAAACCTGCTCACCGCCATCGAGATCGCCGCGGCGCACACCGATGGCGTTGCTACGCTGCAGGAGGTGGCCATCTACTTCGAATACAGTTTGTACCGCGGCAACCGTGCGGTGAAGACGCATGCCGAACGCTTCGAGGCCTTCCGTAGCCCCAACTGGCCGAGGCTGGCCGAGGCCGGCGTGCACATCCGCTGGAACCTCGCCGCCATGCTACCGAAGCGCACTGGCCCGTTGGATGTGCATCCGCTGCTCGATCCCAATGTGGGCGTCGTCCGTCTCTTCCCCGGGATCACCGGCGAATGGGTACGGCACTCTTTGGCTACACCAGGGTTGCGCGGGGCCGTGCTCACCACCTTCGGCAGTGGCAATGGACCGCGCAACGAGGACTTCCTGAACGCTCTGCGCGAAGCGCGCGCGCGCGGCATCGTTCTGGTGAACGCCACACAGTGCTTCGGTGGTCGCGTGGAACAGGGACGCTATGAGACCAGTCGGGCGTTCAACGATATGGGCATAACGCCGGCAAGCGACATGACCGTCGAAGCAGCCGTTACAAAACTCATGTTCCTCTTCGGCCAAGGCCTTGCTGAACGTGTTGTGCAGGAACGCTTCGGTGTACCGCTTTGCGGTGAGCTGACCATCTAACGGCCCTTGTCCTTCTTTTCCATCGCCTTGATAAGCGATTGAAGGAGCTCCTGGTTCTGGCCAGGCCTGATGATGATCTCCAGCTCGTCCATCGCCGCCCGTTTGCCGTAGCGGGCGGCAGGTTCTGATACAGCTTCACCGTCACGCAACTTCGGCCGGAGCTCGTCGCTGTACAACCGGAAGAAGTCGAAGTTGAGCACCTCGGAGCACTTCTTCAGCAGCATGGTGTCCATGCTGGGGCGCTTGAAAAGGGCGTGCACCGTTTTGGCCGATGTACCGATACGCTTCGCGAAGCGGGTCACTGGAATGCCGCTTACCACCAGCCTCTTGCGAAGCTCTGTGCCGATATGGACTGCCACGTTGCGAAGGTCCCAGTGGGGAGGGGTTGGTCCGCGCGCGCAAAGAACGTTGATGTCCTCACTCAATAACCTTTGGGTATCTATGTAACCGTTGCGTTACTGTTCCGTTCCAAGGACATGCACAGCTGCGTCCTGTTCACCGGCCCTTGGCAGACCGGCACGACGGGTTCCGCCATCTGGCTCGCCACCGTCGATGACCAGCCGGTACTCTATGTTCGCCTGACCGGCTTGGCGCGACGTTTCCTCGACCCTTTGGGTTCCATCCTGGTCATCGCGGTCCTGGAGAACAGTGCCATGCTCGTACTTCACTGCGACGCCGACCGGTCGAACTGGGAGACGGTCCCGACCACCTCTCCTGCCCTGTGCCTGGAGTTCCGTCTTTCCGGAAATGACGTGCTGCTGCTCTCAAGGCACGCGCTTGTCGAAATGCAGGTCAGAAGCGTGTTCCACAACCTGCAGATCCACTTCCGCGACCCGATAGCACGCGCGGAGCTGATGGAAAGCGCCCGCAGGGGCCCCGGGAAGCAGTCCCTCCGTCGTCTTGGTTAGTTTCGCCGCCCTTGCCAGCGGGAGGGTCCCGATGGCCGGAAGGAGAGATGGCCGAGTGGTTTAAGGCGCGCGCCTGGAAAGTGCGTTTACCTGAAAGGGTAACGGGGGTTCGAATCCCTCTCTCTCCGCTGGAACAAGAGCCACCGAACGTGGCTCTTCTCTTTTGAGATGGAACGGACGCCCATGGGATCCCTGCTCCTGCACACCGTGTTCGCCGCGGTGGTGTTCATGCACGGCGCGAAGGCCGCCGCACAACGGGCCATTGATCGCAACGCGCACCTGTGGGTGAGCCACCTCGGTGATCATATGTTGCATGACCGTTGGAGCTTTCATTCCGAAGCGCACTGGCGTCGTTCAGGACTGGGCGAACACTGGCAACAGCTGCTCGTGCGCCCTGCCGTCAGTTTCCACTGGCGCCCGGAGGTGGTGATCACCGGGGGTTACAGCTATTACATCAATTATCCGTACGGCAACTACCCGATCGCAACGCGAGCCTGGGAGCACAACCTCTACCAGCAGGTGACGCTGTCCAATGCGCTTGGCCGCGTGGCGCTTTCGCACCGCTTCCGCATGGAGGAGCGCTGGCTGAGCGTGATGCAACCCGTGGCCAATGAGCCTGGCGCCTACGAGCTCGACCGTTACAACTACCAGAACCGCTTCCGTTACCGCATCGGCATCACGGTGCCGTTCGGTAATCACACCAAAGTGGAACAGGGCGCGCTTTTCGCCACGGCCTACGACGAACTGTTCATCAGCTTCGGCGATAGCCAGCGAGCGGACTTCGTGCAGCAGAACCGCTTGAGCGCGTTGCTCGGGTACCAGTACAGTTCCGGTGGCAATGTGCAGATCGGCTATCTGCTGCAGACCATCCAACGACCCGGAGCGGCGCAAGGAGCGGACCTGCAGGAGATGAACAGCACGGTGCACTTACTGCTCACCTACAACCTCGACTTCCGCAAGACCGCTCCGCCCACACACAAGCCTTGATCATGCCACCGTCGCAGGTACATTCGCGGTGCCTAGCATGCCACTGAAACCGAAAACGATCGGCAAGTTCTACTGGACCATCGGCGAGATCGCCGTTGAGCTGGGGGTGACCGCCACGCAGATCCGCTTCTGGGAAAAACAGTTCGGCAAGCCCAGTCCCAAGCGCGATGCCAAGGGCGACCGCCTTTATACGGCCGAGGAAAAGAACATGGTGCGCGAGCAGTACGAACTGCTGAAGGTGAAGGGCCACACCATTGAAGGTGCACGCACCCAGTTGAAGGCGAAGCACAAAGTGCAGGGATCCGCCACCGACCTGCACGACAAGCTGCTTGACGTGCGCAGCCAACTGAGCGCCTTGCGCAACCTGCTCGATCAGCAGTAAGCGGCCTTCAGCAGGTAGTTCCCCACGTAATCCGCAACGCCCTCTTCCAACGTGTGGAAAGGCTTGTCGTACCCCGCAGCACGCAGCTTCTCCATGCGGGCTTCCGTGAAGTACTGGTACTTGTCGCGGATGTCCGCCGGCGTATCGATGAACACGATGCGCTCCTCCTTCCCCATCGTCTTGAAGGTGGCGCGCACGAGGTCGAGGAAGGTGCGGGCGCGGCCGCTGCCGAGGTTGTAGATCGCAGGGTGCTTGCGCGTCTCCATCAGCCACATGCACACATTGCAGAGGTCCTTCACGTACACGAAGTCGCGCAGTTGCTCGCCGTCCTTGTAGTCTGGCCGGTGGCTGCGGAAGAGCTTCACCTCGCCCTCGTCGCGCACCTGGTTGAAGGCATGGAAGATGACGCTTGCCATCCGTGCCTTGTGGTACTCGTTCGGGCCGTACACGTTGAAGAACTTCAAACCTGCCCAGAAGAACGGCGCCTCCGCCTGTTCCAGCACCCACTGGTCGAACTCGTTCTTGCTATCGCCGTAGGGATTGAGCGGCTTGAGCTGCGGGATCAGTGCATGATCGTCATCATAGCCCAGTTCGCCACCGCCGTAGGTGGCCGCGCTGCTGGCGTACACCAAGGGGATCTGGTAGCGCGTGCACCGCTCCCACACCGCCTTGCTGTAGCGCACGTTCAGCTCGTCGAAGATGCTCTTGTCGAACTCGGTGGTGTCCGTGCGCGCCCCGAGGTGGAAGACGAACTGCACCAACTTCTGGTTGGCATCGAGCCACTGCGGAAAGTCGCGCCGATCCACACGGGCCGTCAGCTTCTTGTTGAGCAGGTTGGGCGCCTTGTCCACGCGCGAGAAATCGTCCACGGCCACCAGGTCGTGCCAGCCTTGGCGCTGGAGCTCGCCCAGCAAACAGCTCCCGATGAAACCTGCGGCACCCGTGACGACGATCATGCGTTGGCCGCCATAGCCTTAGGCGAAGACGGGGGGCGAAAGTAGGAGCGGCGAAAGCGCCCGGCCTACCTTCGCCGCCCTCATAACCAGGCACGATGCCCACAGTGTTCATCACCCGCCGCGAACGGTTCAGCGCGGCCCACAAGCTGAGCCGGCCCGACTGGTCGCCGGAAAAGAACATGAGCGTGTTCGGCAAGTGCGCCAACCCCAACTGGCATGGGCACAACTACGAGCTGTGGGTGACGGTGAAGGGCGAGCCCAGCAACGAGACCGGTTTCGTGGCCGACCTGTCGCAGGTGAGCCGCATCATCAAGGAGCGCGTCATCGATCAGGTGGACCACAAGAACATCGACCTCGACGTGGCGTTCATGAAGGGCACATACAGCAGCACGGAGAACCTGGCCATCGCCTTCTGGAAGCAACTGGAACAGCCCATCAACGCGCTGGGTTGCACCTTGCACTGCATCAAGCTGCAGGAGACGGAGAACAACAGCGTGGAGTACTACGGGCCTCACCCATCCTCTCCGGTGAAGAGGTGAACGATCGACCATGGCCAAAAGCAAAACCTCCGCAACGGGCGACTCGGCCGAGGGCTACGAGCGCATCGACATGTACGACGCGAAGCGCATTGCGCGCATCGGTCAGCATTACGGCGACATCCTGCACCAGATCGGCGAGGACCCCAAGCGCGAGGGCCTGGCGAAGACCCCCGAGCGCGTGGCCAAGGCGCTGCAGTACCTCACGCACGGTTACGACCTCGACCCGCGCGAGATCCTGCGCAGCGCCATGTTCACGGAGAAGTACAGCCAGATGGTGCTGGTGAAGGACATCGAGGTGTACAGCCTGTGCGAGCACCACATGCTGCCCTTCTTCGGCAAGGCACACGTGGCCTACATCCCGAACGGCCGCATCGTGGGCCTGAGCAAGATCCCGCGCGTGGTCGACGCCTTCGCACGCCGGTTGCAGGTGCAGGAGCGCCTCACCGACCAGATCCGCGACTGCATCCATGAGACGTTGAAGCCCCAAGGCGTGGCCGTGGTGATGGAGTGCGACCACCTGTGCATGCGCATGCGCGGGGTGCAGAAGCAGAACAGTGTCACCACTACCAGTGCCTTCACCGGCGTGTTCCTCAAGAGTGATACTACCCGCAAGGAGTTCATCCAGCTCATCTCCTCGAAACTTCATTGACCCGCCGGAACACCGAGCGATCGGGCCGTTAGCGATATTCGTCACGCTTCCGACGAGCAGCGCGCTCCGGGACGCACCAACAACCCATCACGCATGACCGCCTATGTATTCCCCGGCCAGGGTTCCCAATTCCCCGGCATGGGCAAGGACCTGTACGACGCCGACAACAACGCCCGCATCTGGTTCGAGCATGCCAACGACACGCTCGGCTTCAACATCACCGATGTGATGTTCAAGGGCACCGAGGCGGACCTGAAGCAGACCAAGGTGACGCAACCCGCCATCTTCCTGCACAGCGTGGTGAAGGCCAAAGTGATGGGCGATGCGTTCCAACCCGCCATGACGGCCGGGCACTCGCTGGGCGAGTTCAGCGCGCTGGTGGCGGCAGGTGCCATGGAATTCAGCGATGGCTTGAAGCTGGTGGCCGCGCGCGCCAACGCCATGCAGAAAGCCTGCGAACTGCAGCCCAGCACCATGGCCGCCATCATCGGATTGGAAGATGCCAAAGTGGAAGAGATCTGTGCTGCCATCCCCGGCGTGGTGGTGCCCGCCAACTACAACTGCCCCGGCCAATTGGTGATCAGCGGCACGGTGGAAGCCGTGAACGCCGCGTGCGAAGCCATGAAGACCGCCGGTGCAAAGCGTGCGCTCGTGCTGCAAGTGGGCGGCGCGTTCCACAGCCCGCTGATGGAACCCGCACGTGCCGAGCTCGCCACTGCGATCGAGTACACGCCCATCGTGAACCCGCGCTGCCCAGTTTACCAAAACGTGGACGCCCGCGCACACACCGACCCTGCGCGCATCAAGGCCAACCTCATCGCGCAGCTCACCGCGCCCGTGCGCTGGACGCAGACCATGCAGAACATGCTCGGCGATGGCGCGAAGAAGGTGGTGGAAGTCGGGCCGGGCACCGTGCTACAAGGGCTTTTCAAGAAGGTGAGCAAGGAGGTGGAGGCGGTGGGGGCATAGTCTCGGCACCCGAGGGGGGAGCGACCAACCATGCTGACCATCGCCCTGCTCTTCGTTGCGTGCGGCCTTTTCGGGTTGGCGTTCCTGCTGCTCCTGATCTTCGGACTGATCAAGAAGCGACCCTTTTGGATCCTTGGCGCCGTTGCTGCACTGGTCGTTGCAGTGGGTTGTGGGTTAAGCGCTGTATACCTGACCGCCCACAAAGCCGCAGGTGCTGCAAGAGGAGTTGCTCAAGACGCGCAGGATGTCTTCCATACAACGCGCGCGGGAATGGACAAGGCGAGCGAAGTGGTTCGCGGCATACCGGACGCCTTCAAGCCAAGAACAGGCAGCGAGATATATGCAGCATTCTTCGACGAAACACCCGCCTGCGTGACTGTCACCGACCATCGCGATCAAGTGGTGCCGAAGATCGACACCGGCATAAGCCTGCGCATGAAGACCTGCCCGCGCGAGGTCCAGAGGATCCTATCGATGGCCCCGTACACTGGAACGCGAAGCGTCAGCCACGCAGCCGACCGCGTATATGGTGGCGCGGATGCTGCCGGTCCCTTTGCTCCTGAAAACCTTGGGGACACCATCACCACCTACTACTGGGAGGTACAACCTGGCCGGAACTGGCGCTGGCTGTACGTGGATCCGGACAGCACAGAGGCGATCATGGTGGATGTGCTGGACTAGTAAGATTCGATTTCGCGTGGCTAAACCATGGCTGAAAGCGAGGCCCGCCCTACTAGACCAATAAGATGATCACCTGTATCCGATGACTCGGAGTCCACGGTCTGTCGCAAAAACCTCAAATTCACCCAGAGCACAAAGCGCTTCACGGAAAGCCGGAACATCCTGCTGCCAGTGGCGCGTTGGAACCTTCTCATCGCCATGGTTAAAGCCGACTTGGGGAATTTCGACCCATTCCACCTCTTTGTAGAAGAAGGGTCCTACTTCGAACGTGTCTTCTCCGTTGTCCTGGAGCCAATTCAGTCGGCTGCGAATCTCCTTGTCCGTGTAAACAAACTTCCAGACCACCTGCTGGATGTTGAAGCGTGGCTCACGCACCAAATCGGCAAACTTCCTCCACTTGGAATCCGACATGTACGTCGTCGTGAACCTCTCCCGGAGAATCTGTTCAAGTTGTTGTGTTCCCCGAGCTGGCATGCGCCAATAGAATTCGTGTTCGACCTACAACCCCAATAACACCTCGCCCGGCTCCCGGTTCCCGAAGACCATCTTATCGGGATCCTCGATCATCTGCTTCACGGCCATGAGGAAGCTCACGCTTTCCTTGCCGTCGATGATGCGGTGATCGTAGCTGAGCGCCACGTACATGATCGGGCGGATGACCACCTGGCCATTCACGGCTACGGGCCGCTCCACGATGTTGTGCATGCCGAGGATGGCGCTCTGCGGCGGGTTGATGATCGGCGTGCTGAGCATGCTGCCGAACACGCCGCCGTTGGTGATGGTGAACGTGCCACCGGTCATCTCATCAATGCTGAGCTTGCCGTCGCGCGCTTTCACCGCAAGGGTCTTGATTCCCGCCTCGATCTCGGCGAGCGACATTTTTTCCGCATTCCGCAGCACGGGTACCATGAGACCTTTCGGCGAACTCACGGCGATACCGATATCCGCGTAGTCGTGCATCACGAGTTCCTCGCCGTCGATCTGGCCGTTCACAGCCGGGAAGAGGCGCAGTGCTTCCGTCACTGCCTTGGTGAAGAAGCTCATGAAGCCGAGGTTCACGCCGTGCTGCTCCTTGAACTTGTCCTTGTATTTGTCGCGCAGGGCTATCACCGCGCTCATATCCACCTCGTTGAACGTGGTGAGCATGGCGGTCTGGTTCTTCACCGCGACAAGTCGTTCCGCCACCTTCTTGCGGAGGGTGGTCATCTTCACGCGGTTCTGGTTACGGGAACCGCCCCAGCCGTTGAGAGCGATCGCATCGGCCTTTACACCGCCGGCCACGTAGGCCACCACGTCGCTCTTGGTAATACGTCCGTTCGGACCGCTGCCCTTCACCTTGTCGGCGCTCACGCCTTTGTCATCGAGCATGGCCTTGGCTACCGGCGTCGCGTGTGCAGCGGTAGCAGCCGGAGCAGCTTTGGGCGCTTCAGCTTTCGCGGCGGGCGCAGAGGCAGCTGCGACTGGTGCGGCGGCTTTCTCCTTCTTCTCGGCCTTGAACGAGGTGTCGACTTTCACCACCACATCACCCACGTTCACCGTCTGGTCTTCCTTAGCGAGCAGTTGCACTTTGCCTTCGGCCTCGGCACTCAGCTCCAGCGTGGCCTTGTCGCTGTCGATCTCGCCCAGCACCTGGTCCTTGCTCACCACATCACCATCCTTCACAAGCCAGCGCGCAATGCGCACTTCGCTGATGCTTTCTCCGGGACTGGGAACCTTTATTTCAACTATTGCCATGATCGTTCTTGATTGAAGACTCAAGTCACAAGACACAAGACTCAAGTGTCAAGGTCCGGGTGCTTGGTGATCCTACTTGTGTCTTTGGACTTGTGTCTTGTGAATTGAGTCTTGCTCAGGCTTTTACTTTCACCTTCGTCGCCGCATTGGCGAACGCCTTCTCGATGATCGCGATCTGCTGGTTCGCGCTGCGTTTGCTGCTGCCGGTGGCCGGGGCGCCGCTGGCAGGGCGCGCGATCACTTCCCATTTCACATCGGTGAAGTTCATGGCGATGTACTGCCACGCACCCATGTTCAACGGCTCCTCCTGTACCCAGATGTAGCGCTCGGCCTTCGCGTACTTCTTGATCACCGCACGCATCTGCTCTGCGGGCAGCGGATGGATCTGTTCGATGCGCACGAGCGCGGTATCCGTGATGTTGTTCTTCTCACGATGCTCGGCGAGGTCGTAGTGGATCTTGCCTTGCGTGAAGATCACGGTCTTCACCTTCTTCGCATCGGCACTTGCATCGTCGATCAGCTCTTGGAACGAGCCGGTCGTCAACTCATCCAATTTGCTCACGCACTTCGGGTGACGCAGCAAACTCTTCGGGGAGAAGGCGACGAGCGGCTTGCGGAAGTCCCACTTCAACTGGCGACGTAACGCGTGGAAGAAATTAGCGGGCGTGGTGCAGTTCACCACCACCATGTTCTCATCGGCACAGCTCTGCAGGAAGCGCTCCATGCGCGCGCTGCTGTGCTCCGCGCCCTGGCCTTCGTAGCCGTGGGGCAGCAGGAGCACCGTGCCGTTCTGCGTGCCCCACTTCTCCTCTGCGCAACACAGGTATTGGTCCAGTACGATCTGCGCGCCGTTGACGAAATCACCGAACTGCGCTTCCCAGATGGTGAGCGAATTCGGCATGGCCAGCGCGTAGCCGTACTCGAAGCCGAGCACCGCGTACTCGCTGAGCAGCGAGTTGTAGATCTGCAACAGCGCTTGTCCTTCCCGGATGTGCTTCAGGTGGATGAACTCCTCCTCGCTATCCTCGACTTTCACAACAGCATGGCGGTGTGAGAACGTGCCGCGTTCTACATCCTGTCCTGTGAAGCGCACGGGATGACCTTCGACCAGCAAGGATCCATAAGCCAGCAGCTCGCCCATGCTCCAGTCGAGGACGCCGGTATCCATCATCTTCTTCCGGTCACCGAGGATCTTCTCCACCTTGCTGAAGAACTTCTTGCCGTCCGGGTGAAGCACGCTCAGCTTTTCCCCGATCAGTTGAAGCGTCTCCTTCTTCACGCCCGTGGCCGGTGACTTCAGGAAGTCCTTCGCGTCGGCGCGCTTGAAGCCTTTCCAGCGCTCTTCGAGGAAGTTGGTGATCTTGCCTACGCGCACTTGCTTCGCTTCAGTGAGGCGTGCGTCCAGCATCTCGGTGAACGAGCGCTCCATCTCCTGCGCCATCTCCCGCGCACCTTCCACGCCGCTGTCGATGAGCTTCTGCGTATAGATTTCGCGCGGATCAGGGTGTGCCGCGATCTTTTTGTACAGCACCGGCTGCGTGAACTTGGGCTCGTCGCCCTCGTTGTGGCCGTGCTTGCGGTAGCAGAGGATGTCCACCCACACGTCCTTGCTGTAGCGCTGGCGGAAATCCATGGCCAGCTGCACGGTGTAGGCCACCGCCTCGGCATCGTCGCCGTTCACGTGGAAGACGGGGCATTGGGTCACCTTGGCGACATCGGTGCAGTACGTGCTGGTACGCGCGTCGATGTAGTTGGTGGTGAAGCCGACCTGGTTGTTCACCACGATGTGGATGGTGCCACCGACCTCGTAGGCCTTCAGCCCGGCCATCTGCACCACTTCGTACACGACGCCTTGACCAGCGACAGCCGCATCGCCGTGGATGAGGATCGGCGCAGTGATGCCCTTCGCGAAGTTGTCGTCGTGCTCGATGATGGCGCGGGAGATGCCTTCCATGATCGGGCCCACGGTTTCCAAATGGCTCGGGTTCGGCGCAAGCGTCAAACGAACCTCCTTTCCGGTGTTCGTCTTCACCTTGCTGCTGTACCCCATGTGGTACTTCACATCGCCCTCCACGAGCTGATCCTCGTAGTCCTTGCCTTCGAACTCCGAGAAGATCTGGTCGTAGCTCTTGCGCAGTGTATTGGCCAGCACGTTCAAGCGCCCGCGGTGCGCCATGCCGATGACATACTCCGTGATGCCCAGCTCCGCGCCATGCTCGATCACCGTGTCCAATGCGGGGATCAACGCCTCCGCGCCTTCGATGCTGAAGCGTTTGGCGCCGATGAACTTCTTGCCTAGGAAGCGCTCGAAGACCACGGCTTCGTTCAGCTTCTCCAGGATGTCCTTCTTCTGATCGATGCTGAAAGAGGGCGTATTGCGCACCCCTTCCATGCGCTGCTGCATCCACTTGATCTTTTCCGGATCGCGGATGAACTTGAACTCCACGCCGATGCTCTGGCAATAGGTCTGCTGGAGCAGCGCCACGATATCGCGCAACTTGCTGGGGCCGATGCCCACTTCATTGCCCGCGCTGAAAACGGTGTCCAGGTCGGCGTCGCTCAGGTTGAAGTTCTCCAGATCGAGCGTAGGACTGTACTTGCGCCGATCGCGAACGGGGTTCGTTTTCGTGAACAGGTGCCCGCGCTGGCGGTAGGCATTGATGAGGTCGAGCACCTTGAACTCCTTCTCGAAGCGGTCATTACCACCGGGTGCTGGTGCATTCGGGGCAGCCGTCAGGTAAGTGTCGCCTTCCAGTGATCGGGCGAACTCGAAGCCCTCGAAGAAGCGGGCCCAACCGGTTTCGACGCTGGCGGGGTCCTTCTGGTATTGTTGGTGCAGGTCGTCGAGCCAGGCGCTGTCGACGTTGCTCAGGTAGGAGTACTTGTCCATTCGGGGCAGCGAAGGTAGAAGGGCTAATAGGTCATATGGAGGCGCGGCGGCACGGAGAAATGCACAGGTACGCGCGGGGAAAACCAGGTTCAGAACCGGCCCGCGTAACGCTCGCGCAGCAGCACTTTCTGTAAGCAACGCAGCACCATGGCACCGGCCAGTTCGTGCAAACCGCCCGCTTCCAAGGCCCGATCCACCTGGGCCTCCGTCAGGTCAACACGGTTGATGGCCCGGGCCATGGACGTTGACCCCGAGCGCTGCCAAAGCTCCAACCGGGCCTTGACTTCCGCACGCAACTGCTCAAAGGCCTCGTTGCCCAACCGTGGCAGGGCCAGGTCCGGCTCGTCGAGGTCCTTGCGCAACTGTTGAACGGTGAACAAGAGCACCTCCTGTTCATCGAGGCGTTTGCGCAGGGCATCCCCGGATCTTGACAGTTCCTCGTTGGCCATGTGGAAAACCCGGCCGAAGGTCGGCAGACGGTGGCACTAAGTTTGGCCGCGACCGACAAACCGTTGAACGAACCGATGCGCAATTTCCTCTTCACCCTCTCCCTGCTTGCCACCCTCATCGCCAAGGCACAGTACGGCAGCTTCGACACCAAGGCCATTGCCGCCGCGAAGGGCACCACCACCGTGCTCGTGCTCGATGCCGGCGACTCGCCGTACAACCGCGCCATCATGGATGCCGTGAAGGCCAACTGGAAGTTCACCGGCAGCTACGACGTGGCAACAGTGAACGACATGGCACTGCAGCCCATGGACGCCACCAAGACCTACCTGCTGAAGACCTGGAAAGTGGACCCGGAGAAACACGGCGCGTTCTACCTGACGCTGGTGCAGGGATGGAAGCAGAAGAAGGGCGAAGCACTGCAAACGCAGGACGGCGGCTTCACGAACATCCCCACGGCGCAGGAACTGGCCTTCATCATGATCGACCCCAACGCGATGGCCGCTGACAACACCAGCTTGCTGCTCACCGTGTATGTGAAGAACATCCAGGACTACCTAAAGCAGGTGGAAGCGGGCAAGTTCACCGACAAGAGCACCGCCGATCGCTTCTACGCCAGCCGCAACCGCCTACTGCGCGACAACCACGAGTTCTGGCTCGCGAAAGAGCATTTGGACAAGAGCATCCCCGATGCGGCTACGGTGAAAGCCAGCTATGTGAAAGGCACCGCTCAGGTGATGGCCGAAAGCCAGTTGCTCACCGCCGTGGAAGCCCAGAACAAGGGCGTTTGCATCAGTGATGTGGTGATGACCGGCGAACACAAGACCCGCCATTGCTTCAAACGTGTGTTCAACGCGGGCAGCGGTGAACTGATGTACCTGGCCGATGATGCTTCGTTGTTCGGCAAGAAGGAAGGCTTCATTGAGGAAGACCTGCTGACGTTGGAGCGGTCGAGGTAGATGCGCGTTCCGGCTATCGCCCTGCACCTCATCCTAGTTTGCTCCTCTGTAGCGCAAACGTTGCAGGACACAACACTCAAGGCCGAAAGAAGAGAACCGTGGGTGAACTTCCCCGGGATCGGTTTCCGTTTTGCCGCCGGGAAGAACGACACGGAAGTCGGGTTATACGGCCAGTGGATGGTCGCCCGTCAACGCAAGCTGGGCAGCGGGCTCACCGCGTTCGGACCTGAACTGTCTCTGAGCGCGGTGTTCGCAGGCGACCGCACATACCGCAGGGGTACGGTGGGGATCCGCGCGATGCACCTGTTCCATGGCGCCATAGGGCCATGCGGTGGCATCTCGTTCGACAACATCAGCTACCGCGCAGCGCTGGACGACACGCGGCTTACGCTTCATGCTGGCATTACGCTCATCGACTTCGTGACCGTGGAGTACGCCAGGACGACACCGTTGACCTCCACCGAGCTGCTACAAGCTGAAAACCTTGTGCTGGTCCGGCTCGGCCTGAACGGGGCCGTATTGCTCCAGCTTTTTGAGAAGGCGCCCATCATGTGAGCAACAGGAGATCCAATGATGTGTGAACCGGATCGGACAATGTTCCGTCCATGACTTGGTTTGCACCGTGCCCACCATCCTCATCACCGGCGGTAGCGGCCTCATCGGCTCGGCGCTTACCAATGCGCTGGTCGGCCGAGGCCACAGTGTCCGCCACCTGAGCCGCACGCCGGGCTCGCGCAACGGCGTGCAAGCCTTTGCATGGAATATACAGGAGCGCACCATCGACGCGTCAGCACTTGAGGGCGTGGACCATATCGTGCACCTCGCCGGTGAGAACATCATTGCCAAACGCTGGTCGCCTGAGCGGTTGAGACTGTGCGAGGAAAGCCGCACGGAGTCGGCGAGACTTGTCCTGCGTGCAGCGAGGGAGGCAGGTGTGCGACCGCAGAGCTTCATCAGTGCCAGCGGCGTGGGATATTACGGTGCCCAAACCCTGGATCACATCTTCGGCGAGAACGATGCAAGTGCCACCGACGCGATCGGGAACCTGACACGTGCCTGGGAGGACGCGGTGGATGAATGGAGCACACTGGCCCGCGTGGTGAAATTTCGCACGCCGGTGGTGCTGGCCCGCGAAGGCGGCGCGTGGCCACGGTTCGCGCAGCTCGCCCGCTGGTGCGTTCTCGCGCCGCTGGGGTCCGGCAGGCAATGGATTCCGTGGGTGCACATCGATGATCTGGTGCGCGCCTATCTGTGCGCCATTGATGGCACAACCTGGCAGGGCGCATACAACATCGTTGCACCGGAGCATAACACCAACCAGAGTTTCCTGCAGGCCGTTGCGCGCTCGGTGCATCGTCCGTTGTTCCCGATCGCCGTCCCCGGCTTTGTCCTGAAGGCCGCCATGGGGGAAATGGCAGCGCTGCTGACGGAGGGAAGCCGGGTGGAGAGCGTTCGGCTAAGCGCGCCGGGGTTCGAATTCAAGTATGGTCTACTGGCCGACGCTTTGCGCGAACTGGCCACCTCGCGGTAGGCCATCCTCGCCTTTCCCAGCGGCCGCTACCTTGCCATCATGAAAGAAAGGACGCTTGTTCTTCTCCTTTGGCTCCTGGCTGGTCGGGCATTTCCCCAAGAGGTCTTCGACATCCGCAACCCGGGCGAGCAGTACGACCTGCGCTGCACCGAATGCCGGTCCGTGTTCGAAAAGCAAGCCAAGGAAATACTGTACGGATTGTCTGCCGACGCACAAGGCGACATCTGGTTCATCGTCACAGATGAACGGTTGCTCAACGCGTTGATCACCAAACCAAGTGATGGTATCGCGGTGGACGTGGTCCCTCGTTCGCGCTACTCATGTGCAACGGGTGGGCCAGCGGCCGATGGAATGTACCGTGGCACTGTGCTGAAACCAGTTTATCAGTTCGAACTGAAACGCAGCAAGATCCCTTGGGGCACGGGTGTCGCAGTGAAAGTCGGGACACTGCCGAACACGCTCAGGAACACCGATCACGAGCTCAACTTCATCATCCTGAAAGACCGGTTCTACTGCTACTACAACTACAACTTCGACCTGCGCGTGTACCGCTGGGACCTGCTGAACATGGGGCTGTACATGGACACGCTCACGTACGGCGAACAGTACGACACTTCACGGACAGAAGTGCGCAACACGATCCTGCGGCGCAAAGCGATGCACTTCACCATCCCTTTCGAACGCAACAAGGCCGAGTACTCCGCTGCCGACCTGCAACCATTGCGCGACTCGCTCCGGCTCACCGACTTCCACATCAAACGCATCGTCATTGAAGCGTACAGTAGTGTAGAGGGGCCCGAGGAACGCAACCTGGAACTGCAGCAAAAGCGCGCGCAGAGCATCGTTGCGGCCATGCAGAGCTACCAGCAGCAAGGCATCATCACGGAAGTCTCGGCCAGCGAGAACTGGGTGGAGTTCCTCAGCGACGTGCTGCTGACCTCGCAAAGCGAACTGGCCACGTTGCCGAAAGCCGAGGTGAAACGCCGGTTGTTGGACAAACGCACGGCAGAGGCACTGGAACCCATGCTTGCCAAGCATCGCAAAGCCGTCATTACCGTGGAGTTGGCGCGCAAGGACGAGTTCGCCGGGGTGAAGGCCGTGGAACTGATCGAGGAGTTCGAGAAGGCTGTTGCCAACAACAACCTGGAGCGCGCCATCGCCGTGCAGAACGCCGTGTTCGATCGTGTGATGGACAACCAGTTGCCGTCATCGTTCCTCGAACAGTTGGAGGTGCCGAGCAGGATAGAATTCGCACAGATGCTCCACTCGAGGGTGGCCTTCCGCCAGTTCATGGACCCCAGCGACGCGTGGGACACCTACCAAGCGTTGGAAGAGCTCGACCGCCTGCTGCCCGAGGACGGCCACGTCAAATACAATCTCTGCGCGGTGAAGTTCCGGCTGTGGCTGCTGGGCGGCCACACCGTTGACCCGGCCGCGTTCAAGAAGGAGATCGAGCACCTGCGCGTGTACCGCATCGAGGAACCGCTGATCAAACGCATGCTCATCAACTGGAACATCATGATGGCGCAGGAGCACATGGCCAAGCTGGAGTACGCGCAGAAGGACGAGTGCCTCAAGTACATCCAACGCAACTACAAGAGCATCCCCATGAGCGAGCAGGACCACCTGAGCCTGGCCCAGTACTTCGCCAGCTATATGAACCACGCCATGGCACTGAACGTGGTGGAGCCGCGCGCGCTGGAGATCAACGTGGACGAAGACTTGCTCTTCTACTACCTCAACCTCACCATCGCCGACCCCGAGCGCACCAAGGAACAAGCCTACCGGCGCGTGATGATGAACGCCGTGAACAAGGACAAGCCACGGTTCTGCTCGTTGTTCAAGACCTATGGCAAAGGCGGTGTCACGTTCCAATTGCTCGAGGACCCGTACCTGCTGAAGACGTACTGCGAGGCCTGCGAGTAGCGCTCAGGACTTCCGCTCCAGCAAGTGCGCGGCCAGCATCCGCAGGGGCTCCTTCTTCACGACAGGCACATCGATCGCATCCAATGCGGCCATGGCAGCACGGTCGTGCTTGAGCACCTCGGCTTCGGCTTCGGCCCGCACACCAAGCTGTTCGATGGCGTCGCGCATCCTGGACACGTCACGCGCATCCGGGGCCTTGGACAGCTCTTCGCGCAACACGCCCCAACGCCCTTCCGCAGCACGCTCAAGACCCCTGATGAGCAGGAAGGTCTTCTTGCCCGCACGCAGATCACCTCCTTGTTGCTTGCCGGTGGTGCCCGGGTCACCGAACGCATCCAGCAGGTCGTCGCGCAATTGGAAGGCGAGCCCGACATGTTCGCCGAACGCACCGATCCGCTCCTGGTCTTCGCGCGGTGCACCGGCGACCATCGCACCCGTTCGCAACGCGCACGAGAGCAGCACGGCGGTCTTCAGCCGTATCATCTCCAGGTACTCCTTCACGTGCACATCGTCGCGCTGCTCGAAGTCCATGTCCAGCTGCTGGCCTTCGCAGACCATCAACGCGTAACGGCTGAACAAGTCGAGGACGTCGGGACGCCGACCCATGAGCTGATAGGCCTTCACCAACATGGCATCGCCGCTGAGGATGCCGATGTTCACGTTCCACTTCGCGTGCACGGTGGGCTGGCCTCGGCGCAAGGGCGCAGCGTCCATGATGTCATCGTGCATCAAAGTGAAGTTGTGGAAGAGCTCGATACCGATGGCTTCGTCGAGGGCTTCGCGCGGGTCGCCGCCGAACAGTTCGCACCCCATCAGCACCAAGGCAGGCCGCACGCGCTTGGCAGGAAGGCCCATGAGGTAGGCCATGGGCGCGTAGAGCCCGTCCTTCGGTAGGGCCGCGCACCAATCGGTGATGCGTGCTTCGATGAGCGCACGATGATCGGTCATCACACCGTGCCGTTCGCCACCTGGATCAGGTATTCCCCGTAACCGCTCTTGCGCAACGGCTCGCCCAGCTTGCGCAGTTCATCGGCGGTGATGAAGCCCCGGCGGAAGGCGACTTCCTCGATGCAACCGATCCTTCTCCCCTGCCGCTCTTCGATCACCTGCACGTACTGCCCCGCCTGCATGAGGCTGGTGAACGTCCCCGTGTCGAGCCATGCCGTGCCGCGGTCCAACACCAGCACTTTCAATTTGCCCTGGCGCAGGTATTCCTTGTTCACGTCGGTGATCTCGTATTCGCCGCGCGCGCTCGGCTTCAGGTCGCGGGCGATGTCCAGCACGCTGTTGTCGTAGAAGTACAGCCCGGGCACGGCATAGTTGCTCTTCGGCTTGGCCGGTTTCTCCTCGATGCTCAACGCGTTGAAGTGCGCGTCGAACTCCACCACCCCGTAACGTTCCGGATCGCTCACGCGGTACGCGAAGACGAGGCCGCCGCTCACGGTGTTGTGCTCCATAAGCCGCGTGCCCAAGCCGCTGCCGTGGAAAATGTTGTCGCCGAGGATGAGTGCCACGCCATCGTTGCCCACGAACTCGCGACCGATGACGAAGGCCTGCGCCAGCCCGTTAGGCACCGGTTGCTCGGCATAGCTGAAGGAGCAACCGAGACTTGCACCGTCGCCCAGCAGCTTCCGGAAGTTGGGCAGGTCGTGCGGTGTGCTGATGATGAGAATATCGCGGATGCCCGCCGCCATGAGCGTGCTCAGCGGGTAGTAGATCATCGGCTTGTCGTACACGGGCATGAGCTGCTTGCTCACGGCCAAGGTCAACGGGTGCAGTCGGGTGCCGGACCCTCCGGCGAGGATGATGCCTTTCATGGTTGTTGAGGTGCGGTGTCCTCCACCTTCAGTTCATCGAGGTTGATGTCTTCTTCTTCGTCGAGGATCACCAGGAGCGGTTCCTGGAACGCACGCGTGATGAGGTTGCGGTGGAAGGTGAGCAGGAGCCCCGGCAGCACCAGCAGGTTGGTGAACATGGCCACCAACAATGTGATGCTGGTGAGGATGCCCAGCGCCTGGATGCCGCCGAACTTGCTGAACGCGAAAATGATGAAGCCGAAGAAGAGCACCGCACTGGTGTAGATGATGCCCACGCTCACTTCGCGCGTGGCCAGGTCAACCGCGCGCTTGTAGTCGTTGTTGGTCAGTTTCAGTTCAAGCCGGTAGCGCGCCAGGAAGTGGATCGCATTGTCCACGGCGATGCCCAACGCGATGCCGAACACGAGGATGGTGCTCGGCTTGATGGGGATGTGGAAGTAGCCCATCAGCCCGGCGGTGACCACGAGCGGGATGAGGTTGGGGATGAGCGAAACGACCAGGATGCGCAATGAGTTGAACAGCAAGGCCATCAACGCCACGATGAACACCACCGCCCAGAAGAGGCTCCAGATGAGGTTGTCGATGAGGTAGCGGCTGCCCTCGAGGAAAATGATGCTGTTGCCGGTGAAGCTGACATCGTATTTGTCCGGTGCGAAAATGCTGTCCACCTGAGGACGCAGACGTGTCATCAGCTCGTCCATCCGCGTGGTGCCGATGTCGGCCATTTGCACGGTGAGGCGTGTGACCTGTCGGGCCGTGTCCAGGAACGCCTTGCCCATGTCCTTCTTCTCCGCTGCCTTCGGGAGGTACTTCACAATGAACTGGTCCGGGGCATAGCTGGGCTTGATCAGTTCATAGCGATCGGGATCCCCGCCGTAGAAAGCTTGCTTGGTGAACTTCACGGCATCCACCACGCTGAGCGGACGGCTGAACTGCGGGTAGGTGGCCAGCGTGTCGTGCAGGCGTTGGATCCGCTTGAGCGTAGGGTCCTTCAGCGCACCGCCGTTCTTCTTCGTATCGATGACCACCTCCAAGGGGATCACACCCCGGAAGTTGCGCTCGAACCAACGCATGTTCACCAGCACTTCGTTCTCCTCGGGCAGGTCGTCCACCACGCGGCTCTCGTCCTTCAAGCGGCCCATGCCCACAAGCGCAACGATGAAGACAAGCAAGGTGATGGCGTACACCAAGGGCCGATGGCGGTGGCTGATGCGCACAATGCGGTCCACCACCGTGTCCATCCATTTGCGGTCGAGGTGCTTGAGGTGCTTGGCCGTGGGCGGCGGCATGAAGCTGAAGAAGATGGGGATGAGCACCATGCTCAATGCCCAAAGCACCATGATCCCGAGCGTGGCGATGAGGCCGAACTCCTGCAAGGTCTCGCTGCTCACGAGCATGAAGCTGGTGAAGCCCACGGCGGTGGTAGCATTGGTCATGAACGCGGCCGCGCCCACCCGGGTGATGACGCGCTGCAACGCTTTCATCTGGTTGCGATGATGCACGTATTCGATCTGGTAGCTATTGATCAAGAACACGCAGTTGGGCACACCTGTAACAATGACCAGCGGTGCGATCACCGACATGATGAGGGTGATAGGGCAATCGAACAAGGCCATCATCCCGAAGCTCCACACCACGCTGATGGCCACTACGGCCGTGCATACCCACATCACCCGCCAACTGCGGAAGAAAACCAGGAGCAGCACCGCGCAAACGAAAAGGCTGCCTCCCATGAAGACCGGCATCTCGCCTTTCACCAGTGACGCGACCTTCACACGGATGTACGGCAGCCCGCTGTAGTGCAGCGGCACATGGTCAGCGGCATAGGCATCGCCAAGCTGCATGATATCCTCGATCATGTGGCCTCGACGCTCGCTGTTGAACATGGCCGCATCCAAGAAGAGCATCATCACGTGCGCCCTGGTGCTGTCGTTGAAGAGCAGCCGGTCGTAGAAGGGCAGTGATCGGATGTGCGCCCTCAAGGAATCCATGCCTGCCTGGTCCGCTGGCGGGGCCACCACGACAGGACGCAGCTTGAAGGTCATCAGCGAATCGTCGCGGACCAGATCGAACAGGTGCGCCTCACTGAAAACGGAGTCGACCCCGTTGATGGCTTTCAGGTCCTTGCCCAAACGCCACCACGCGGCGAACCGTTCGGGCTTGAAGAAGTCGGGGTCGTCGGTGCCGATGACCACCACGTTCCCATCCTCACTGAACTGGTGCACGAAGTGCTGGTAGGCAACGAATGTGCTGTCGTCCTTGGGCAACAGGCCACCATTGCGGTAGCTCATCTTCACCCGGCTTGCCATCCAGCCCATGAAGACGGTGAGCAGGCCGGTGACCACCAGCACCGCGATGCGGTTGCGTAGGATCTTACCGGCGAGCCATGTCCACATGAGCGTTCAGGGTGCCGCACTGCGGCGACCAAAGGAACGAAATGGACGTGCAGCCCCGGGTCAGATCCCGATCCCCAGTGCCAGCTTCAGGTAGAGGTTGTCCATTGCGTCCGGTAACGCGTAGGGGCCGTAGCGCCAGTACACACCGAAGCCCAGGGCCGAGAGGTTGTTGCGGAAAAGGACCTCCGCCCCGCTTTCGAAGAACCCTTCCACCATGCTGCGGAAGTCATAGCCGCGATGGTTCGCCGCATGTTCCAGCCCACCCCAACCCGCGCTGGTCACCAGGGTGGGCAACGGCTGCCACTTCTTGGTCTTCAGCAGGAGCTTGCCGAACGAATGCCGGTAATGGACCACGATGAAACGGTCCGACAGGAACTCGCCCGGCACCATGGTTTCGAACGCATAAGGTGTGTTCAGCCACCATCCCTCGCCGCGCGAACCCCTCAGGTTGAAGAGAAACGGGTACGCGGCCGTGGCATCTGCCATACCGGCCATCACCCGTACTGATGGAGTGCCCATGCGACGCGTCCTGAACGACTTGCCGGTTTGCACAGCCGCACGCCACCACTGTTGCTCGCCTTCCCAAAGCCCATCCACGGCTTGCGCGAACGACACTTGGAGCACGGGCCACTTCGTACCGAGGTCCACCTGGCGGCCGGGCAACTGGGCCAAGCGCTCGCCGTGTGCGTAGCGGACATCAACGCTCACCTCGCCACTGCGGAAATCGTTGACCAAGCGCTCCACTCCTTCTCCAAGCGGTTGCACAAAACGATATCCGAGGTCATTGATCCGCAACTCACTAGCCGTGCCCAACCACATGCGGAGTCCGCTGGCCAAGCGCAGGTGCACCGTTCCTCCGATCCGCTCCACGCGATCCATCCGGTCCATGTAGAGCAGCCGCACGTCATCGCTGAGCAGTAGTGTACGCGGGCCCTTGAAGGCAACGCCACCGCTTTCCACAAGGTCGTTCGCGTAGTACGCGTGCACTTCCAACGACCTCGCCGGCTTGGGTTTCACACGCACATCAGCGCCGTACTTCCATGTCTTGTCCCCGAAGCCGTAACCGAACCAACCACCAAGGCGTGCCACACGGGACACGCGGTCGTTGGTGCTCAGGCCGAGGCCCAGCCGCACGTCCTCCAGCGCATTGGCGGAAATGATGCGCCGAAGCTCGAAGTCCACCGGCCCCCAGGGGATGCTGCCACTGAGCAACGCCTCCAGTCCCTTCAAGGTCCTGCCCAAGTTCTCCGCCTTGCTGATACTGTCGATGACCTGGTATGTCTTCAGCTCTTTCTTTCCCAACGTATCGGGACGAAGCGCCCGCCAATAGGCTTCGTCGCGGTGCAACGCCAAGGGGTCCATCACGAATTCGGGACCGGCCACTTCCGAACGCGACACTTCTATGCCCGTTTCGACGTCACGTAATTGCACGCGGCCGATACCCAGCGGCTGGAACCCGTTCAGCGTTATGCCATCGAAGAAGTATGTGGTGTTGAGCTGCACGGGGAACCAAGTCGCACCGATGCGCTTGTGCACCTGCTGCACCTTCAGGCCCTGGCCTTCACCCCGCTTCACCGGACCGGCCACCACGTTCTGCAGGGCGTAGCCATCGCTGTTCACCCAGAGCGTTCCGGAAAGTCCCTCGAAATTCTTGCTTGTCCGTGGACGGTAGCTGATCACGAACACACTGTCGGTTCCTTGGAAGAGCGTGTCTTCCAGGATGAAGAGATAGCTGTTCACCGATCCGCGCGCGATGGGGCTCATGTACGTCTTCTCGCCCAAGGGGATCAGCGGCTCGTACATGCTGAAGGTTTTCGTTGAGGCGACGAGCGCCAGCAATCCGGGATCCTCGAAGCCGCTCACACGCAAGGCCAGCACCTCTTCACGGTCACCGTTGGGCGGCCGGAACGTTCGGCGCGTCGCGCTCTCGATGAGCAGGAGGTGCTGCTCGTTCATGAATTCCACGATCTCGCGGCCGTTGCTGTCCAACTGGGCGATGCGCGCCTTGTCGGTCATCAGGGCGCTGTCCGCTTCGATGGTGAAGACCGTGCGCGCGTAACTGGTGTAGCGGAAGCTGCCCGCGCTGAGCCCGTCATTGCGCTTGCGGTTGGCGTGCACGGCCTCGATGATGCGGTGCGCGGGGTTTTCGCCCGGACGCACAACCGCCTCGCTCAGCTCTTTGGTCAGGGCATGCAAGCGCAGGACGACCGGTCGCTCGTCCCAGCTCTCGTACCGCAGCGGTTGGTAGCCCACATAGCTGCATATCAAGGTGGTCGGCAAAGCAGCGACTTCCACCGCAAAGCGTCCGTCCGCATCCGCCAGCACGCCCTGTCCTGCACCATCCGGTCGCACGTGCACAAAAGGCAACGGTTCTCCGGTGCGATCGTCAACCACACGACCGGCGACCATCACTTGCGCAGCGGTGAACACCCAAAGGCAGCAACAGCACAGCGCGGTCGCCGTTCGCAACAAGGGAAGCATGTGAAGTGTGACGGTCGGGCGACGAAGAAAGTAACAGACGCCCTCCCCGGTGCCCGCTACATTGTCCCGCAGATGCTCCTTGCCCCCCTGCACGATGCGCGCGAATGGTCGCGGAAGCTCTCCGCGCGCCGTGCAACCAACGCGTGGCGCATCTGGAGCAGCTATCAACGGGCCAAGCGCACGAAGGAGCCCGTCATCAAAGGCCTGCCCATCAACATCAGCATCGAACCCACCACGGCATGCAACCTTCGATGCCCTGAATGCCCGAGCGGTCTGCGCTCATTCACCCGGCCGACCGGCAACCTGAAGCAGCCGCTCTTCCACCGGGTGATCGATGAACTGGGCGACGACCTCCTGAGCCTGACGTTCTACTTCCAAGGCGAGCCGTACATCAACCCTTCGTTCCTCGACATGGTGGCGCATGCCAGCGAGCGTGGCGTGTACACGGCGACCAGCACCAACGCGCATTTCATTACGGAGGAAGTCGCGGAGCGTACGGTGCGGAGCGGGCTGTCGCGGCTCATCATTTCACTGGACGGCACGGATCAGGCGACGTACGAGGCCTACCGCAAGGAAGGCACGTTGAACAAGGTGATCGAGGGAGCCGAGCGGATCGTGAAATGGAAACGCCTGCTGAAGAGCCGCACGCCGCACCTGGTGTTCCAGTTCCTGGTGGTGAAACCGAATGAACACCAGATCCCCGCAGCCCGCGCGTTGGCCAAGCGCATCGGCGTCGACGACCTGTGGCTGAAAACCGCTCAGGTGTACGACCCTCGCGAGGACCATCCCCTCATACCCACCCAAGACAAGTACGCACGTTACCGCCGCGCGGCCGATGGCTCATGGCAATTGAAGAACGCAATGCACGACCACTGCTGGAAGATGTGGCACAGCTGTGTGATCACCTGGGACGGTCGTGTGGTGCCGTGCTGCTTCGACAAGGACGCGCACCATGTGCTCGGCAGTGTTGGGCAAGGCCCCTTCAAAGAGATCTGGAACGGCGCCTCCTACCGTGACTTCCGAGCTGCGTTGCTACAAAGCCGCAGCAATTTGGAGATGTGCAGGAACTGCAGTGAGGGAAGCCCGGTGTGGGCGTGAGTCCTCGGCTCGATCAAATGTGTAAGGCAAGACTGTTCGCAGTTGCTCTACTCATCACAGACAAAGCCCGCCTCAATCTCCTGGAAGTCGCGTTGCCTCTTACCAGCATCCTCCTGAGCAACATAGACGATGAAGACGAAGGTCTTCCCGCAAGCGTGGAACGACCGCACATCGACGAGAAACGGCATTATCGGGAAAACCTTGAAATCAGCCCGGAAGGCTGAACGCTCTTGGAACGCCGCGGAACCCGTATTCAAGTCCAAGACCTCCGATCGCCTTCGATAAGCCGACACGATTTCCATTGCAACACTGTCCAGCTTCAATTGACCTGGTGTCCAGCGCACTGTTACGTTTCCGCTCGTGCTCAACCCCTTCTTTTCAACGGTTAGCACTTGCCATGGACCATCAACATGGTCGGTGGTTTCGAGTTTCCAACCCTTAGCGAGCGGAAGTCGAACGGACGAGCCGTCGGGCACGAGTTGCTGAGCATCAACTGCCGATGCCGTGAACAAAGCCAAAGCACCTATCACCATTTGTCGGCTGATCAAAAAGCGCATCCGTGAGAGTCGGGTTTCATCCAGCAGCACTGGGGCACTGGGGCATTTAAGTACGCCCGTCCTCACACCTTCATGATGTCCTTCTCCTTCGCCGCGATGTGCTCTTCGACCTTCTTGTTGTTGATGCCGGTGATCTTCTCGATCTGCTCCTCGGCATCCTTGGCAGTGTCTTCGGGGAGCCCGTCCTTCTTAGCGGCCTTCACGGCTTCCATGGCCTTCTGCCTGAACCCGCGGATACTGACCCGGGCATGCTCCCCTTCGGCATGGGCGCCTTTCACCAGGGTCTTGCGCCGCTCCTCGGTGAGCATGGGCACATTGATGATGACGCTCTCCCCGTTATTGCTGGGATTGAAGCCAAGATTGGCCGCGATGATGGCCTTCTCGATCGCGTCGATCATCTTCTTTTCCCAGGGCTTCACGAACAGCGTGCGTGCATCGCCGGTGTTCACGGTGGCCACCTGGCTCAGCGGCATCATGCTGCCGTAGTAATCCACCCGCACGCCATCGAGCATGCTGGGGGTGGCGGCACCGGCCCTGATCTTCGTGAGTTCCTGTTCCAGGTGCGCAACGGCCTTGCGCATGTTGTCGTCGGCCTGGCTGATGATGGCGCGTGTATCGGTCATGGTGCTGGAATAGGTCGGCGAAAATATCCCTCGACCGGGCTCGGGATGAGAAATACCGTTCAATAGCGCTGTTCAGAACTCGACCAGCGTGCCTACCTGCTCGCCCTTCACCAAGCGGCCCAGGTTGCCGGGCTTGTTCATGTCGAAGACGATGATGGGCAGGTTGTTCTCCTTGCAGAGCGTGAAGGCCGTCATGTCCATCACGTTGAGACCCTTGTCATAGACCTCCGTGAAGCTGATGCGCTCGTAACGGGTGGCGGTCTTGTCCTTCTCGGGATCGGCGGTATAGATGCCGTCAACGCGGGTGCCCTTCAGGATCACATCGGCTTCGATCTCGATGGCTCGCAGGCTGGCTGCCGTGTCCGTGGTGAAGTAGGGATTGCCTGTGCCCGCACCGAAGATGACAATGCGGCCCTTCTCCAAGTGGCGCACGGCCCTACGGCGGATGAAGGGCTCCGCGATCTGCTCCATCTTGATGGCACTGAGCAGCCGGGTGTTGTAGCCCTGTGCCTCCAGAGCACTTTGCAAGGCCAGGCTGTTGATCATGGTGGCCAGCATGCCCATGTGGTCGCCCTGCACACGGTCGATACCGCTGCCGTTGGCCTGCATGCCGCGGTAGATGTTGCCGCCACCGATCACCACGGCCACTTGGATGCCACCGCGTGCCACCCCGATGATCTCCTGAGCGTACATGTTCAGGCGATCGCTGTCGATGCCGTAGTCCTTGGTGCCCATCAGGCTTTCGCCCGAGAGCTTCAGGAGGATGCGCTTGTAGGTACGGGGGGCGGAGGTGTTGCTCATAGCGGGCCGCAAAAGAAGCGATCCCGGCAAGCCAACCGCTATGGCTCAGCCACAATGAATCGGTAAGCAAGGCCCTCAACAACGAAAACGTATGCGCCGGAAGCAAGGCCTGGTAGCCGAACTTCCACAGCACTTGGACCAAAGGCAGCCAAAGAGCCAGTGTCAAGCACACGACCAATCGCATCGCATAGTGAGTAATCGCTGCGACCGTCGGGAAGCCCCGAAATGGTCAGGACCCCGGCACCACTGACCCTGACACGCAGCCGGTCCCGCCATGGCCCGGGATCGTTCACGGCCACGACCTGGCAACTATCCCCGTAAGCTCCCCCTACCCATTTGGCCACACGGTTCACGCTATCGCCCTCCACCACATGACCGCAGGCGATGAAGAGCGTATCGTGGTAGAAAGCCATGCTCTCCACGTAGCCTGTCATGACACTCGCATTGGCACACCACTGATAGCCGTCCCAAACTGCAAAGCGGCTGGCCGGTATGCCGCCCGCGCAGCCGAAGCCGCCGCCCACCAGCAGCAGTCCATCATGCTCCAGTAGTTCATATACCCGCGCCGGATAGCTGCTCCCACAATAGATGTCTTGCACACTACCACCTACCGCATGCCACTGGCTACCATCCCAACGCATTATCCCATGACCCACGTTGCCGGAGTTGATGTCGATCTCACCACCAGCATATAGGGAACCACCGTAAACCTCCATGGCAAGCACAGCGGTTGCACCACCGAGAATTCCTCCTCCCGGCCCGCTCCACATGGTGCCATCGAACTTGGCGATTCCATTGGTTCCATCGGCCAAGGAGAGCGAACCACCGACGTACAAATCTCCAGCAAACTCAGCAACCTCCACCAAGATGGGGGCACCAGGCACATCCTGTTGCAAGTTCCCCAAGTTCACCCATTCACCACCCACACGTTTGGCCACCCCGTTGCACAAGTGCCCATCGGCGTACTCGAATGCACCTACCGCATAGAGGATTCCGTTCAGAATCCGGAGTCGGCGCACAGACTGGTCAAGATCGCCAAATGGGTGCCACGCATTGTCATAAAAGGCGGCAATATGCTCAAAGGGTTCTCCGCCCACATCATTGAACGCACCGCCAACTACGAGCGTATCACCGTAGCTACACGCAGAATAGACCCACCCACCGAACTCGCCGAATGCGTCCCATGAGGACCCGTTGTATTCTCCAATGACAACAGGAAAGGTCAAAGGCCCCACCGAAGTAACTCCCATCGCTAAGAGGCGATCCTTTTCCTGTTCAACGTAGAGTTCTCGAACGCCATACGTGAGGTATGGCATACCCGCCCCAATCCAATTGTCCTGAGCCAGTGCAAAACACGGCAAGCACCCAACAAGTACAGCAAGCGATTTCATGTAGCAGGTCAGTTCTGAACGGCCACCTTTACCGCCGACGAGTTCTGATCCGTGCGAAGCACGTAGGTTCCAGCGGCTACAGAGCCACAATTCCAGTCGGCCCGCCCATCAGGCCGCACCACAACACTACTCTCTCGAACTAGTCTTCCACGAGAATCTACCAACCGGCAGTGCGTCCTCCCAGGTGACAGGCCACACAGTGTGATCGTGCCATCCAACCACTGCGCGGTAGGCATGCCGAAAGTGCTTTCATCCACGCTCAGTGCGCTGAAGAAATCTGTGCATATCGCTCCAACCCAACCATCCCAATAGTTGCTACCGCCGTTGTAATCATAGGTCTCGTCGTAGTACGCCGGGAAACCGGGATCAAAAAGCGGGAAGTACCCAGCAACGTTAATCCCATCCTTGTCTGTCATGCCGGCGATCAACAAACGATTGGCATGCACTGAGGCAGTGTGCACCACGTCGCCGTAAATGCCTTGTTCTCCCCCGAAATAGCTCGCGTACTGCACAACGTGCGCAGGGTTGAAGCACATGATGGCACCATCGTATCCCCAGTAGCTGACAAAACCTACAGGGTCGATAATGGAACCTTGGAAGAACGTGTTCGGCGCCTGCCACAACGGGAAGTTCGGATCCTTGGAGAAGCCAACGGCTATCAATCTCTCTTGGTTGTCCACCACGGCCGTCTCGAAGGCGTTGTTTCCACTGCCGTACACATAAGTACCCCACATCATTGCCCTAGTGACGCCGCTGAACTGAAGCACGAATGCAGCCCTGTCCCCGTTCGTGTCGTCGTAGAATCCAGTGCTCTGTTGCAATGGAAAATCGCTGCTCAATGTATTCCCAACGAAGTAGACATGCCCGTTGCTCGTTGCTGCGAGGCTGTTGACCCCAGGTGTGTCATGATCGCTCCCGCCAACGAACGTTGCTTTCTGGCAGGCCGCTGAACTATTGAACGCGAGCAGCAGTAGGTCGCGCCCGCCAGCATTAACAGATTGGTTATACCCGCTCCCAGCGATGAGCGGAACAGTGGTGCTCAGCGTTTGCCCACTGACCCAAAAGCCCTGTGGCGTGCAAACGATATCGCCCCCAAACTCGGAGTCTGAGCCCCCGTACGAAGTACACCATTGAAGAGCTCCTGCTGCACTGAAGCGCGCCAACAGAAGATCGTGTTCACCACCGGCTGCCCAAGAGGACGCACCGGCAAGCGATTGTGAGGGATAGCTGTACTCCCAATCGCCTACCAAATAGAGCCGACCCGTCGCATCGAAATCCAACCCCTCCAAGCGAGTTCTATCGTCGCCGAAGTAGGTACTCCAGTCTATTCCTCCGGTCACATCGAGCTGTAGTATGAAGCCTTTCTCCCAGAGGCTGCTCGCCGTCAAGTCATTGTATGCGCCGGCCAAGGGTCAGGTGTACAAATCGTTCGCCCTCGTGTATCCTGTTACAAAAATCTCGGTGTTGCCACCAAGTTCCCGCACCCCAATGTCCCTACCCGCTTGATCATCCGATCCGCCGTAGAACAAGGTCCAGTCTAACTCGTAGTTGGCCAGGAACTTGGTCACAACGACCGCCTGATCATTGCCAACCAGATCCACCCCAACGTTGCTTTGGAAGGTGAGGAAGTCGCTGCTCGAATACCCTGTGAGGTAGAAATTCCCATCTGAATCGGTGTCGCTCGCGTAGAGTTCCTCCATGTCAGTACCACCGTAGTATGAGCCCCAGCACAAGTATTCGGTTGGGTCCGGCTCATCGAGGGGCATCGCACCGATCTGGAGCACCAGAGCTAGGCTCGGGTCATATGTATCAAAGATGAATCCAATGATGTCCTGCCCGTTGATCTCCTCGTACTGTGCGTTCCAATTTAGCGGGATGACGTTCTCGTTGGCATCGACCTGGTACGCAACGGCCTCACGCAAAAGGATCCACTTCCCCGCGATGAGCACCTTGAGATTCCCGAGCCAGTCCACATGCAAGCTGTCTTGGCCCTCGAACAGCAATTGTATCTCCGAAGGGTCGCTGTACGGTTCCGCGTAGAAAGCGAGGTTCTGCCCAGCGCTCGTGCCATAGAACTGCATGCTGATCCCGGGGTAGACATCTTTGTAGTGAAGACGTTCGTGGTCATGCACACCAACCACACCGTTGGGAGCCGTTTGCGGGAGGAAGAAGTTCTGATAGTTGGACCGCTGGCCAATAAGGTCTGGCGAAACAAGTGCAGCATTCTCGCCGATCGGACGGAACCGCAAAGAGAAAGACGGGTCGGGGGTACTGAAGTCTCCGTCGTTCTCCCTTGCGTTGAAGTAGACGGTTGACTCGTGCAGGAAATAGGTCTGCGGGAAAGCTCCGAACGAGTATGCCGCTACAGCACTGGCACTATTGCCATTGGTCTGCAGCACTTGGCCTTCATTGGCAAAATAGCCTATGCTTCGGCTCGACTTCTGACCGTAAAAATCCGGCGGGATGTTCGAGCGGACGGTTCCGATCAAAGTGAACGCAGAGAGAAACAGGCAAGCTCGGAGGTTCATGGCTTGGGCATTTGGTCAACCGAAGCTATTCGCAGCCGACGTTCAATCCCAAGAACGCAAAACGCCCCGGAGACTTTCCGAGGCGTTTCGTTCATAGCGAGTTGGACTCACTGCATCAGCGAATGACGCTTGAAGCCGGTGGCGGTGAGTTCCTTGTCCTGGGTCTTCAGGTACTGCTCCACGCTCAGCTTGTTGTCCTTGATGAACTCTTGTGCGAGCAGGGTGCTTTCCTTGAAGAACTTGTTCAGGCGGCCCTGGGCGATCTTCTCGGCCATGTCGGCGGGTTTACCCTCCTGGATGGCGAGCTCCTTGCCGATCTCCAGTTCCTTGGCGATGATGTCGGCGGGCACGCTGTCCTTGTTCAGGGCCACGGGCGCCATGGCAGCGATCTGCATGGCCACATCCTTGGCGGGACCCTCGAAACCTGACTTGTTCAACCCGACCATGCTGGCCACTTTGTTGCCCGGGTGGTTGTAGGCGTAAACGAATGCGGCCTCCACGATCTCGCACACGCTCACGTCGATCTTCTCGCCGATCACACCGGTCTGCTCGATCACCTTTTCGGCGATGGTAAGGCCGTTGCTGTCGTAGGCCTGCGCCTTCAGTTCGTCCACGTTCTTGCAGCCCTTCTCCAAAGCGATATCGGCGATGCGCTCGGCCATTGCAGTGAAGTCGGCGTTCTTGGCCACGAAGTCGGTCTCGCAGTTCAGGCAGATCATCACGCCGCGCTTGCCATCGGCGGAGGTCTTGGCGATCACCAAGCCTTCGGTGGCCTCACGGTCGGCGCGCTTGGCGGCCACCTTCTGGCCCTGCTTGCGCAGCAGGTCGATGGCAGCATCGAAGTCGCCATTGGCCTCGGTGAGGGCCTTTTTGCAATCCATCATGCCCGCGCCGGTCATCTGGCGGAGCTTGTTCACGTCGGCGGCGGTAATGGCCATGGTCGTGCTCACTTCTTGGTAGTTGTTGGTTCTCGGTCCTTGGTCGTTGGTCCAGCGTCCGACATGGGCGCGCGTCCACCAACAACCATCAACCTTTTCTTACTCTTTGCCTTCTGCGCCGCCTTCCACTTCAGCGGCCTCTTCGCCTTCCTCGCCTTCGGTTGCTTCGGCGTCGGCCAAGCTCTTATCGTTCTTGCGCTCTTCCTGACCTTCACGCACAGCGTCCAGCATCACGCCCACGATCTTCTCGATGCTCTTGGTGGCATCGTCGTTGGCCGGGATGGGGAAGTCCACGAGGTTGGGGTCGCTGTTGGTATCCACCATGGCGAAGGTGGGGATGCCCAGTTTGCGGGCCTCGGCCAGCGCAATGTGCTCCTTCACGATGTCCACGATGAACACAGCGGCTGGCAAACGCGTGAGGTCAGCGATGGAACCGAGGTTCTTCTCCATCTTCTCGCGTTGGCGCATCACCTGTAGTCGCTCGCGCTTGCTCATGTTGGCGAACGTGCCGTCCACCTTCATGCGGTCGATGGTGGCCATCTTCTTGATGGCGCGGCGGATGGTGCCGAAGTTGGTGAGCATGCCACCGCTCCAACGCTCCGTCACGTAGGGCATGCCGGTCTCCTTCACCTTGGTGGCGACGAGCTCCTTGGCCTGCTTCTTCGTGGCCACGAAGAGGACCTTCTTGCCGCTGCGCGAGATGTTCTTCATCGCATTGGCGGCTTCGTCCAGTTTCACCACCGTCTTGTTCAGATCGATGATGTGGATGCCCTTCTTCTCGCCGAAGATGTAGGGCGCCATGTTGGGGTTCCACTTGCGGCGCAGGTGGCCGAAGTGCACGCCGCTCTCGAGCAGCTCCTGGAAATTGGTACGTGCCATGTCTCTTTAGTTCACTTTCCTTGTTCCCGTTATCACAGGCATCCTGAGGGTAGCCAGCCACCGGAGCAGCTGAGTCCGCCAGAATTGGATCCTGAACAAGCGTGGGACCTTAACGCTTGCTGAACTGGTAGCTCTTGCGAGCCTTCTTCTTGCCGAATTTCTTGCGCTCCACGGTGCGTGGGTCACGGGTCATCAGGCCTTCCTTCTTCAGGGCGGGCTTCAGCTCGGCGTTGTGCTTCACCAGCGCGCGGGCAATGCCCAAACGCACGGCGTCCACCTGGCCGCTGATGCCACCGCCTTCCACGTTCACGCTCACGTCGAACTGGCCTTCGGTGCTGGTGAGCTTGAAGGGTTGGGCGAGCTTGAACTGCTGGATGACCAGAGGGAAGTACTCTTTGCCTTCCTTGCCGTTCACGGTGATGGCGCCGGAACCCTGTGACAGGTAAACCCGGGCGGTGCTGGCCTTGCGACGGCCGATGCTGTTGATGATCTCCATCTTACTTGATGGTCTTGGGGTCGATGGTGCGTGGCTTCTGTGCTTCGTGCTTGTGGGCGGTGCCGGCCACCACATGCACGTTGCCGAACTGGGCGCGGCCCAATTTGGTCTTGGGGAGCATGCCCTTCACGGCGAGCTCCACCACGGCGGTGGGCTTGCGGTTCATGAGCCGCTTGGCGGTTTCACGGGTCTGGCCACCGGGGTGCCCGCTGTAGCGCTGGTATTCCTTGTCCTCCCACTTGGCGCCGGTGAAGCGGACCTTCTCGGCGTTGATCACCACCACATGGTCGCCGCAATCGGCGTGGGGGGTGAAGATGGGCTTGTGCTTGCCGCGGGCGAGCATGGCCACCACGCTGGCCAAGCGGCCAACGGGCAGGTTCTCGGCGTCCACCAGCACCCATTCCTTCTGGACGGTGCCGCTGTTGGCCATGGACGTGATGTGTGTGGTAGATGCCACGGGTCCTGGGGGATTATCGTTCTAATGCCCGCCCAGCGTGGGTTCCCGACGGATCGGGTGCGCCCAAGGCGCTGGAAAGGGGCGGCGAAGATAGGCGGAGTACCCGATCGGACAAACGATACGGACAATGGGTTGTGAACGGGGCTCCTGGACCGGTCGCCGAACCCTAGCGGACCGGCACCGGTCATTCCTGGACCAGCAAGCGTTGGCGCCGCATGGCCGCCTGTCCCTCGAGACGGAGCACCAACTCATAAATGCCGGGTTGCAAGCCCTTCACCGGACCCGACCAGCCCGAAGCATAAGGCCACGACAAAACGAGCCGCCCAGTGCCATCGAAAACATCCATGCGTCCATTACCCACGGGCCCGCTCACGGTAACGAACTCCGATGCCGGGTTGGGCCAGAGCAGGATTTGGTTGTTGGTTTCTGGTTGCTCGGCAAGGCCCACTGGCACGCCGCACGTATCCGCATAGTTGCTGCCGATGAACTTGGCCGCACAGTTCACATCGATGCCATCGGCGTTGTGGAAGCAGGCGGCGTAAAGCGTGTCGTGGTAGAAGGCAATGCTGTTCACGGGGCCATCCAAGGTGCCGCCCAGGCCGCACCATTGGCTGCCATCCCAAGTAGCTACGCCGGTGGCGGGCAGGTCGCCGTTTGCATAGTTGAACGAACCCGCCACGAAGAGCAGCCCATCGCGTTCCAGGAAATCGATGGCGCCGGTAAGGATGCTGTAGTTGTTGGGAGAGTACGTGAGCCCACCGCCCACGGCGTGCCACTGGTTGCCATCCCACCGCATGATGCCGTGGCCAGCGTTGCCCGCCAACACCGGTATGCTGCCACCCACGTACAGATCGCCTTGGTACACCGTTACACAGCGGCCGTACGAGAAGTTGCCGATCAACCCTTCCGGACCCACAGGGCTCCAACTGCTATCGGGGTTTTGGATAACGATGTTGCGGTAGGGGTTGCCCGAGAAGGAGATACCGCCGCAAGCCACCAGTTGCCCATTGTACATGGTGAGATCAGCCACGTTGTGCGAACTGGTGGTGATGATCGGCCCCACGCTCACCCACTGCCCGCCCACGCGTTTGGCGATGCCGTTGCAGAGGTGGCCGTCGATGTAGTCGAAGGTGCCGATGGCATATAACTCATCGTCCAAGACCTTGAACTTGGTTACCCCACCGCCCAACCAAGGCAACAACCCGTAGCCCAGCCAAGTTTGACCATCGTAAGCTGCGATGTTTTCGATGCTCGATCCGTTGACGTATGGAAAACCACCACCTACGATCAGTGTGTCATGCCAGACGATCACCGCGTTCAGTTGGTTCCCGAATACCGCAAGGGTATCCCACTGCCCGTTCTGCATCTTGAACAACGGGTTGCCGCTGAAACCGTTGTACGGAATAGCGGTCCCAACACCACAGAAGTACAAGGCATCGTTGGTAGTGTCGGTGTACACCTGCAACACCTCGGCGAAATTTCCCGGAAGCCCGATGCCCTGCCAATGGGTTTGTGCATGCGCAACAGAAACACTGCACACACCGGCCAAAACCACGCTTATGCACCTCATGTCAAAGCGCGCTAATGAACGATCACGCGCTCCGCACCGATGCCGGGCACGGCCAATACATAGACTCCGGGGGCCAGCGTTACGCTCAACTTCCAGGCGTGCATGGCGCCTCCGTGCAATTCCTCTCGCTGCACCACACGACCGGCCGCATCATGGAGCACACCCGTATAGCGTCCAAGAGGTAATCCAGTTATCGCAAATCCGTCAGTTGTATGGACAACACCAAAACCACTGTTCTGGGCGTTCGGGCCATTCACCGCCGTGAGCACCTCCGTGCAGATCGCAGAAATGAACCCTTCGCCATATCCGCCTTTGTACACCGGCTCGAAGTAGGGCGTGCCGCCACCGGCTGTGCCATCGTCCAGCGGGAAGTAGCTGAGGTAGGGCGCTTCCTGGCTGGCGGGACTTGCCGCGAGCAGCATGCTGGTGATGATGTTCTTCATGATCTACTCTTTCAGGAATGTTGTGCGCGCCAAACCCCTGCCTTGCGCGTTGCGCACCACCAGCAGATACATGCCGCCCGACAAGTCGCGCACATCGATCCGGTTGCTCTGATGAAGGTCGCTTACGAGCACCAACCGGCCAAGTGCATTGTAAACGAAGGCCGTGGCTGCACGGCGCTGTCCGCTCACGGTAACGAACTCCGATGCCGGGTTGGGCCAGAGCAGTGGCTGGTCGTTGGTTGATGGTTGCTCAGCAAGGCCCACTGGCACACCGCACGTATCCGCATAGCTGCTGCCGATGAACTTGGCCGCGCAGTTCACATCGATGCCATCGGCGTTGTGGAAGCAGGCGGCGTAAAGCGTGTCGTGATAGAAGGCAATGCTGTTCACAGGGCCATCCAAGGTGCCGCCCAAGCCGCACCATTGCGCACCATCCCAAGTAGCTACGCCAGTGGCTGGCAGGTTGCCATCGGCGTAGTTGAAACTGCCTGCCACGAAGAGCAGCCCATCGCGCTCCAGGAAATCGATGGCGCCCGTTAAGTACGTGTAGTTGTTGGGCAGGTAGGTGAGGCCACCGCCCACGGCGTTCCATTGGTTGCCATCCCATCGCATGATGCCGTGCCCAGCGTTGCCCGCCAGCACCGGTATGCTGCCGCCAACGTACAGATCGCCTTGGTACACCGTTACACAGCGGCCGCTGGAAAAACCGCCCAATAATCCGTTCGGTCCTACTGGTCCCCATGTGCTGTCTGCCGCTTGGATCATGATGTTGCTGTAGGGTATACCTGTGAAATGGATGGCTCCCGTTGCAACCAGTTGGCCGTTGTACTTGGTGAGATCCTGGATGTTGCAGGTAACGGAGTTCATAATCGGCCCTACGCTCACCCACTGCCCGCCCAAGCGCTTGGCTATGCCGTTGCAGAGGTGGCCGTCGATGTAACTGAACCCGCCAAGCGCAAAAAGATCCCCGTCTATGATCTTTACTTTGGCCATGCCACCGTCGGTCACCTGCCCAAATGACGTCCATTGGCCGTCAACCAAGCCCGCTAACGCAGGCATGGTGTCGCCGTTAACGGTTTCGAACACACCAGCTACCACGAGCGTATCACCCCAGCGCAGGACGGAACGCACCTCGTTACCGAACACAGCAAGGGTGTCCCACTCTTGATCCTTCCAACTCATCAAGGGCATGCCTTGCGTGCCGTTGAAGGGAATGGAACTGGCGATACCACCCAAGTACAAAGCATCAGTGGTCGTATCGTTGTACACGTTGTGCAACCAGTCGAAATCAATGGGCACACCTGTGCCGACCCAATGGGTCTGCGCATTACCAAGGTTGCAAACCAAGCAACCGGCCAAGGCCAGAGGAACACTTCGCATGCCTGGGCGTTTTAGCGAACGAGCAAGCGCTCGGCACCGATGCCTTGAACCGCAAGCACATAAACACCGGTTGACAAAGCATGTGGCAATGGCCATGACCGTATGCCGCCGCCGTTCAATTGATGCCGCTGTACCACACGTCCTGTCGCGTCGAACAGTACGCCCATGTGTACTCCAAAGGGTAAACCTGATACGAGCAACCCATCATCGTTCGCTATTACCGTGAACCCATCGACCGGCGTCACTTCGTTATATACTGCGGTCAACGCCTCCGTGCAGATCGCAGAAATGAACCCTTCGCCATATCCGCCTTTGTACACCGGCTCGAAGTAGGGCGTGCCGCCGCCCGCCGTGCCATCGTCCAGCGGGAAGTACCAGGTGTAGGGCGGCTCCTGGCTGGCGCGGCCGCTCACATACAGGTTGCCGAAGCGCTTGAGCATACTGAATGGCACCTCGCCACCGACGGCGAAGCCCTCCCCGCCGATGTAGCTGGCGTAGCTGAGGAACTGATCCGGGGTGAAGCACATGATGTGCATGTCGTTCTCCGTAAGAGGCGTTCCGTTGAGGATGTCCCATACAATGACCGGCTGGTCGTACACCCCAGGCAACGCCACGTACGGTGCCCCATCGTGGCTGGCTTGGCTGGCCACGAAGAGGTTCCCGATGTCGTCGAACAACAAGCACAGGACATCTATTTTGTTGTTGTTGGGCACGTACGTGGCCCACTCAATGGCGCGGTTGCCACCATTGAAGCGCGCCAGGTAAGAAGGGTTCGTTCCCGCAGGATAGGTATCGCGGTACCAGTTAGGCCCGGGCACAACATCCAAGCCCGCGAAGGCGCCCATGCTTCCGCCGATCACGATGTCGCCACTGGTGGGATCGATGGCCAGGGCGTTGATACCCACAGTCTCAGGCGAGTTAACGCCGAAGCAGGTGCTCCAAAGCGGCAGACCGTTCAAACTGTACTCGAACAGAAAGGCATCGCCCTGGCCACCGTAGGGTTCGTGATAAGCCCCGCCGCCAGGATCGTACGGTTGCAGGTCTGCACTATAGGTATTGCCTGCAACGACCACGGTGCCCGCAGCTTCATCGATCACCACTTCCATGGCTGCATCGCCCTCGGATCCTCCCATGTACGTACACCAATCGGTGCGGTCGTTGGGGTTCAAGCGGCAGATGAAGGCATCGCCGTTGCCTCCGTATGCAAGGTCTGCGGCCAACGCAGGCGGCGCGTCCTGCTCGGCGGGAAGCACACCGTATGAAGAACCCACCACGTACAGGTGGTCATCACTGGACCGCCGCAGACCTTCTATCTGCATATCGTCGTCACCGAAGTAGGTGGTCCACAAGCGCGCTCCGTTGGCGCCCGGCAGTGCGTTGAACCGCGCAATGAATCCTTTGCCACCACCAGCGTTCCCGATACCATCGTAGAAGGCCGTACCGTTCGGCTCGGTATTGAAACTGCTCGACGTGGTGGTGCCGGCTATGTATATGCTGGGACTCATGGCCCCCTCGCGCATGGAAATGCTCGTAGCCTCGCTGAACTCGCCTAAGGCGCTGCCGCCAATGAAGGTCTTCCACACCATCTCATCTGTCGGACTCAACTGGCACACGAAGGCCGCCTCGCCAAGCGCCGCCAGCGTAACGCCCGGTGCGGTGGGAAAGGTCATGAAGGCACTTCCGGAGCGGCCCGCCACATAGTAGTTGTTGTTGCTATCGGTGGTGCTTGCGCGTATCTGGTCGTAGCCATCGCCGCCAAACAAGGTGCTCCAGCACATACCCGGCAGATCGAACCCACCGCCTGCCGCAGGTGGCGGGCCGATCTGGAAGACAAGCGGCCACGCGGCGTTGTAGCTGTTGTAATTGAAGCTCACCTCCCCGGTGCCGTTGTGGTCCACACAATCAGCGTTCCAGTTCACTGGCACCACGTTGTTGTTGCCATCCACTTGGTAAGCCACGGCTTCGCGCAACGCTATCCACCGTTGGTTCATGTAGAACCTCAAGGTGCCTTGCACGTCCATGTTCAAACTGTCCTGCCCCTCGAATTCAAGCAGCACATCTGCGGGTCGGCGCCGGGGCGCATAACAATGGCGAGTTTCTCGCCGTAGAGCCCGTGGTACACATGCACATCTATGAACGGATACACGTTCTCGTAGATCACCCGGTAGTAGCTCTCCACTCCTGTGGCGTTGCAATGCGCCATGTGGAAGTTCTGCTTCAAGTTCCTTACCCCATATGCTATGGGATCCACCAACGACGAAGCTTCGCCGATGAAGCGCATGTGCAGCGACCGGATCGTATCCGGTGTGGCGGGCAACGTGTCCATGGTGGCCAGCGTGAATGCCATGGTGCTGTTCTTGAGCATGAACATGCGGATCTTGCCGCCTTCGGTGTAGTAGATGACCTGCGAGGCCGGATCACCGAACTCATCCGCGGTCTGGCCTGCGTTCACGGTCACACCGGCGTGTTCGGGAAGCGGGTCGTTGTAGAAGTCGGGCTGGATGTATGGCGCTTGAGCGCACAGCGCGCAGGGCATCATAACCAGAACGACGAGCAGCAGGGATTTCATGGCAGCTGATTCGATACTGCCGAAAGTACCAGCCGAGCAATAGAGCTAGCGCATCACGGTGTACCGCGCACGCCACCGCCCTGACTTGTCCCAACCTTCCCCCGTTACATCTTCACAATGATGAACTCCGTCCTGCGGTTCAGGGCGTGCTCATCCTCGGCGCACTTCACCTTGTTGGCGCACTTGTTCAGGAGCTTGGTTTCGCCGTAGCCCTTGCCCGAGATGCGTTCCTTGGCGATGCCCTTGCTGACGATGTACGCCGCTGAGCTCTTGGCGCGCTTGTCGCTCAGGACCAGGTTGCTCTTGTCGCTGCCGCGGCTGTCCGTGTGACTGCCCAGTTCGATGATCATGCCGGGGTTCTCCTGCATCACGGCCACGATCTTGTCCAGTTCGGCGGCGGCATCCATGCGAATGGTGCTCTTGGCCAAGTCGAAGTAGATGGGCTTGATGTCGATGACCTTGGCCAGGTCGGTGCCCACATCAATTGGTTGCAGCGACAGGTCCATGGCCTCGCTGAGGATGACCTTGCCCGCACGGTCCACCTTACGGACCAGGAGGCCGCTCTTGGGGGCGTAGCCCTGCTTGTTCAGCTCCACGCGGTACACCATCGAATCGCCCACGCTCATGTTCTTCAGGTTGGCGAAGAACTCGCCCGTGGCTTCGGTGCGGCCCAGGGCGACGCCCGCCATGGTGCGCACATCGGTAATGTTCACGCTCACATCGCCCAAGGGAGCATTGGTCTTTGCATCCGTGACCGTGGCCCATAAGAAGACCTCGCTGAGTTTGGCCAGCGCCAAGTCGCGCACAATGACCGTGTCCGTCAACCCGCCGGTAACCACGTTCGCTTCGGCAGCTCGGTAGCCGCCTTCTTCTGAAACGATGGCGTAACGCTTCTCTTCTTCCAGCTCGAAGGAATAGGCGCCGGTGCCGTCGGTGGTCACTTCACCCACCACCTTGCCCACTGCGTCTTTCAGCAGAACGGCTTTAGCGACCACCGGTGTTCCGTTGGCCCGGTCGGTGATGGCACCACTCACCTTCATGGTGGCGCCGAGCGGCTTGCGCAGATCGAACTTGTAGAGATCGTCCCCACCCATACCGCCGCTGCGATTGCTCGTCAGGTAGCCTTTCAGCCCACTGCCATCGAGCACGAGGGCGAAGTCGTCGTCGCGACTGTTGATGGGCGCACCCGCGTTGATGGCCTTGCCGAACGCGCCTTGCTTCTGGCGGCTCACGAAAATGTCCAGACCACCGATGCCCGCATGGCCCTCACTGGCGAAGTAGAGCGTACCAGCGGCATCCACGAACGGGAACAGCTCATCACCTTCCGTATTGACGTAAGGACCGAGGTTCACCGGCTTCTCCCATTCGCTCTCGCTCTTGCGGCGGCTCATCCAGATGTCGGCCCCGCCCTGTCCACCGTGCATGTCGCTGGCGAAGTACATCACCTTGCCGTCGGCGCTCAAGGCCGGATGGCCGGTCGAGTATTCATCGCTGTTGAAGGGGAACGAACGCTCCACGAGCCATTCGCCGTTGCTGAAGATGCGGCTGTAGATCTTCAGCTTCACCACTTGATCGGTGCTCTTGCGGGTGCGGCCGTCCGTGTGGTTGTTGCGCGTGAACCAAACCTCTTTGCCGTCGGCGGTGAAGGCCGCGTTGCTCTCGTGGTAACGCGTGTTGAGGTCTTTCAACGGTTGCACATCCACCAGTTCGCCGTCCTCGCCACGCTTTGCCCAATACAGGTCCAGGAAGGGATCCCCGTCCCACGCATGGCGGCGGCGGGCTGCTGCTTCCGCATGCCTTGCGGATGCGAACACGAGGCGATCGCCCACGAGGGCCGTACCCATGTCGGCGTGCGTGCAGTTCTCGCGCAGGTTTTCCACGATGCAGCCAGCAATGGGTTTCGCCTCGATCTGCGCGGCATAGCGCACCGCGCCAAGTTGTTCCGCACTGCGGCGGTCGCCCTCGGTCATCTCGCGGTAGCGGCTCATCCATCGGTCGGCTTCTTCGTGCCGCCCGAGGGCGCGCAGGCTCTGTGAATGGTTGTAGGCGTCCACCGCGCGTGAACCAGGTCCATTGAGCGCCTTAGCGTACCACTCGGCCGCATGGGCGAAGTCGCGCACGTTGTAGTAGCTCTCGGCCAAGCGGAGGATGAACGCCCCGGTGTCCGCGCCGCACTGCACCGCTTCCTGGTAGTGGGCAATGGCATCGTGGTAGGCCATGCCGTGGTAGGCTTTGTCGCCTTTGCGCAATGAGTACTGCTGGGCCGCACAAACGGTGCTGAGCGCGAGCAACAGCGCGATGAGGTTCGTCCTGTTCAGCATGGGATCAGAAGTAACGGGGCGAGAGGGTCTTCTCCTTGTTGAAGCGCAGGTCGTACTGCAGCATCAGCTCGTGCGTGCCGTTGGCCTGGGTGCGCAGTTCGGTGAGCGTGAAGTCGTAGGCGTAGCCCGCACGCAACTGCTGCGTGATGTTGTAGGCCACGATACCGCTCATGCTGTCGCCGTTGCGGTAGGCCGCCCCCAGCCACAGCCGTTCGGCGAGCAGGAAGTTGGCCGTGAGGTCGATGCTGAGCGGAGCGCCATCAACGGCCTTCACCAGGAAGCTCGGCCGGAATTTTACCGCGGGCGACAATGAGAACACGTAACCACCGGTGATGAAGTAGTGCCGCTTCTGCGTGATCGCGTTCACAGTGACGTTGTTGTTCTCTACACCGAGGAGATCATGCTGCATGAGCTTGGGTGCACTGAGACCGAGGTAGCCCTTTGCGCTCCAGTAATACACCCCGAAACCGAAGTTGGGCTTTGCGCTGCCGCTGATGTTCTGCTGGAAGTTGGGATCGTTGGCATCCACGCCGTTCAGGTTTGCGATGTCGGCGCTGAAGAGGTCCACGCCGGCCTTGAGACCGAACGCGAGGCGCGCACCTTCCGTGATGCGGATGCGGTATGCGAAGTCGGCGTACAGCAAGGTGTTGTTGATGGGCCCCACTTCGTCGTGCACCGCGCTGAAACCCACACCGAGCGCATTGTTACGAAGGGGCGAATGCAGGGTGAGCGTCTGTGTCTTCGGCGCGCCATCGATGCCCGCCCATTGCTGGCGCGCAAGACCGGTGATGGTGAGCAGGTCGCTGCTACCGGCGTAGCCGGGGTTCACGCTGAGCGTGTTCCACATGTACATGGTGTACATGGGATCCTGCTGCGCCGACGCCTGCAGGCCGCAGAGCAACAGCAGGATCGCAAGTGCGTTGTTGGTCGCTTTCATGGCTCTTGGTCCGTTGCTCACTTGTTCAGGTAGATGTATCCGCTGCGCACTGGCTCACCATCGGCACCGAGGTCGAGCAGGTAGAAGTAGGTGCCCGACGGCAGTACGTCGCCGACGGTGAGCGCGTGGTTGCTCACGCCGTTCCAATCGTTGAGGTAGGGATCGGCCTTGAAGACCTCATTGCCCCAACGGTTGAAGATGATGACCGAGGCTTCCGGGTACAGGTCAAGGTTCTGGATCACCCATGTATCGCCGATGTTGTCACCGTTGGGACTGAAGCCTTGCGGGATCACCAGCGCATCATCAGGACATGCGACTTCCACGAACACCAGCGCTGAATCGCACAGCGGCCCGGTGTCGCACAGGATGTACAGTATGGTGTCCGTTCCGCAGAACCCATCGTTCGGCGCATAGCTGATGTTGCCGTCGCCGTTGATCGCTACCGTTCCGTTGGCCGCGCTGGCGGAAGTCACGTTGATGGGGTCCCCGTCCGGGTCGCTGTCGTTCCCTGTCACGTCGATGATCACCGCGTCGCCAGCATCAATGGACACGTTGTCGTCCACGGCGATGGGCGGTTGGTTCGGGCACGGCACATCCACCACGACGATCGCAACGTCGAACTCCTGGCCATCGCTGATGGTGTAGCTGATCGTATCAGTGCCGCAGAAGCCGCTGTCAGGGGTGTAGGTGATCGTGCCGTCCCCATTGATGACGATGGTGCCGTTCCCGGCTCCGCCGTTGGTGACCCCGATCGTATCACCATCAGGATCACTGTCATTGTCCAGCACATCGATCACAACGGGCGTATCCACGGTCGTGCTGGCCGAATCGTCCACAGCAATGGGCGGTTGGTTGGGGCAGGCAACGTCCACCACCACGATCGCTTGGTCGATGCCTCCGAAACCGTCCGTTATGGTGTACGTGATGGTGTCGGTTCCACAGAAACCACTGTTCGGGATGTAGGTGATGGTGCCATCGCCGTTGAGCGTCACGGTGCCGTTGCCCGCGATCGCCACAACCACCGAGATCGGATCCCCGTCAGGGTCGCTGTCGTTGTCCAGCACGTCGATGATGACCTGTCCGCCCTGTGTGGTGGCGGCCACATCGTCCACGGCCACGGGTGGCTGGTTGGTGAAGATCTCCGTCACGACGATGATCACCACCACGGTGTCGCACGCGCCCTGACCATCGCACACCACTGCGGTCAGCGTGTCACCACCAACGAAGCCGCTGTTCGGGGTGTAGGTGAAGCACGTATCGCCATCGAGCACGCCGGTCACTTGGCCACTGTCAGGACCGTTGATCACGCTCACCGCATCCAGGGTGTCGCCTTCAACATCCGTCGCATCCAGGCAAATGATGAGCGGTTGGTCCTGAACGGTGGTCACATTGAGGGTGTCCTGCGCGATCACGGGTGCATCATTCACCGGGGCCACACCAATGATCACGGTAACCGTGTCGCATCCACCATTCCCATCGCACAGCACGATGTCCACGGCATCGCTTCCGTTGTAGTTGGCAGCCGGCACATAGGTGAAGCACGTGTCGCCATCGGACAGACCAGAAATGGTCCCGTTACCGGGTCCATTGATCGCGTTCACCACGTCCAGCGCGTCGCCATCGAGGTCGATAGCGTCCAGGCACAAGGTCAGCGGCTCGTCCTCATTGGTGGAAACAAGCAGCGTATCAATTGCGGCACCGCCGCCATCCACGATCACCGGCAGGTCGTTCACAGGCGTCACATCAATGATCACCACCACGGTGTCGCATGCGTTCAACGGGTCGCAAACAAGGACCGAGAGCGTGTCGCCACCGCTGTAGTCGGGCGTGGGGAAATAGAAGAAGCACGTGTCGCCGTCGTTGAACCCGCTGACGCTGCCCCAGGCGGGCAGGTCCAATTCACCGGTCACTTGCAACGGATCTCCATCGGCATCAGTGGCTTGCGGACAAGGCTCCACGGACCCATCCTCAGCTACAGTAACGTAGATCGTATCGGGTGCGGCCACGGGTGGGGAGTTCGGGTACACACCGATGATGACGACCACGGTATCCGTACCACCGTTGCCATCACCCACCACGGCGGTCAGCGTGTCGCTGCCGATGAACCCGTTGTTCGGCGTGTAGGTGAAACAGGTGTCGCCATCGAGCACGCCGCTCACCGATCCGCTGTCCGGCCCATTGATGATGCTCACCACATCGAGACTGTCACCGTCGAGATCGATGGCCTCAAGGCAGATCTCCGTCGGCGTATCCGGTTGGATGTTCACGAGGATCGTATCCGCAGGCGGGCCACCGTCGGTGATGATCGGCGGGTCGTTCACCGGCAATACGATGATGGTGACCGCGAGCGTATCGCATCCTCCGCTGTTGTCGCAAACCAGCACATCCACGCTATCGGTACCGTTCCAGTTGAAGCCGGGCGTATAAGTGAAACAGGTGTCGCCATCGGCGAGCCCACTGATCGCACCGTTGAACGGTCCATTGAGCACGGACGCCACCTGCAACGTGTCGCCGTCCACATCGATGGCGGTGAGGCAGACCGTTACCGCCAGTTCCTCGTCGGTAGTGACGGCGAGGGTGTCGATCGGCGTGAAGAACTCGTCGGTGATGATCGGTGGGTCGTTCACGGGGCTCACCGTTACGATGACCACCAAGGTGTCCGTGCCTCCGTTACTATCGTCCACCACCAGGCTCACCGTGTCCTGCCCGCTGAAGTCGGTGTTCGGCGCATAGGTGAAGCAGGTGTTGCCGTCCAGGATATTGAAGACACCGCCGTTCGCCGGACCGTTCACGTAGCTCGTGATGTCCAGCGGATCGCCGTCCGCATCCGTGGCGGGGATGCAGAGCGTGATGGGCGTGTCTTCCATCGTCGTCACTGCCAGCGTGTCCATGTCGTTGCCGTTCCCATCGTCAATAATGGGCGCATCGTTCACCGGGAGCACTTGGATGTTCACGGTCACCGTATCGCATGCACCGTTGCTGTCGCACACGATGATGTCCACTGCATCCGACCCGTTGTAGTCCGCGCTCGGCGTGTAGGTGAAGCACGTGTCGCCATCGGCAAAGCCGTTCACGAAACCGTTCAGCGGGCCGTTCACGAAGTCGCTCACCTGTACGGCATCACCGTCCACGTCCAGCACGTCGAAGCAGGTGGTAATGGGCGTTTCCTCGTCCGTGGTAATGCTGATGCTGTTGACCGGAAGCCCCAAGCCGTCCACAACAACGGGCGCATCGTTCACCGCCGCAACGGTGATGATGGCCAACGCCTGATCGCACGCGCCGTTGCCATCGCACACGTTCACCACCACGGTATCCGTACCGTTGAAGTCCGGGTCAGGCGTGTAGAAGAAGCACGTGTCGCCGTCCGCCATTCCCGTTGCGGTGCCGTTCAGCGGGCCGCTCGGGATATTGACGATGTCGATGTTGTCCCCGTCCACATCGGCGGCGTTCACGCAGAGCTCCACGGCGAAGTCCTCGACCGCGGAGAAGAAGAGCGTGTCACCATTGATGACCGGCGGGTCGTTCACGGGTTGCACATTGATCACCAGCAAGGCCGTGTCGCACGCCGCAGGCAGCGGGAAGCCGTTGTCGCAGACGGAATAGATGAGCGTGTCGGAACCGTTGAAATCCGGGTTCGGCGTGTAGGTGATGCTCCCATCGCCGTTCACGACCGCACCACCGTTCGTTGGACCAGCGCTGATGGTCACGGAGGTCGCATCAATGTCCCCCAATTGGTCGAACGGCTCGCTGTCGTTCGTCAGAACAGCCACGGTGACGGCCGCATCTTCCTGCGTGGTGGCGTCATCGCCATCGGCCACAGGCAGGTCGTTCACCGGCTGGATGGTGACCGTGACGGTACCGGTGGCGCAGAAACCACCGGTGTTGCAAACCTGATAGTTGAAGTCGTCCACCCCGCTCACGTTCGCATCGGCCGTGTACGTGAGACTACCATCACCGTTCACCGCGACCGACCCCAAGCTTGCCGGGCTCATCAACGTTACCGTCAGCGGATCGAGGGCCCCGTTCACCGTACTGTCGTTGTCGAGGATGTCCAGCACGCTGACCACGTCCTCGTCGATGGAGAAGAAGTCGTCCACTGCAACAGGCTGATCGGTGTTCACATCGATGAAGAGCCAGGCCGTGTCGCACAACGTGGGCGGCGCGTCCCCAAGATCACAGATGACGTACTCAACGCTGTCGCTGCCGGCAAAACCGTTGCCGGGTGTGTAGGTGATGGTGCCGTTCGCATTGGCCGTTGCGCTCCCATTGGCGGCCGGTGCCAGGATGGTGAGGCTGCCCGGGTCGAGCCCACCGGCCGCATCGTTCGCATCATTGTCGTTCGCGATCACGTTCGCGATGAGAATGGAGTTCGGCAGGGTGGACTCGTTGTCGTCGGTCGCAACAGGTGCATCATTCACGGCGGTAATGAAGATGAGCACCAAGTTGTCCGCGCAGAGCCCGCCCGGGTCGCAGACTTCATAGCGGAACGACACGATGCCGTTCGCGTTGGCGTTCGGCTCGTAGGTGAACGTACCGTCGCTGTTGAAGGTGAGCATTCCGTTCTGGCCCGCCGAGCCACTGTCGATGATGGCCCACGCCAATGCGCTCAACGGATCGTCCAGGTCGAACTCGTTCAATGAAACATCGCCATTGATATCAGCTCCGTCCTCAGTGGTGAAGTAGGCTTCGCCGGTGGCCTGCGGGCCATCGTTCACGGGAAGCACGGTGATGTTCACCACCGCGATGTCGCACACCGCCGGCAACGGGGTACCGTCGTCGCAAACCTGATATGTGAACTGGTCGGGACCAGAGTAGTTGACGTTCGGCGTGTAAGTGATGATGCCGCCCAAACCAATGCTCACCGTCCCGAAGTTGGGCTGGAACACGATGGTCTCGGTGCCGCTCGCGATATTGCCGTCATCGTCCGAGTCGTTCGCGGTCACGGCGATCTGGACGGGCTGCTCCTCGCTGGTGGTCGCGTTGTCATCCGCAGCGTTGGGCGCATCGTTCACCGGTTCCACGGTGATGGTCACAATGGCCAGGTCGCAGGCCGCCTCATCATCGCAGAGCCGGTACTCGAAAGCCACCGTGCCGTTGTAGTCGGCGTCCGGCACATAGGTGAAGCTGCCGTTGGGATTGAAGAAGAGCTGTCCGTGCAGCACAGCCGTGCCGCCATTGCTCAACGTCCACAACAGGTCCGTGGGCACATCGTCAACATCGGTATCGTTGCCCGCCACGTCGTCGCTGAGCCCGCCGTCCTCGTTCATGGTGAAGGCGTCGTCGACAGCATCAGGCGCTGCGTTGAGAAGTGCATTGGGCGCTGCGCTGCGGACATGGCCGGGGCTTGAAGCGCTTGCACCAAAGGGGCCGAGCAGAAGAAGAAGCGCGGCGGAAAGGATGATCCTCATGAGCGGTCAATAACGGGAACACGGCAACGGCTGTGTTCCGATCGCGAAGGAACCGCAACAACACGCGGCATCCGTCACAGGCACCAACGTTCATCCACACGCCGGTGTGCATCACACGCCGGGTCGTGAAAAACAAGTACCCCGGCTTGTGGGCCGGGGCACTCGAACAATAGAAAAGGAGGACCGGTCAAGGAACCTGCTCCACCCTCGTGTTGGTCGGCACGGAACCGCCCACATTGATGAGGATGGGATCGCGGTCATTGGCCGTTCCGGTGTACTTCACCGTGCCGTCCAAGTTCACGTCTTCGCCCATGTAACCAGGCAAGGTGTTCGTGGGCACCGACCCGCCCAGGGCGACCAGGATCGGATCGCGGTCGTTCGCACTGCCGGTGTACTTGAGCACGCCATCGCCGTTCACGTCGCCCATCCAAAGCACCATGGAGCCGCCTACGGGTTTGCGCGCATCGGTGCCCCACGTGAGGAGAGACGGCGCGGTGAAGTCGAGCATCGTGCCGGGATCGCGGAGCAGGAATGGCGTTTGGGTCATTGCACCGAAGTGGTTGCGGTGGCGTATCGACACATGGTAGTTGCCCGCAGGCACACCGGGGAAGGTGATGGTCTGTTCGCCAGTGGCCATCATGATGTTGCCGCTGCGCTGCACCAACGCAGCCTTGGCGGCAACAATGGTGCTGGGCGTTGCGCTGTTGCGCAGTTCCACAACCACCCAATCAACGGGCGCAGCCAAGCCGGTGTAGTCCATAACGAACGGACTAGCGGTGGTGGCCATACCGAACGGATCGGTGCTCGGCAGCACATTGTTGGTGCGCAGGTCGCTCTTCATCGCCGTGCCATCGTAGGGACCTTCGAGGTAAGCGCGGGCATTCACCTGAGCGATCTGGTCGTCGTGGTCGAGCACGCCATCGGCGTCCTGGTCGATGCCCATGCGGACCTTCGTGGTGGGTTGCACCAGCGTCCAGCTCAATGCACCACCGCTCCCTTGGGCCGAGGTGAGCAACTGCGTGTGCGTAACGGTCTGTCCGGCAATGTCGCTCTGGTAGTTGTCGCTGCCCAGGTAGTAGAAGCCACGGAACTCTCCGCCGTACGTGCCCTTCACGATCATGCCGTACTCGGCCGGCCGACTGTCAACAAGGTCTTTCATCACGTTCAATTGCGTGACACTGCCGATGCTGGCACCATTGAACGTTTGCCGTAAGCCCACACCCGGCATGGCATCGTTCACGGCCGTTTGCGCCAGCGGGAAATTGGTGGTATTGAAGCATGCCGCGCAGTTCGCCGCATCGATACCACCGGACCATGACAACAGCTCGGGCTCGTAGTCGCCCAAGTAATTGCCCACGCCCGCCCCATTGAACCAGGTGTCCATCACGCCCTCGCTCATCATGCCGAAGCCAGCGTTGTTCTCGGTGGAATTGTAGAAGAAGCCGTTCTTGCGATAGGTGCTGCGCAGATCGGCTGCCATGTTGCGGTTGGGGTCGAAGTCCACCAAGGAGCCGGTACCGGTGCCCGCCACGTTACCGTTACCGGGCAGCTCACCGCGGCCCGTCTGTGCATTGTGGCAATGCGCGCAGTTGAAATTGACCGAGACGAACAAGGGCACCGCAGGTGGGATCGCTTGGAAGGTGGTGCCGATACCGCGCACCCGGTTCGGGTTCAGGCGTGCGGTGCTCGATTGCGATCCGGAACCGCTCGGCTTGTAGGTGCGGTAGGGATTGGGCACGTACCATGTGGCCGCGAGAAAGTCCGAGAACTCCTGCATCTCATCCAGCGGCTTGGGCGCATCGAGGCCTTGCAGGTGTTGGAACGCACCGGCGAAATCCGCGAACCCGTCCTTGTCGCCGCGCCAATGCAGGTTGCCGCGTCCACGACCGATGATGTCGATGAGGAACTGCGTGGTCTTAACGCCTTTCAATGGGTGAACCA